>NZ_AKZI01000119.1 GCF_000293785.1 Rhodovulum sp. PH10 | reverse complement strand
AAGCGGCTCCGGCGCAGCCCCGTCGGAGTTCCCAAACGGGCTCTGAGGGGACCCGTCCCGAGGGGACTCGTCCCCCCAACTGGTCCGGGAATCCGGAACGCGTCGGTCTCTCCGGCTCACCGCACGATCGGCTCGAAAAATGCGGTGGACCACCGACACCGGGCTTGAAATACCGTTTCCATCGAATGCGAGCCTTCTCGCAAAGTCGGCATTAATCGAGTCGTTCCTAGGCTGGTGTCATGGGCAAGGTCGAACATCGTCATCGGGGAATCGGCGCGATCGCCGCCTATGGCGCGGCCATCGTCGCGGTGACGCTGGTGCTGCAGGAGATGGGCGCCGGCCCGTTCGGCTACACGCCGCTCACCACCCGGTTGCTCGGCCCGAGCGGCCCCTCGCCGGAGGAGCTGGTCCGCCACGGCAAGCTGCTCCTCAAGGTCGACGAGAACGGCAACTGCCGCGAGTACGGCTTCGACAACAAGACCCAGCGCCTCACCGACAAGGGCGTGGTGGTGTGCGATCCCGAGCGCGCCGCCCGCATCGAGGAGGCAACCGCCTCGAAATCCAAGCTCGACAGCTTTCGCGAGGCGTTCGGCAAGCGCTGACCACCGCGCCCCGGCCTGCACCGGCCGGACCGATCAGCACGCCGCCCGGTCGGACAGCGTGGTGAGCAGCGCCACCACGCCGTTGACGACGCTGTCGCCGCTCAACGGCTGCTCGATCACCGCGACGCCCGCCTCCTTTGCCCGCCGCCGCAGCCGCGGGCTGGCATCCGCCGTGATCATGATCGCCGGCAGGCCGCGGCGACGGTCGCGCAGCCGCTCGACCAGCTCGAGCCCCGACATGTCCGGCAGCCAGGCGTCGGTCACCACGCAGGCGCCGTCCGGCAGGTCGGCGGCGGCCAGGAGGTCGCGCCCGCGGGCGAAGGTGCGCACCGAGAAGCCCTCCACCGCCAGGGCGAAGCCGAGCGCGTTGCGCAGCCCGGAATCGTTGTTCACGACGACGACGGTGGGCAGCAGTGCCTCGTTGTGATCGTCTCGCGTCATGATGATCCGCCACGACCGGGAACCCGCTGGAGCGGTGTCGTCTGCCGATCGAATGTCGGCCGCAGCCGACGCCGTCGAGCAAAGCGCAGAGCGGCCGCGGCGCCTTGACGCGGCTCAAAAATTTCTCGCCGAGGGAGTGTCGAAAGGCGGACCGACGGGAGGCCGACGGACAGGAGGCGGAGGGACGCGGCCGGCGGTCAGGCCGGCTCGTCGATCCAGCCCTTCAGCTCGCGCAGCACCACCGCGCGGATCACCGCCATGCCCTCCTCGCTGTCGTTGAGGCAGGGGATCGCCGAAAACCTCTCGCCGCCGTTGTGGAGAAAGATCTCGGCGTTCTCGCCGGAGATCTCCTCGAGCGTCTCCAGGCAGTCGGCGGTGAAGCCGGGCGTCACCACCGCGAGGTTCTTCACCCCGCTCTCGGCGAGCCCCTTGACGGTGGCGTCGGTGTAGGGCGTCAGCCACTCGGCGCGGCCGAAGCGCGACTGGAAGGTCATCCGGAAGCGCTCGGGCCCCATCCCGAGCCGCGCCGCCAAGAGGCGGAAGGTCTTCGCGCAGTGGCAGTAATAGGGGTCGCCCTTGACGAAATATTCCTTGGGGATGCCGTGGAACGAGGCCAGCAGCACCTCCGGCTCGAAGTCGAGCTTGTCCAGCTCCGCCTCGATCGAGCGGGCGAGCGCCTCGATATAGACCGGATGGTCGTGCCAGGGCGGCGCCACCCGAAGAGTCGGCTGCCAGCGCATCCGCATCAGCGAGAGGAACGCGGCGTCGCACACGGTGGCCGTGGTGGCGGCGGCGTATTGCGGATAGAGCGGCACCAGAAGGATGCGCTCGCAGCCTCTCGCCTGCAGCGCCTTGAGGCGGGAATCCATCGACGGATTGCCGTAGCGCATCGCCCAGTCGACCACCAGGCGCTCGTCGACCTCGGCGAGCGCCGCCGCGAGCTGGTCGCTCTGCGAGCGGGTGATGGTCTTGAGCGGCGACTCGTTCTTCTCCCAGTTCCAGATCTTTTCGTAGTCCTTGCCCTTCTGGGCCGGACGGGTGCGCAGAATGATGCCGTTGAGGACGAGCTTCCAGATCAGCCCGTTGACCTCGATCACCCGCCGGTCGGACAGGAATTCCTTGAGATATTTCCGCACCGAGCCGGCATCGACGCCGTCCGGGGTGCCGAGATTGACGATCAGCACGCCGATCCGCCCGCTCTCGACCGGCGGGTGATCGGCCGGGCGATGCGACGGCACGGGCTTGGGCGACGAGCCGGAGGAAGCCGCGGGTGCCGGCGGTGCCGTGCGGACCGCGACATCGGCCGGATCGAAGGCGACGGCCTCCTCGGAGGAGGCGGGGGGTACAACGCTTTCGTTCATCGTGGCTCGGATCTGTGACCGGCGACAGCGATAGCAGGCCCGGCCGGGCGCATCCAGACCCCCGAGGTCGACGATCGGCCGGTTCCGGCGGCGAACGGTGCGGAAACGCACCGGCGCAGGCACGCGCGGAAACGTGCGTCCCGGCGCCGCAGGGGCCGTGTGCTATGCTCGCCGCGGAGCGAATTCGACATTCGAGTTCCACCTGCGAGCCCCACACGGCCGCAGCCGGACGCGCCCGAGGCAGCCGATGTCGCACCCCGATCTCCGCCGCATGATGGCGGACGAGTTCTTCGTCTGGCAGGCGACACAGGAGCGGCTGCACGAGCTGGTCGACGGTGTGCCGGTGCTGCCGGCCAAGATGATGACCGGCGCCTCGCGGGCGCACGACCGGGTGGTCGTCAACGTGATCCGCGAGCTCGCGACAAAACTCCGGGGCGGGCCGTGCCGGCCGACCACCGACGACCTCGCGGTGCGCATCCCCTCCGGCAATGTGCGGCGGCCGGATGTCACGGTCGACTGCGGCGAGGGCAGCGCGCGCGACATGGCGGTCGCCGACCCGCGGGTCGTGGTGGAGGTGCTGTCGCCGAGCACCATGACGTTCGACCGCGTTCGCAAGCTCGCCGAATACCGCACCGTCCCGTCGATCGCCCATATTCTGCTGATCGACACCGAGGCGCCGCGCGTCGACCTGTGGAGCCGCGAGGCGGACGGCTCGCCGGACGGCTTTTGGCGGCGGAGCACGCACGACGGACTGGACGCGACGCTCGCCCTGCCGGCGATCGGCGTGCGGCTCGCGCTCGCCGATCTGTTCGAGGGCTCGTCCTTCGCTCCGCCGGCGGAGGGCGGATGATATGACGCGCCGCTTCCCTACTCCGCCGCCTGCAGCAGGGTGGCCGCCGGTCCGGCGCGATATTCCGCCAGAAGCGTCGCCTCCTCGGCCTTGGCGGCGGCGACCGCCCGCATCTTCACGTGGCCGAACCCGCGGATCTTTTCCGGCACCGCAGCCAGGGCGACCGCGAGCGCATGGTTGTCCGGCGTGAGGCCCGTCAGCACCTCGTCGAGCATCGCCTCGTAATCGGCGATCAGCGCCCGCTCGGTGCGCCGCTCCTCGGTGTGGCCGAACGGGTCGAGCGGCGTGCTGCGCAGGATTTTCAGGCGTGAGAGCGCGCGAAACACCGGAAAAATCCACGGGCCGAAGGTCATCTTTCGCAGATGGCCGTGGCGGTCGCGCCGGGCGATCAGCGGCGGCGCGAGATGCACGGTGAGACGCAGCTTCTCGCCGTCGACGTCGCTCGCGAGCTGGCGGAGGAACGAGCCGTCCGACCACAGCCGCGCCACCTCGTACTCGTCCTTGTAGGCCATCAGCTTGAACAGCGATCTCGCCACCGCGAGCGTGAGGCCGGTCTGCTCCGGCGTCCTCTCCCGCTCGGCCGCAGCGACCCGCGCGACCAACGCGCGGTAGCGCGAAGCATAGCGGGCACTCTGATAGGCCGTGAGGAAGGCGACCCGCCGCTCCACCGTCTCCTCGAGCGTTTTCGACGGCCGGCGCGGCGAGTTTTCGTCCGGCTCCGCGGGCGCGACCAAAACCTCGACGGAGGCGAGGTCGTGGGCGGCGCGGCGTCCCCAGCGAAAGGCCGAAAGGTTCATCGCCACCGCCTCGCCGTTGAGCGCGATCGCGCTCTCGATCGCCTCCGCCGACAGCGGCACCCCGCCGATCTGGTACGCGTAACCGAGCAGGAAGAGATTGGCGGCGATCGACTGCCCTGTCAGCGCGGTGGCGAGCTTCGTCGCATCGAGAAAGTGGGGGGATTTGTCCCCGGACTCGTCCCTCGACCGGTCCCCGGCCCCGTCCCGGGACGAGTCCCTGGCGGCGGTGGTGATGGCCGCTTTCAAGCGCTCGGTCGGCAACCGGTAGTCCGGGTTTTTCGTGAACGCTCCGGGCAAGACCTCGGCGGTGTTCACCACCACCTTGGTGGCACCCGGCCGGACGGTGGCGAGCGCCGCATGCCCCGCCGCGATCACCAGATCGCCCCCGAGAAAAAGGTCGGCGCCGTGCGCCGGCAGGCGGATCGCCTGGATGTCCTCGGGGCGCGCGGCGATACGGATGTGGCTGTGCACGCTGCCGCCCTTCTGGGCGAGGCCGGCCATGTCGATCACGCCGGCCGCCTTGCCCTCGAGATGCGCCGCCATGCCGAGAATCGCGCCGACCGTGACGATGCCGGTGCCGCCGATGCCGGTGACCAGAATGCCGTAGGTTTTTTCCACCTTCGGCAGTGTCGGGGTGGGGAGGCCGTCCGTCGCCCCCGCGAAATCACCCCTCACCCCGCCCCTCTCCCCGCTCGCGGGGAGAGGGAGAGCGGGCGCCGTGCCGGCCGGCTCCGACCGGGCCAGCGAGAGCGGGTCGATGCTGACGGCCTTCGCCTTTTTCGGCCGGGCCCCGGAGACGCTGGCGAACGACGGGCAGAAACCCTGCACGCAGGAAAAGTCCTTGTTGCAGGTGGTCTGGTCGATCATCCGCTTGCGGCCGAACTCGGTCTCGCGCGGCTGGATCGACACGCAGTTCGACTGCACGCCGCAATCGCCGCACCCCTCGCAGACGAGCTCGTTGATCACCACGCGCCGGTCGGGATCGGGGAACAGCCCGCGCTTGCGGCGGCGGCGCTTCTCGGCCGCACAGGTCTGGTCGTAGATCAGCACGCTGGTGCCGGGCAGACCCGAGAGATCGCGCTGCACGTCGTCGAGCGTCTCGCGGTGATGCACCGTGGTGCCGGGCGGCCACGTGGTCGTCTTCGGATACTTGTCCGGCTCGTCGCTGACGACGGCGATGCGGGTGACGCCTTCGGCGGCCACTTGCGTGGCGATCTGCGGCACCGTCAGGCCGGTGTCGCTCCTCTGGCCGCCGGTCATCGCCACCGCGTCGTTGTAGAGGATCTTGAAGGTGATCGAGACGCCGGACGCGATCGCCGCGCGGATCGCCAGCGAGCCCGAATGCGTGTAGGTGCCGTCGCCGAGATTCTGAAAGATATGGGGGCGCTTGGAGAACGGCGCCTCGCCGACCCAGTTGGCGCCCTCGCCGCCCATCTGGGTGAAGCCGGTGGTGGCGCGGTCCATCCACTGGACCATGTAGTGGCAGCCGATGCCGGCATAGGCGCGGCTGCCCTCCGGCACCTTGGTCGACGTGTTGTGCGGGCAGCCGGAGCAGAAATACGGCACACGGACCGCGAGGTCGGGCGCCGTCGTGCGCGCCGCCGCCGCCCTCACCGCCGCAACGCGGGCAACGAGCTCCTCGTTCGGGGCGACGGCCAGAAGGCGTTCGCCGATGGCGAGCGCGATGGTGTCGACGTCGAGCGCGCCCTTGACCGGAAACAGCCAGCGACCCTGCTCGTCCTTCTTGCCGACCACCATGGGCTGGTTCGCGGTGCCGTACAGCTCCTCGCGCACCTGCACCTCGACCAGCGAGCGCTTCTCCTCGACGACGATCAGGAGATCGAGGCCGCGTCCGGCCTCCAGCATGTCGTCGCGGCCGATCGGATACGGGCAGCCGATCTTCACCAGCCTCACGCCGAGGTCGTTGCAGCGCACCTCGTCGAGGCCGAGCCGGTCGAGCGCGAGGCGGACGTCGAGATAGCTCTTGCCCACCGTCACCACGCCGATTTTCGGCGCGCGACCGCCCGAGATCACGGTTCGGTTGAGCTTGTTCGCGCGCGAAAATGCGAGCATCGCGTCGCGCTTGAAGTCCTGCAGCCGCGCCTCCTGGCCGAGCACGGTGTCGCCGAGCCGGATGCTCAGGCCGCCGGGCGGCATGCGAAACGCGTCCTCGCCGGGACTCACGATGCGCACGCGGTCGAGGTCGCCGTCGACCACGGCGGTCGACTCCACCGTCTCGTGCACGCACTTCAGTCCGACCCAGGCGCCGGTGAAGCGCGACATCGCGATGCCGAGCAGGCCGTAATCGAGAATTTCCTGGACGCCGGCCGGATTGAGCACCGGGATCACGGCATTGACGAAGTTGAACTCCGACTGATGCGCGGTGGTGGAGCTTTCGGCGGTGTGGTCGTCGCCCATCAAGGCGAGCACGCCGCCGTGCCGGGAGGTGCCGGCGCAGTTGGCGTGGCGAAACACGTCGCCCGAGCGGTCGACGCCCGGCCCCTTGCCGTACCAGAGACCAAAGACGCCGTCGAAGCGCCCTTCTCCGCGCAGCTCGGCCTGCTGCGAGCCCCACACGGCGGTGGCGGCCAAGTCCTCGTTGAGGCCGGGCTGGAAGAGAATGTCGTTCGCCTTCAGGAGCGGGTCGACCCGCAAAAACTGCTGGTCGAGCCCGCCGAGCGGCGAGCCGCGATAGCCGGTCACGTAGCCGGCGGTGCGCAGCCCGGCCCGGCGATCGCGCGCCTTCTGCATCAGGCACATCCGGATGATGGCCTGATAGCCGGTGACCAGCACCGGGGATTTGGTCAGATCGTACTTGTCGTCGAGGGTGACGGGCCGTAGCGCCATTCTGCGGTCCCCGCGGGGGACGGACACTCGCCGGGCATCGGCGAGGCCGCCTCACACCGATAACGCGCAGGCTGGCCGGTCGGCGCGCCGCGGTCAATTTCGTTTACGGGTACGGGATGGCCCGCGGCATTTCACCAAAGCCGCGCGCCGCGCAATTTGGCGCACTGCACACGGCCACGCCGCACTGCGAGCGTCACGCCGCGTTGCGGCTGCGGGTCGGACGGATCAGCACCTCGGCCGAGATACCGAGTCCCTCGTGCAGCCGCCGGATCATGTCGATCGAGAGATTGCGCTTGCGGTTCAATATTTCCGCCACGCGGGTCCGACTGCCGATGAAGGGCTCGAGGTCCTTGCGGGTCAAACCCTGCTGCTCCATGCGAAAGAGAATCGCCTCGACCGGATCGGGCGGATCGATCGGGACGTGCTCGGTCTCGTAGGCGTCGACCAGGGTCGCGAGCACGTCGAGCCGGTCGCCCTCCGGCGTGCCGGAGCGAGCCCCCCACAGCCGCTCGACCTCGGCGAGCGCCGCCTCGTGATCCCGCTCGCTGCGGATCGGCCGTATTGTACGGTCAGCCTTCATGCTCGACCGTCCCGACATCGACGGCATCGTAATCTCGGTGCGTGCCGATCCATTTGATCCAGACGATACTCTTCTCGAAGTCCACCGCCACGACGAGCCGATAGCTGTTGCCCTTGAAGTTGAAGACGATGCGGTCGGCTCCGATGATGCTCGCGGTCGCGTATCGGCGCTTCACGTCGGCCGTGTTTCGCCACTGTGCCCGGCGCACCTCGTCGAACCACGCATCGACCGCGGCCTTCAGGGCGGGCTGGTCCTTGTGGCCGGCATGCCGCTCGACGAACGCGCGCAGGGTGCGTCGCGCGATGATCCGCATGAAACGAGCCTACCATGCACCCAAAATGGGCGCAACCGTCGAAGGCCAGTGCAACCCTACTCCGTCAGGTCGCGCACGCGGCGGCGCAAACGCTCGTTCTCGGTCTTCAGCCGGAGGAGGCGCTCGCCCGGAAACTGCGGACGCTCGCTCTTGCGCTCGCACTCGCCGAGGATTTCGACGCCCGCCGCGTCGTGGCTGCGCCAGCGGGTGCGGACCCGGAAGGCGAGCTGCCGCTGCGGGATCGCGAGATCGAACGTGTCGGGGATGCAGTCGCCGCGCACGAACACCAGCGCGCCGTGGTCCGAGCGGTCGCGCACGATGCACTCGGCCGTCATCGCGGCCTTGGAGTAGGTCATCCGCGCACCGAGATAGGACGGGGAACGCGGCTCCTTGCGACGCTCGAGCATCGGTGCCTCCTGATCGAGTGCCGATCATCCGGCCACGCGCCGCCGGCCGCAAGGACAGCGTGAATTGATCGTTAATGCCGGCCCTCGGCCCGAGCGACCGGCCCGAGCCACCGGCGCGGCATACCATGCTTTCGCACCGCGTTCGTGCTATGCGCCAATAATGCCAATAATGCGGCTAGTCGTAGGCCTTCCTTTACCATCCGCGGGCATGCTGATCGGCGCATTCCCTGCTCGAGGTCTTTGCCCGTGCCGATCCACCCCGCCCCGACCGACGTCGAGGTTTTTTTCGATCCCGACGACATCATCGTCTCCAAGACCGATCTGAAAGGCCGCATCACTTACGCCAACAAGGTGTTCTGTGACATCTGCGGCTACAGCGAAGCCGAGCTGATGGGCCAGCCCCACAGCATCATCCGCCATCCCGACATGCCGCGCGCGGTGTTCAAGCTCCTGTGGGACACCATCCAGGAGAAGCGCGAGATCTTCGCCTATGTGAAGAACCTCGCCCGCGACGGCAGCTTCTACTGGGTGTTCGCCCACGTCACGCCATCGCTGAACGCCGATCGCGAGATCGTCGCCTATCATTCCAACCGACGCGTCCCGGAGCGCCGGGCGATCGAGGCGGTCGCGCCCGTCTATGCCGACGTGCTCCGCGAGGAGCAGCGGCATCAGAACGGCAAGGCCGCGCTCGACGCGGGGTATCGGCGCCTGATGGATTTCGTCAACTCGAAGAATCTCCCCTATGACGAGCTCGTGTTCGCTCTTTAGGACGGTCGCCGGCTTCGCCGTCGCCGTGCTCGCTCTTCTCGTCGGCCTCGCCGCCGATGTCGCCGCCGCGCCCACGGTGGCGACCGCGAGCGCGGCCGTCGCCGTGGCGGCGCTCGCCTTCGCCGGCTGGCAGCTCGCGCGCGTGGCGGCGGTGGTGCGCAAGGTGACGGCGGTCGCCGCCCGCATCGCCGACGGCGACTTCGAGGCGCGCGTGCTGGGCATCCGCGACGGCGGCCTGCTCGGCCGGCTGCAGCACGCCTTCAACGACTCGATCGACCGCTGCGACGCCTATATCCGCGAGTCGACCGCGGTGATGGACGCGATCCGCGACGACAAGTACCACCGGCGCATCCTGCCGGCCGGGCTGCGCGGCTCGATGAAGGTGGCGAGCGTCAGCATCAACGAGGCGATGGAGGTGATCCGCCGCCGGGTCGCCGCCTTCAACGCCAACACCGCCCAGTTCGAGACGGCGATCGGCGCCATCATCGACGCGGTGTCGGGCGCCGCCGGCAACATGGGCTCGACCGCCGGCGTGCTCGGCGAGGGCGCGTCGCAGACGCGCTCGCGGGCGAAGATCGTCGCCGACTCCTCCGAGCAGGCGAGCGCCAACATGGAGTCGGTCGCCGCCGCCACCACCGAGCTCGCCGCCTCGGCGCGCGAGATCGGCCAGGACGTCAACCGCTCGGCCGGCGTCGCCCGCGACGCCGTCTCCAAGGTGGAGGCAGCGCGAAAAACCATCGCCAGCCTGTCGAGCGCCACCGAGCGGATCGACGAGATCGTCGAGCTGATCAATGCGATCGCCGCGCAGACCAACCTGCTCGCGCTCAACGCCACCATCGAGGCGGCGCGCGCCGGCGAGGCCGGCAAGGGTTTTTCGGTGGTCGCCCAGGAGGTGAAGAACCTCGCCGGGCAGACCGCACGGGCCACCCGGGACATCTCCCAGAGCATCGTCGAGGTGCAGACCACCACCAAGGCGGCGGTCGAGGCGGTGACGGTGATCGGCACCAGCATCGCCGAGGTCGACGCCATCACCGCACACGTCGCCAATGCGATCGACGCCCAGTCGCAGGCGACCGAGCAGATCGCCCGCAACATCGAGCAGGCCTTTGCCGGGGTGCGCGACATCACCACCAACATCCACGGCGTCACCGAGCACGCGAGCGAATCCGAGCGTCAGGCCGGCACCACCATGGCGGCCTCCGGCAGCCTCGCCGATCAGGCGCAGCGGCTCGGCAACTCCGTGAAGGACTTTCTCCACACGCTGCGCCGCGGCCCGCACGACGGCGCCGCCGGCAAGGCCGCCTGAGCGCAGAAGCGGGCGAGCGAGAGACCTTTCGGCGGATCGGCACGGCGTCGGGCGGCACCACCGAAACGGGTCGCCACCGGACATGCGAGCCACCGAACATGCAAAGAGCGCCGCGGGTGTCCGCGGCGCTCTTTTTTTTCTTCGGCTCGTTGCTTGGTTCTCGCCGACGCTGCGCGACATCGGGGCGCAGGCGGGGGCGAGCGAGCTCGTCAGTGCAGGCCGCCGAACATCCAGATCAGGACCAGCACCGGAATCGGAATACCAAGAAACCACAGCAGAAAGTAACGACCCATCGGAACGCCTCCTGGTGACGAAAATGTCGGGCGGAAAACGCACCGACTGGCGCGCCGGTTCCGCCGTCGTCGTCCCGCGCCCGCGGCGCCATGGGGCCACCGCCGGTCACGCCGTTGCCGATCTCGCCGGACGGCGCACACGACCGCGCCGCACGCTTGCGCACCCCTCCGCCGGGAACCGCGATCGAACTTTTCCGGTGTCAGCGAGTTACCGGGCTGACGGTCCAGCCCATCTGCGACCCTTCATCCCACTGGAGCACCAACAATGGCATCCGTGAACGGCCCCGCCTCGACGGTCGACGACCTCAAGAAGGATCTCAACAGCTTGCGTGAGGACGTGGCGCGCCTCGCCGGCCAGCTCTCGTCGGCGCTGACCGATTCCGGCGACGAGGCCTTCACCGGCGTGAAGGACCGCTTCCGTCGCATGCGCGACAACGTCGGCGACACCATGCAGGATTACGGCGAGCGCGGCCGCGACGCGGTGTCGGAGTTCGCCGACACGATCGGCTCCACGGTGGAGGAGAACGTGCGGTCCCGGCCGTTGTCCACCGTCGCGCTGGCGCTCGGCCTCGGCTTCCTGTTCGGCGCGCTGTGGCGCCGCTGATTTAGAAAGCGGGTCGGCATCGTGTTCGAGAGCTTGTTTCATCGCTGGCAGACGCGCCTGGACGCGATCGTGAACAACGCGATCTGGTCGACGGTCGCCGGCATCGCGGTGCTGATCGCCATCGTGTTCGGCGGCGCTGCCCTGTTCGTGTGGCTGGAAGGCCGGTACGGGCCGATCGTCACCTGTCTCGGCTTCGGCGGCTTCTTCCTGCTGGTCGCGGTGATCGCCGTGATCGTCCGCGCCGTGCTGGCGCGCCGTGCCGAGCGGCGCGAGGTGGAGATCGCCCACGCCGCCGCGCAGAAGACGCCGCCGTTCGGGCTCGATCCGCGGCTGTTGTCGAGTGGCATCGCCATCGGCCGCACGATCGGCGGCCGGCGCGGCCTCGCGATCGGCCTCGCCGGAGCCTTTCTGGTCGGCATGGTGTTGAGCCGCACCGTCACCAGCGTGTCGAACGACTGACGATGCGGCGGACGGCGCCGGCCGAGCGGCCGGCGCGCGGATATGGTTTCGACGGCGGTGCGGCGGATTCGTCGTGCCGCCGTCGTTTTGTTGTCCGGCGTCGCGGGCGTGTGCGGCGCGTTTGCCCACGGCGTGGCGACCCGCGGTCGCCGATGCCGGTCGTGATCACGAACGAGACTCACGAAGGACGATCGAGAGCGACGATCAGGAGCGGGGTTCACCGGCCTTCTTCTCTCCGGTCGCCTCGGCGACAAAGCCTGGAACATTCCTTTTTCCCCCGTATTGACGTCACGAAATTCACATGATCCGCGGAGGCCAGATCCATGCTCTCGACCATTCTGATCGTCATCCTGATTCTCGCGCTGATCGGCGCGCTGCCGACCTGGGGCTATTCGAGCGGCTGGGGTTACGGCCCCGGCGGCGTGATCGGCACCGTGCTCGTCATCGTGCTGGTGCTGGCTCTGATCGGGCGCATCTGACGATCCGTGCCATCCGTGCCGCGCACGATGCACGGCACGGATTTGCCGGCGACCGATCTTCGGCCGCCGGCTTTTTTGTGCGTCGTGACGCGCCCGCCGCACGCTCGTCCCACCGCGACGGAGCGTGCGAAAAAAGCGTGGTTTCGGTTTCGTTGCCGAAAGACTCGCATTTTCGCCGCTCGATCCCCACATGAAGGCCGTCGTCTCGTCCGCAGGAGCCCGTGTGACGCCGATCGCACGGTTCCTGACATCATCCATCGGGCCGCTTCGTGCCTGCCCCCCGTACGGCGCTCGCCGCTCCGGCGCGCCGCGTCTCGATTCAGAGGAGTTTCTCGACATGGCGAAGTTTCGTGAAGGCGATCACGTGCGGCTCGTCGGCGGATTCCGCTATCGCGCGGCGGCCGACGGCGCCTACGAGATCGTCCGCAAGCTTCCGGTGGCCGACGGCGCGGTGCAGTACCGCATCAAGAGCGGGCAGGAACAGTACGAGCGCGTGGTGAGCGAGAGCGAGATCGAGCGGGCCGCCCCGGCGGCATGACGACCGTCCGCGCGCGGCGGCGCCGTGGCGCCGTCAGCGCTTGCGGATGTGAAAGACGAGATCGTCGGCGGCGCGCTCGGAGATTTCCAGCGTGTCGCCGCTCTCACGGACCGTGTTCGGCACGTCGATCGCCGCCATCGGATCGGTGCAGACGACGATCAGCCGGTCGCCCGTCGCGAGCGTCGCCAGCGCCTTGCGCGTCTTCAGCGCCGGCAGCGGGCATTTGAGCCCGCGCAGATCGAGCCGCTTCTCCATCACACCGTCCTCGCGTTCCGCGCCGGGCCCGCTGGTCCGCCGGGCCCCGTCGATCTCCGCGGCCAGTCGGTTCGCGGTGGCGAGATCGTCCGGCGTGTTGACGTTGAAGAACGGGTCGACCGGGTCGACCGGCCACTCGGCGGTCGCGACACCGAATCGCGCCATCACCGCCTCGACCTTGCGCTCCCCCTCCACGACCAGCGCCCGCCGCAGCGGTGCGCGCAGCCGCACCGGCCACAGCGCGACCACCGGGTGCCTGCGACCGCCCGACGCAGCGCAGGCGATCGGCGCGCTCGCGGCCGCCGCGAGCTTCTCCACGAGATCGGCGGGCAGGAACGGGCAGTCGGCCGGGGCGGTGACGATCCGGTCGAGATCCGGCCGGTGCACAGCCGCCCAGTCGAGCCCGGCCAGCACGCCGGCGAGCGGCCCCGGCCGGTCCGGCACGCCGTCGGGCACCACCGGCAGGGCGTAGGCCGCGAATCGCTCCGGATCGTCGTTGGCGTTGAGGACGACCGCCGCGCAGGCGGGGGCGAGCGCTTCCACCACGCGGGCGAGAATCGCCCGACCGCCGACCCGGACGAAACCCTTGTCGCCGCCGCCGAGCCGACGCGCCCTGCCCCCGGCCAGCACCAGGCCGAGAGGAGGATTGTTTTCGGGCAGGTCCGACATGCGCCCGCGGATATCCCGCCGGACGACGTTCCGCAAGCGCCGGGCACCAGACGACGCCACGAAGCGGCGCCCGCGGGTCGGCTTCGCGGGTCCGGCTTCGCGGCTCCCGCGACCGCCAGCGGCGACCGCGCACCGCCTCGCCTGTCCCCACGACCGCCCCGACGGCCGCACCGCCGCGATGGACCGCCCCGACCGCGCGGGCCCCGACGTCCCCGTCTCCGCGGCCGCCACCGTCGCGACTGTCCCCATGACTGTTGCGACTGCCGCAACTGCCCGCCCCTGCCGCGATGGCCCCACGTCCCCGTCTCCGCGACCGCAACCGTTGCAACGGTCCCCCATGACGACCCTGCCGGCCGCCCGTCCCCCGCCGTGCCCCGGTCCGGCCGAGGCGATAGCAGCCGCCGTACGGCCG
Source organism: Rhodovulum sp. PH10 (assembly GCF_000293785.1). Classification (GTDB taxonomy): domain Bacteria; phylum Pseudomonadota; class Alphaproteobacteria; order Rhizobiales; family Xanthobacteraceae; genus Rhodoplanes. The sequence goes on along the minus strand of NZ_AKZI01000119.1, from coordinate 1,904 downwards.
CCCGGACCGTCCCCGCGCTGCCCGGATCGCCGCCGCGCTGCCCGGATCGCCGAGACGCACCGCCCCGCGAATGCAGATGCATATCGCGAGTTGCCTCGCCTCCCGACACCACTCCGTTTTGACGCGCGAAAACGGCACCGTCGTCCCCGGCCGCGCCCCTCTCGACATCGCGCCGGCACCGACCCTTTTGCACCGCAGCGGCATCGATGCGCCGCGGCGCCACCGACCCTCTTGCAATGTCGCTCCGGCCTCCGTATCAGGGGCGGTCCGGAGGGGTGGCCGAGTGGTTGAAGGCGCACGCCTGGAACGCGTGTATACGGGAAACCGTATCGTGGGTTCGAATCCCACTCCCTCCGCCAGCCAGATTCCTTCGTCCGAAAATCCCTTAAATCAACGTTTTACCGCGCCGCACAACGCGTCGTACCCCAACGCTGCCCCCAACGCTCCGCCCCCGACTGCTGTGGGTCGCCGCCGCCTCGATCGAGGCGATCACCAGCCAGCTCGGCGTTGCGTCGTCGTTTGTGCGGGACATGTGCCGGATGCTGGAGCTGGCAGTCCGTAAACTCGCCACCTCGCGTCCAGGGCGTCGACCAAGGTCGCGATCATGTGAACAAAGTGAGAACTTTTCCCTGGTCGTCAGTCCGAAAGGGCGCTACGGTGCTCTCGTCCGGCCCCGACCAGCCGCCCGCGGCCCCCGCTCGTTCGGCAACGGTCTCGGCCGAAGCTTCGTGTCGGTGAAGTCGGCCATGATCTACTACGTGGCGTTGCCCTTCGTGCGGCTCGACGAGGGCCTCGTTCCAGGCGAGGCGGTCGAGTGCCCCCATGCCGGCGCGGCGATCCGGCGGGCGGCTGCGCTGGCGTCCGCGTCCACGAACGCGGGAGCTGTCGCCTTCTCCCGGTGCGGTGACCCCGACACCGGCGACTTCGACGAGGCGGTCGTCCTGCAGACTTTTGGCGAGGTCCCGGACGACATCGGGGCGCAGCCCGACGTCGGGTTTCCGCCGCCCTGACCGAGGGGCGCAAGGTCACCCACAAGGTCCGCGTGGTGCCCGTCGAGGGGCGCCCCTGGTTCGTGGCGGTCGACGCCTGCCGGGTGTAGGAGATGGACACCAGCAAGGGGGTCATGCCGGAACCGGCTGATTGATTCCGAGGCGGGATTCCCGGCGCGGATCGAAGCAGTTGGCTTTGGGTGCCATGATTCGGAGAAGACCGGTCATGGCTTCGATGGCGCAGCATCTCTCGGTCGACGAACTGGAGGATCGCTTCCGGTCGGCGAAGGACGTGGTGGAACGCAGCCATTGCCAGGCGATCCGGCTTCTGGCGAAGGGACACACGACGTCGCAAGTGGCGGAGATCGTCGCACTGACTCCGCGGTGGGTCCGGAAGCTGTCGGAGCGATACGAACGGGAGGGGGTCGCCTCGTCGGGCGATCGTCGTCGGCGCAATGCCGGCGCGAGACCGTTGTTGTCGGCGGAAGATCTCGATGCCTCGCGTGAGCGGCTGCGCCGTCCGCCCGACGATGGCGGGCTGTGGACCGGCCGAAGGTGGCGCGCTGGATGGCGGCCGGGCTCGGGCTCGCGCATGTTCACGCGCCACGCGACTGGGAAGCGCTGAAAAAGCTCGACTGGTCGCTGCAGCAGCCGCGTCCGAGAAACCCGCGGTCGGCGAGCCCGGACGAGGCTGCGGCTTTTAAAAAAGCTCGCCGACACGCTCGCCGAAGAAGCCGGCCGACATCCGGACAAGCCGGTCGAGGTCTGGGCGCGGACGAGCACCGGCTCGGCCTGAAGCCGGTCCGCCGCCGCGTTTGGGCGCCGGTCGGCGAGCGGCCGATTGCGCTCGGCCACCACCGCTATCAATGGCTCTACGTCACCGCCTTCGTGCAGCCGACCAGCGGCGAGAGCGTC
>NZ_AKZI01000118.1 GCF_000293785.1 Rhodovulum sp. PH10 | reverse complement strand
GCCTCGTCCGGGCTCGCCGACCGCGGGTTTCTCGGACGCGGCTGCTGCAGCGACCAGTCGAGCTTTTTCAGCGCTTCCCAGCCGCGTGGCGCGTGAACATGCTCGAGCCCGAGCCGGGCCGCCATCCAGCGCGCCACCTTCGGCCCGGTCCACAGCCCGCCATCGTCGGGCGGACGGCGCAGACGCTCTCGCAAGGCATCGAGGTCGTCCGCCGACAACAGCGGTCTCGCGCCGGCATTGCGCCGACGACGATCGCCCAACGAGGCGATCCCCTCCCGCTCGTAACGCGCCGACAGCTTCCGGACCCACCGCGGTGTCAGTGCGACGATCTCCGCGACTTCCGACGTCGTGTGTCCCTTCGCCAGAAGCCAGATCGCCTGGCAATGGCTGCGTTCCACCACGTCCTTCGCCGACCGGAAGCGATCCTCCAGTTCGTCGGCCGAGAGATGCTGCGCCATCGAAGCCATGACCGGTCTCCTCCGAATCATGGCACCCGAAGCTAACTGCTTCGAC
>NZ_AKZI01000117.1 GCF_000293785.1 Rhodovulum sp. PH10 | reverse complement strand
TCCGCCGCCACCACCACCTCCGCCGCCACCACCTCCGCCGCCGCCGCCTCCGCCACCACCACCACCGCCACCACCTCCGCCACCACCTCCGCCGCCTCCCCCGCCGGGGCCGAGCCCGGACGACCCGGCCATTCTCGCCAGCCTCGCGCCGGTGACCGCGGCGAGCCTGATCACCTCGTCCGGTTCCGGCGCGCCCGGCTCCGACACCTCGAACGTCACGCCGCCGCCGCGCCATCAGGAAGGCTCCGGCGGCAACGGACGCGGTGGCGGAAGCGGTGGCGGCGGCGGCGGAAACGGTGGCGGCGGCTCGGGTGGCAATCCGGGCGCCGGCCCGCCGCCCGGCCCCGGCCTCGACCGGACCCCGAGCGAGCAGCAGTTTTCCGGCGTGCCGCCGCTCGGCGAGACCCGCTTCGTCGCGAACGAGATTCTGTTGCAGATCCCGGCGAGCGTGACCCGCGCGCAGGTGGAGGCGATCGCCAAAAACCTCGGGGTGGAGATCGGCGCGACCGACCCGCTGGCCCTCACCGGCCGTACGCTCTACCGCTTCCGGATGGCCGACGGGCAGGACATCCGCACCCTGATCCGTGGCCTCGAGGCGAACCGCATCGTCTCCTCGGCGCAGCCGAATTATGTTTTCCAGCTCGCTCAGGGGAGTGCGGCCACCGCCCCGGCGACCACGCCCGACCTCGCCGAGCTCGCCTCGCGCGGCCTCGGGCTCACCGGCGATCCCGGCCAGTACGTGGTGCAGAAGCTGCATCTCGGCGAGGTGCACCGCCTCGCCCGCGGGGTGAACGTGCCGGTCGCGGTGATCGATTCCGAGATCGACACCCGCCACCCCGACCTCTCGGGCGTCGTCACCGAGCGCTACGACCCGACGGGCCTGCCCTCCGCCCCGCATCTGCACGGCACCGGCATGGCCGGCGCGATCGCCTCCCACGTCCGGCTGCTCGGCGTCGCACCCGGCGTGCGCATCCTGGCGGTACGCGCCTTCGGCGAAGGGGCGACGCCGGAGGCGACCTCGACCCGCGTGCTGCAGGGGCTCGACTGGGCGATCGCCCACGGGGCGCGGGTGATCAATATGAGCTTTGCCGGGCCACGCGATCTGATGACCGAGCGGGTGATGGCCGCCGCGGTGGAGAAGGGCATCGTGCTGGTCGCCGCCGCCGGCAATGCCGGCCCGAAATCGCCGCCGCTCTATCCGGCCGCCGACCCGAACGTGATCGCCGTCACCGCGACCGACGACACCGACGCGCCGTTCCGGCTCGGCAATCGCGGGGCCTATATCGACGTCGCCGCGCCGGGCGTCGACGTGCTGGTGCCCTCCGCCGGCGGCAGCTACCAGCTCACCACCGGCACCTCGGTCGCCTCCGCGCATGTCAGCGGCGTCGCGGCGCTGTTGATCGAGGCAAAACCCGGCATAAAGCCGGCCGAGGTGCGGGACATTCTGCGACGCACCGCGACGCCGCTCGGGCCGCGGACCGACACCCAGACCGGTGCCGGGCTGGTCGATCCGGAAAAGGCGCTCGAGAGCATCCGCCCGGCGACGGCCGGGCCTGCGGGGGCAGCACCGGGAGCGGCGCCCGCCGTGGTGCCGGCAGCGCCGCGGAATTGAGACGACAGACGAGAAACCGGCGGCAACGGCCGGGCGAAACGAGAATACGGCGTCACGGGGTTTTGTCTTGGACGTGCAAGGGTCGAGCGAGGAGACTTTTTCGAAGCGGAGCCGCCGGCGCGCCGGCCGGCCCGGCTTTGCCGTGGCCGCCGTGCTGGCCGCCATGCTGGTCGCCGCCCCTGCGCGTGCGCAGTATGTCGAACGCAACCTGCCGCCAGCACCGGCCCGTCCGGCCCCGGCGATCACCCTGCTCACCCCTGACCTTCTGAAAAGCGACGACGACACCCCGCTCGGCACCGACCTCCTCGGCATCGTCCTGATCGGCGCCAAGGACACCCCGCTCGCGGCCCCGAAAAAGCGCGGCGTCGACCTCTCCGGCATCCCGGCGATCGACCCCGCCCGCCTGAAGGCGCGGCTCGCGGGCTTTCTCGGAAAACCCCTGTCGCGAAAACTGGTGCTCGAGGTCCAGGCGGCGGTGGTGGGGATCTATCGCGATGCCGGCCGCGCCTTCGTCTCGGTGACCGTGCCGCCGCAGGAGATCACCGGCGGCACGCTGCAGCTCCGCGTCTTCGAGTATCGCGCCGGCCGCATCACCGTGTCGGGCGCCGAGCGCACCGGCGCGGCCCACATCCGCGAGCGCATCCGCATCACCCCCGGCGCGCCGATCGACAGCCAAACGCTCGAGACCGACCTCGACTGGCTCAACCGCAACCCGTTCCGCCGGGTCGAGGCGGTGTTCGGCCCCGGCAAGGATCTCGCCGAGACCGACCTCACGCTGCGCACCACCGAGCAAAAACCGTGGCAAGTCTATGCCGGCTACGCCAACACCGGCACGCTCTACACCGGCCGCGACCGCTGGTTCACCGGCGCCTCCGCCGCGCTGCCCGGCGACGTCCTCGCCTCCTATCAGGCGACCGGCAGCCGCGAGTTCTGGGTCGACGACGGAGAACTGTTCGGCGACACGGAGGATGCCCGCTACCAGAGCCATGCCGGCCGGCTGATCGTGCCGCTGTGGCCGCGCGCCAGCCTCGAGGTGATCGCGAGCTGGGTGCAGACCAACGAGGCGCCGGTCGCCTTCCTCTCCTACCGCACCCGCACGGCGGAGCTGTCGCTCCTCCACCGCAGCGCGCTGTCGAACATCTTGCCCGGCACCTTCGGCGACCTGCTGCTCGGGGTCGAGACCAAGCGGCAGAATCGGGCTGCCTTCTTCACCGGCTTCGGCGAGGTGGCGGACGCCTCGGCCGACGTCTTTCAGGCGGTGGTCGGCTTCGCCGGCCGGTTTTCCGACCGCTTCGGCACCAGCGACCTCAACGTGCGGCTGAAGGTGAATCCCGGCGAGATGCTGCCGGAGAACAGCGCCGCCGCCTGGGCGATGTATTCCGGTGGCCGGGTGACCGACATCGACTATGCGCTGGCGACGCTCGCTTATGTCCACACCGCGCCGCTGCCCGAAAACTTCGTGCTGACCAACGAGCTGTTCGCGCTGATCGCCGGCACGCCTCTGCCCGATCCCGAGCGCGTCTCCCTCGGCGGCGCCTTCCAGGTGCGCGGCTACATGACCGAGGACCGCACGGTCGACCAGGCGGTGATCGTCCGCAACACGCTGTATTTCCCCGCAGTGAGCCTCGGGGAGCGGCTGAAGGCGGCGTGGCTGAAGGATGCGCTGACCCCTTACGTGTTCGGCGACGTCGGCTGGGGCCGCGACCTCTTTCTCGACGACGACATCACGCTCGCCTCGATCGGCGCCGGCCTCGACCAGCGGATCGGCACCGCTTGGCGGGCCAATGTCGGCGTCGGCCTCGCGCTGCTCGACGGCCCCCACACGCCGGCCGGCTCCTGGCGGATCGACGCCCGCGTCACTGCGAGCTACTGATCGGCTTTCCGAGGTCTTTTTCTCATGTCTTCGATGAATCCGAATCTTCGTTCTTCGCGCGCCGCCGCGACCCTTCTCGCGCTGGCGCTCGGCGCGTTGCTCGCGCACCCGGTCTACGCCGCCGAGGAGCCGAGCCGCACCACCGCGACCTACGACGCCTGGACGCTGCGCTGCGTCACCCCGGCCGGCTCCACCCGCAAATCCTGCGAGATCTTTCAGGCGCAGCAGTCGCCCACCCAGCGCGGGCCGGTGTCGCAGCTGGCGATCGGCCGGGCGGACAAGAAGGACCCGCTGAAAATGGTTTTGCAGGTGCCGCCGAACGTGTGGCTCGGCACCGCCCCGAAGATTACTTTCGACGACGGGCAGGCGCCGATCGCGCTCGCCCTGGAGCGCTGCCTGCCGGCCGGCTGCTTCGCCGAGACCGGGCTCGCCGACGACGTGGTGAAGAAGCTGCGCGCCCGCACCGCCCCCGGCCGCATCGAGTACGAGGACGGCCTGAGGCGCCGCATCGCCAGCCAGGTGTCGTTCGACGGCATCTCGGCCGCGCTCGACGCCTTGGCGAAGGAGTAGCCGGCGGCACGCTGCCCCGGCGGCCGGCACGATCGGCGGCGTGAAAAGACCCTTCCCTCTTGCCGAGACGGCGTTTCCCTGCCATCTCGCCCGCCATGACCCAGACCCTCCGTGACATCGACCCGGCCGCCGCCGAGTCCGCCTCCGACTCGCCCGCCGACGGCGCCCCGCATGCGGGCTCGCCGCTCGCGACCGAGGTCGAGCGGCGGCGCACATTCGCCATCATCTCCCACCCGGACGCCGGCAAGACCACGCTGACGGAAAAGCTGCTGCTGTTCGGCGGCGCCATCAATCTCGCCGGCGAGGTGAAGGCCAAGAAGAACCGCCGCGACACCCGCTCCGACTGGATGTCGATCGAGCGCGAGCGCGGTATCTCGGTGGTCACCTCGGTGATGACGTTCGACTACCGCGACCGGGTGTTCAACCTGCTCGACACCCCCGGCCACCAGGACTTTTCGGAAGACACCTATCGCACGCTCACGGCGGTCGACTCGGCCGTGATGGTGATCGACGCGGCCAAGGGCATCGAGGCGCGTACCCGAAAGCTGTTCGAGGTGTGCCGCCTGCGCGACATCCCGATCGTCACCTTCGTCAACAAGATGGACCGCGAGAGCCGCGACCCGTTCGAGATCCTCGACGAGATCGAGAAGACGCTGGCGCTCGACACCACGCCGATGACCTGGCCGATCGGCCGCGGGCGCGATTTCGTCGGCACCTTCGACATCGTGCGCGGCGGCGTGCGACTGCTCGACGCCAAGGACGACTCCGGCCCGCCGGTGGCGATGGAGATGTCCGAGATCGCGGCGCTGAACGCCTCGCTCGACGCCGAGGCGATCGCCCAGGAGATGGAGCTGGTCACCGAGGCGTGCCCGCGCTTCGACCTCGGCGCGTTCCTCGAAGGCACCCTGACGCCGGTCTATTTCGGCAGCGCGCTGAAGAATTTCGGCGTGCGCGACCTGCTCGACGGTTTGCACGGATTCGCGCCCCCGCCGCGGGCGCAAAAATCGGACGCCGGGCCGGTGGCGGCGGACAATCCGGCGATGTCGGCCTTCGTGTTCAAGATCCAGGCGAACATGGATCCGAACCACCGCGACCGCATCGCGTTCGCAAGGCTTTGCTCGGGCAAGCTGCAGCGCGGCATGAAGGCGAAGCTGGTGCGCACCGGCAAGCCGATCACGCTGTCGGCGCCGCACTTCTTCTTCGCGCAGGACCGCTCGATCGCTGACGAGGCGTTTGCCGGCGACGTGGTGGGCATCCCGAACCACGGAACGCTCAGGATCGGCGACACGCTGACCGACGGCGCCGACATCACCTTTCTCGGCGTGCCGAGCTTTGCTCCGGAAATCCTGCGTCGCGTTCGCCTGTCCGACGCGATGAAAGCGAAGAAGCTGAAGCAGGCGCTGCAAGAGCTCGCCGAGGAAGGCGTGGTGCAGGTGTTTCGCCCGACCGACGGCTCGCCGGCGCTGGTGGGCGTGGTCGGGCCGCTGCAGCTCGACGTGCTGCGGGCGCGGCTCGCCGCCGAGTACGGCCTGCCGGTCGAGTTCGAGACGGCGGAATTCCAGCTCGCCCGCTGGATCGCCGCCGACGACAAGGCGGCACTCGACGAGTTCATCGCCGGCAACCGCTCCGGCATCGCGGAGGACCTCGACGGCGACCTCGTCTATCTCGCCAGGAACGAGTTCTATCTCGGCTACACCCGCGAGCGCGCCCCGGCGATCGCCTTCACCGACGTGAAGGAGACGCAGAAGGGGCGGTAGCGAGCTGCTGCCTAGCGCAGAAACGCTCACGCCCGGCTTTTGGCCGGGCATGAGCGAAGCAGTCGTAAGCGAAGGAGTGGGTCGGGTCGGCGCTTTACGCCGCCAGCGCGGTGATGGCCGGCGCGGCGGCCGAGGCGGCCGTGAGGCCGGGATGCACCAGATCGAGCCAAGCCAAGGCTTCGGCCCGGTTGCGGCACAGGAAGACGCCGGTGTCGGTGGTGGTGTCGCGGTCGTAACGGTCGAAGCCGTCGACCATCATCAGCCCGTAGCCGTCGCGCTCGGACGGATCGGGCCACATCGCATAGGCCTTCGAGTAATTCAGGAGAATATCGGAGGGTTGTTCCGTGGTCGCCTCGGCGATCGCGAGGAATGGCGCCCGATCGGTCGTCTTGCAGAGATCGATCAAGGCTTCCAGCGCGATGTCTATGGTCATCGCATAAAGCCTTCTCGTCGCGGCATGCAGGTCATGTCCCGGTAAGGAGATAGTGCACAACCCGCCGAATTCAAGACCTTATTACCGCAACCGCAGGCACGACACCTGTGACCGGGGGCTGAACAAACAGTCGACACCCCACCTACGCACGCACCCGCGTCCTCGCTCTCGTCCGCGCCCTTTTGCCGGCTACCGCGCCTCCAGCATGGTCGAGGGCAGCCACAGCGCGAGCTGCGGAAAGGCGACCACCAGCGCCACCGCCACCACCATCAGGAGGAACAACGGCATGGTGTCGCGCGCCACGGCAAAGATGTTGCGGCCGGTCATGCCCTGCAGGACGTAGAGGTTGAAGCCGACCGGCGGCGTGATCTGCGCCATCTCGACCACCAGCACGACATAGATGCCGTACCAGATCAGGTCGAAGCCGGCGCGCTCGACCAGCGGCATCACCACGGCGGTGGTCAGCACCACCATCGAGATGCCGTCGAGGAAGCAGCCGAGCAGCACGTAGAACACCGTCAGCGCGGCGAGCAGCTGCCAGTCGGGCAGCCCGAGGCTACCGATCCATTCGGCGAGCGCGCGCGGGATGCCGGTGAAGCCCATCGCGGCGGTGAGATAGGCGGCGCCGGCGAGGATGAAGGCGATCATGCAGCTGGTGCGGGTCGCACCGATCAGCGAGTCGCGGAAGGTTTTGGCCGTCAGCGTGCCGGAGAACCAGGAGAGCGCGAGCGAGAGAAAGACGCCGACCACCGCGGCCTCGGTCGCCGAGGCGAGGCCGCCATAGATCGCGCCGATCACGCCGAGGATGAGCAGGATCACCGGCAGGAGGCGCGGCGCCGCCTTCAGGCGGGCGGACAGTGGCACCGGCGGGTCGGGCGGCGGCATGCGGTCGCGGTGGAGGAGCGACCACACCATCACGAAGCCCATGAACAGCGCGGCGAGCAGAATGCCCGGCAGCACGCCGGCGATGAACAGGCGGGCGATCGACTGCTCGGTGGCGGTCGCATAGACGATCATGATGATCGAGGGCGGGATCAACAGCCCGAGCGTGCCCGAGCCCGCCAGCGTGCCGACCGCCATGCTGGTGTCGTAGCCGCGCTTGCGCAGCTCCGGCAGCGAGATGCGGCCGATGGTGGCGCAGGTCGCGGCAGAGGAGCCCGACACCGCCGCAAAGATCGCGCAGCCGACGATGTTGACGTGCAGGAGCCGGCCCGGCAGGCGCTGCATCCACGGCGCGAGGCCGGCGAACATGTCCTCCGCGAGCCGGGTGCGAAACAGGATCTCGCCCATCCACACGAACATCGGCAGGGCGACCAGATCCCAGGAATCGGAGGCCGACCACATCGAGGTCGCGAGCACCTGCCCCGGCGGGATCGACACCTTGGTGAGCACCGCGACGAGGCCGACGGCGGTGAGCGCCATCGCCACCCACAGGCCGGCGCCGAGCAGGAAGAACAGCAGCCCGACCAGCAGAACCGCGACCTCGAGGAGCTCCATCACACCTCCCCCTCGTGGGAGAAAGCGTCCTCGCCGGCACGGAACGACGGCCGGCCGCGACGCAGCGTCTCCACGAGCTCGTCGATGAAGGCGACGGTGGCGACCGCCATCCCGACCGCCATCGCCGCCTGCGGATAGACCAGCGGCACCGGCACGAGGCCCGACGACACCTCGCCGAAGCTCCACGAGACGTACGCGAACTGTCCGAGGTGCCAGGTCATGTAGGCAGCGAGCCCGGCGGCACCGGCGAACACCACGGTCTCCACGACCTGCCGGGCGCGCGGCCCGAGATGGGTCAGGACCATGCCGACGCGGATGTGGGCGCCGGCCTTGAGCGTGCCGGCGAGCGCGAGAAAGCTGCCGGCGGCGAGCAGGTAGCCGCAGATTTCTGCGAGCGACGGGATCACGAAGCCGACCGGCTCCATGCCGGCCCGCACCAGCACGGTGTCGACGATCCGGCCGAAGATCTGGGCACCGACCAGCAGCGCGATCGCCACCAGGCAGAGCGCGGCGAGCCACAGGCTCACCGCGTAGAGCGTGTCGAGGCCGCGCCGCATCACGATCTCCGCCACGAAGTGGGCACGCCGCGGCCCGTCGCGGACGTCATTTGCCGCCGGCGCGGTAGGCGTCGAGGATCGCCTTGCCGTCGGCCCCGGCGGAGGCGAGCCACTCGTCGGTGATGGTCTTGCCGATCGCGTCGAAGCCCGCCTTCAGCTCCGGTGCCGGGTCCTGGAAGACGATGCCGGCGGCCTTCAGCGCCGCGTTCTTGGCGTTCATCTCGTCGCGCGACGCCTTCCAGCCGCGCTCCTCGGCGGCGGCAGCGGCCTCCAGCACCGCCTTCTTCTCGGCGTCGCTCAGGCGGGCGAAGGCGGACTTGTTGACGAACACCATGTCGCGCGGCAGCCACGCCTGAATGTCGTTGTAGTGGGAGAGGTAGTCCTGCGCCTTGGTGTCGACGCCGGTGGAGGCGGAGGTGATCATCACGTCGACCCGGCCGGTGGCGAAGGCGGTCGGCAGATCGGGCACCTCGATCTGCACCGGGATCGCCCCGGCGAGCGCGGCGATGCGGCCGATCACCGCGTTGTAGGTGCGGAACTTGAGGCCCTTGAGGTCGTCGACCGACTTGATCTCGCGCTTGGAATACAGACCCTGCGGCGGCCACGGCTCGGACCACAGGAGCTTCAGCCCCTCGCCGTCGAGCCGCTTCTCGAGATACGGCTTCTGCGCCGCGTAGAGCTTGCGCGAGGCCTCGTAGCCGGTGGCGAGGAACGGCAGCGAGTCGACCGCATAGACCGGCGATTCGTTGGCGGCGAGCGAGATGATCACCTCGCCGATCGGCGCGATGCCCTGGCGCACCGCGCGCTTGATCTCGGCGTGCTTGATCAGCGAGCCGCCGGGATGGACGGTGATCTTCAGCTTGCCGCCGGTCGCCGTCTCGACGTCCTGGGCGAAGACGACGATGTTCTCGGTGTGGAAGTTGTTGGAGGGATACGGCGTCGGCATGTCCCAGCTGGTCTGGGCCGCGGCCGTGCCGGCGAAAGCGAGCCCGACCGCGAACCCGGTGGCTGCAGCAAGCGCGAAACGCCTCGTCGTCCTCGTCATCGTGCAATCCCCAATGGACCGCGGCGGGAGCCATGCCGCGGCATCAACTCGGCTTTTCGAGCATCACCCGATCTTCGTCCGTCTGGCAAGCGGCATGCCGCGAACGATCCACTGCATCCCGCTACCGGTGGCTTCCACTGATGGCGGAACCACGTACGTGACCGCACGTTGGTCCTGCGACGACCGAACCAGGAGGACACCACATGGACAAGGATCGCGTCGAAGGTGCTGCAGACAAGGCCAAGGGCAGCGTGAAGGACACCGCCGGCAAGGTGACCGGCGACGACAAGCTGCAGGCCGAAGGCAAGGCGGACAAGGCCGAAGGCAAGGCGAAGAGCGCGGTCGGCGGCATCAAGGACGCCATCCGCGGCAAGTGACCGACGGAGATTCGAGGTCCGAAGACTTCGCATCGCACGAGCACGGCTCGTGCGGCGACGACGAAAGGCCCGGCGCACGCCGGGCCTTTTTCGCGAGCAGATGCCGCCTTCGCGATCAGCGGCCGAAGGCGAGCGCCGCCGGACGGCGGCGACGGACCCGGCCCGACGACCGTCAGGTGTGTTTCGGCTCGCGGAGAATCTCCGGCCAGTCCGGCTCGTGGTCGGCGTCGTCGAGCACCCACGGCTCGTCCCGCGCGGCGCGCTTCCAGGCGGCCCAGGCGGGCAGCACCATCACCGCATCCATGTAGTCGCGCGTCGCGGCCGACACCGGCACGTCGTACACGTAGAACCGCGCGACCACCGGCGCGTACATCGCGTCCGCCGCCGAGAAGGCGCCGAACAGGAACGGCCCTGCTCCGCTCGGCGCACCGAAGCGGGCGCGGCAGTCGGCCCACAGCGCCTCGATGCGGGCGACGTCGGCCGTGACCCCGGCGGCCGCCTCGTCGGTGAGGTCGCGCGGCTTCACCGGCCGGGTGATCAGGAACGGCAGGTGTTTGCGCAAGGGCGCAAAACCCGCATGCATCTCGGCCGAGACGGTGCGGGCGTGCGCGCGCGCCATCGGGTCGGCCGGCCAAAGGCCGGCGTCGGGGAATTTTTCGGCGAGATATTCGAGGATCGACAGCGATTCCCACACCGGGAAATCACCGTCGATCAGCACCGGCACCTTGCCGGTGCCCGACCATTCGCCGACCGTCTCCGCGAAGGCGGGATCACGCAGCGAGATCACCGTCTCCTCGAACGGAATGTCTGCCACCGTCATGGCGATCCACGGACGGAACGACCACGACGAGTAGGTCTTGTTGCCGATGATCAGACGCAGTGCCATGACCCTCTCCCGATGAAGGTGGAGAGCATCGTCATTGTGGCGGCGTGCGGCAAGCCTCCTCTCGCCCGCGACCGAGCAACGCCCGCGCGATCTTCGGCCAGGGCAGCACGACGATGACCAGGCCGGCGAGAATGAAGGCCATGCCGGCGGCCCGCAGCGGGCCGAACTTTTCGCCGAAGATCAGTGCCACCGCGATCACCCCGGTGCAGGGCGACAGCAGCGCGAAGGGGGCCACCGCCGCGCTCGGATAGGTCTGCATCAGATGCCCCCAGATCGCGAAGGCGACGGTGGTGGCGAGCGTGCCGAGAAAGACGATGGCGAGGAGGCTCGACACCGACGACTGCGCCACCGCGTGAACCAGCGAGGGGTCCTTGTCGAGCACCAGCGAGGCGATATAGGCGGGGATCGGCGGCACCATCGAGCACCACATCATCAGCGGCACCATGGCGACGCCCTTCGGCGTCTTGCGCAGCAGGATCGAGCCGGTGCCCCAGCTCATGGCGGCGCACATCGCCAGCACCAGCGCGGTGAGCGGCAGGTCGGCACCCACCGTGAGACCGATCAGCAGAAGCCCGGAGAAGGCGACCACCAGCCCGATGCCCTGGCGCAGCGTGGGATACTCGCGCAGAAAAATCGCAGCGATCAGCACGGCGAAGAAGGCGTGCATCTGCGTCGTCACCGAGGCGAGGCCGGGCGGCAGGCCGACGGCGAGCGCGAAGAACAGCAGCAGAAACTGGCCGGTGAACAGCGTCAGGCCGATCGCCAAGATGTTCTTCAGCGGCAGGTTCGGGCGGGCGACGAACAGCACCGGCAGGCAGGCGAGCAGGAACCGGAGCACCGCCATCTGCGATGCGGTGAAGCTTTCGAGCGCGATCGGATAGGCGACGTAGGTGAAGCCCCAGATCACGTTCGCGAAGGCCGCCAGGGCCATGTCGCGAACCTTCATGTCGTACTCCTGAATGCGGCCGACGGGGCGACGAGCCCCGGCGGGTCGACCAAACGAGGCGCCCGCGCGGCCGAGGGCCCCTCGGCCCCGCGCCGTCGCTCTCGCCGAATTGTCTTTCGGGGATGCGCCGGCTGTCGGCGCGACCACGAGGCGAGCGTCTCGGACTCGTTCTACCCCGTGCGGAACGAGCGCACGAACGTCATTAGCGGATGGAAGCGTTGCACGCCCGGCGCTTTTTTGCTCGGTCTCGCGGCACCGGCGTCCACCTCACCGCGCACAGATGGAGGCCGAGGCGCAGGCCGGCACGGCAGGAAGCCGCGGGCCACCGCCCGATACCGTCGCTCAGAAGAGTTTCTGGTCGGCCTTCTCGACCGGGCCGCCGGCCTTCCTCCAGGCGCCGAAGCCGCCGCCGACATGGGCGACCGGGGAAAGCCCCATGCGCTTCGCCGTGAGCGTCGCCAGCGCCGAGCGGGCGCCCGCCGCGCATAAGAACACGTACTTCTTGTCCTGGGCGAAGATCGGCTTGTGATACGGGCTCGCCGGATCGATCCAGAACTCCAGCATGCCGCGCGGGCAATGGAAGGCGCCGGGCACCCGCCCCTCGCGGTCGAGCTCGCGGATGTCGCGCAGGTCGACCAGCACCACGTCGTCGCGCCCGGCGAGCGCGATCGCCTCGTCGGCCGCCAGGGTCTCGATCTCGCCTTCCGCCTCGGCTACCAGATCGGCGACGTGCGTCGTGATGGTCTGCGCCATGGAACTCTCCGTCGGATGTTCGTTTCGTCGCGCCGATCCGGCCCGTCCGCGGCCGTGCGGCGTCGGTCGCGGGTATCAGTGTGGCGCCGTTCACCGGAGGTTGGCAATGCCGTTCGATCCGCTCGATCTGATCGCGTTCGGGGTGTTCGCCCTCGCCTGGGGCACTTATGCGATCACCATGGAGCTGACCTCGTTCGGCCACGGCGCGCTCAACTGGCGGATGGACCGCTATCGCGAGGTGTGGATGGGCCACATGCTCGGGCGCGAGGTGCGCATCGTCGACGCGCAGATCATGGCGGCGCTGCAGAACGGCACGGCGTTCTTCGCCTCCACCTCGCTGATCGCGGTCGGTGCCGCGCTGACGCTGCTGCGCTCGACCGACGAGGTGGTGTCGCTGATCTCGTCGCTGCCGCTGTCGCTGCCCGCCTCGCGCGGCCTGTGGGAGGCCAAGACGGTCGGGCTGATCGTGATCTTCGTCTATGCGTTCTACAAGTTCGCCTGGGCCTACCGGCTGTTCAACTACGTGGCGATCATGATCGGCGCGACGCCGTCGCCGGCCGAGCGCGACACGCCGCACGCCAAGGCGCA
The DNA here is from genome assembly GCF_000293785.1 of Rhodovulum sp. PH10. Classification (GTDB taxonomy): domain Bacteria; phylum Pseudomonadota; class Alphaproteobacteria; order Rhizobiales; family Xanthobacteraceae; genus Rhodoplanes. The sequence goes on along the minus strand of NZ_AKZI01000117.1, from coordinate 5,615 downwards.
CGTGCTGCGCACCACGCGGCTGTTTCAATCGGCCGGCCGGCACTTCAACCGCGGGCAGCGGGCGCTGTTCTTCGCCCTCGCCTATCTCGGCTGGTTCGTCAGCCCGTGGCTGCTGATCGCCGCCACCGCCGCGGTCGTCGTGGTGGTGTGGCAGCGCCAGTTCGCCTCCGATTCGCTGCGCGCGCTGGAAAGCGAGCCGGAGTGAGCCGGCGGTGCCCGCTCAGTCGCCGTCCGGTCCGGGAAACAGCGAGGCGGTCCTGCCGGTCACCCGGTAGACCACCAGGCCGACCCATTCGCGCACCGCGGTGTCGGTGCGGCGCAGGCCGTCGCCGATCGAGAAGAACGGGCGATAGAGGTCGACCCGGCCGCGGGTGCGCCAGTCGACCGGATAGGGCTCGACGGGGAAGCCGAGCTTGCGAAACACGCCGATCGCACGCGGCATGTGATAGGCGGAGGTGACCAGGAGCCAGCGCTCGCCCGGCTTCGGATCGGCGATCCGCTTGGTGAACAGCGCATTCTCCACGGTGTTGCGCGAGCGGTCCTCGGCGATCAGCCGGTCGGCCGGCACGCCGAGATCGGCGAGCAGCGTCATCGCCGGCACCGACTCGACGCCGGAGGTGAACAGGAGCCCGTTGTCGCCGCCGGAATGGATGATCTTCGCCTGCGGGTATTTGCGCGCCAGCGCGGCGGCGGCGGTGAGCCGCTCGGCCGCCTCGTTGAGCACCGTCACGTTGCGGGCGGTCGAGACGTCGGCGGTGACGCTGCCGCCGAGCACCACGATCCCGGTGATCGGCCCGCCGCCGCCGTCCTGCCAGGGCGGAAAGCGCTGCTCCAGCGGCACCGTCAGGGCGTTGCCGAGCGGCGACCAGCCGAGCACCGCCACCAGCAGAAGGCCGGCGACCAGCAAGGCCTGGCCGGTGCGCACGAACGGCGTCAGGAGCAGCACCAGTCCGACGACGCCGAGCAGCACCGCCGCGTTCGACGGCAGCGCGAAGAAGCCGAGCAGCTTCGAGACGAGAAAGAACATCCGGCCCCTGCCCCGCGGTTTGGATCAGCCCCGCCCGGCACGCCACTGGGCGTAGCGGGCCCTTGCGGCGTCGTCCGGCGGATAGAGGCCCGGCAGCGGCACGCCGCGCTCGACCTCGGTGACCACCCAGCTCTCGTAGAGCTCGTGCTCGGCGCCCTCGGTCGCGACATGGGCCACGAGGTCCTTCGGGATCACCACCGCGCCGTCGTCGTCGGCGACGATCACGTCGCCCGGAAACACCGCAACGCCGCCGCAGCCGACCGGCTCCTGCCAGCCGACGAAGGTGAGCCCGGCGACCGAGGCCGGCGCGGCAAAGCCCGCGGTCCACACCGGCAGGCCGGTCGCCGCCACGCCCACCCGGTCGCGCAGCACGCCGTCGGTGACGAGCGCCGCCACCTCGCGCTTCCTCATCCGCGCGCACAGAATGTCGCCGAAGATGCCGGCGGTCTCGAGCCCCATCGCGTCGGCGACCACCACGCAGTCCTTCGGCATCGCCTCGATGGCGGCACGCGTCGAGATCGGCTTCGCCCAGCTCTCGGGCGTCGCCAGATCCTCGCGGGCCGGCACGAAGCGCAGCGTGAAGGCGGGCCCGACCACCCTCTCGCCACCGGGCGCGAACGGCTTCGGGCCGTGCATCCAAGTGCGGCGAATGCCCTTCTTCAGGAGCATCGTCGTGATCGTCGCGGTCGAGACTTTTCTCAGCACGTCGAACAGGGCGGCGGACATGGTTTCCATCCTCCGATCGGTAGCATCGGAACTCTCGAGAGCGTCGCGTGCGGGCGGCGGCGCGCCGCCCGGCAAAAGATCAGGCCGGCATCAGGCCGAGCCGCTCGTCGCGCCGGCGCAGCCAGATCACCAACGGGATCGACAGGAGCACCATCCAGGCTTTTCCGACCACCTGCCCGGCGAGGAAATCGAGCGAGCCGAAGGCGAGCCACAGGAACAAGAGCGAGTCGACCACCAGCCCGACGATGCCCGAAGCGATCACCGCCGTCACCATGCGGCGCCGGGCGAGCGGCGTGTAGACCGCGAGATCCGCCATCTCGGAGAGCAGGAAGGCGGCCGCCGAGGCGACCACCAGCGCGGGCGGCGCGAGCAGCGCCGACAGAAGCGCGCCGACCAGGACCGCGAACGCCGAGACGAAAACCCCGAGCCGCCGCTGCACCAGATCGCGCAAAACCAGCGCGACGCCGACCATCAGCACGCCCGACGGCGCATCGAGCCCCGGCAGCACGGGCACCAGGCACGGGCCACCGTGCGGCACGCACACCGTGCCGGCATGCTGGATCAGCCAGTTGGCCGCCGGAATGGTCAGCGCGAACAGCGCGAGGAAGACGACGCCTTCGACGCGGCGGCGGGTATCGGTCTCGGAAACGCTCATCTCTTGCCGGACATCCATCTCTCGTAGCCGTCCGCACGCAGACGGCAGGCCGGGCAGGTGCCGCAGCCGTATCCCCAGGGGTGGCGGACGGAACGGTCGCCCAGATAGCAGGTGTGGGTCTCTTCGAGAAGCAGCCCCACCAGCGGGGTGCCTCCCAACCCCTCGGCGAGCGCAAAAGTTTCGGCCTTGTCGATCCACATCAGCGGGGTGTGGAGGACGAAGCGGCGCTCCATGCCGAGATTGAGCGCGACCTGCATGGCCTTCAGCGTGTCGTCGCGGCAGTCCGGATAGCCGGAATAGTCCGTCTCGCACATGCCGGCGACGAGGTGGCGGGCGCCGCGCCGATAGGCCAGCGCGCCGGCGAAGGCGAGGAAGATCAGGTTGCGGCCGGGCACGAAGGTGGTCGGCAGGCCGCCCTCGGCGACCTCGATGGCGACGTCGCGGGTGAGCGCGGTGTCGGAGATCGCGGAAAGACCCTCGAGCGGCACCATGTGGTCGTCGCCGAGCCGGGCCGCCCAGGCGGGATCGAGCGCCGCCATCTTCTCACGGATCGCCGGGCGCACCGACAATTCGACCGCGTGCCGCTGCCCGTAGTCGAACCCGACCGTCTCCACGCGCGAAAAGCGCGAGAGCGCCCAGGCGAGGCAGACGGTGGAGTCCTGCCCGCCGGAGAACAGGACGAGCGCGGTGTCGGAGGAGATCATGCCGGGATCATGCAGAGATCGCGCGAGGTTCGCGCCACGGGGGATTTGTGTCCGGCATACGGCAGCGAGATGCCGACGTAAACCACGCCCGCTCCCCGGCGATCGGCCTCAATCCCATTTGGGCGCGATGCCGGGGTCGACGATCCGCCCGTTGGGCCGCGCGAGCCCGCGCATCGCGGCCATCTCGGCGTCGGTCAGCGCGAAGTCGAAGATGCCGAGATTCTCCGTCAACCGGTCGAGCCGGGCGGTGCGCGGGATCACGATACCGCCCTCCTGCAGCACGAAACGCAGGCTCACCTGGGCCGGCGAGCGCTCGTGGGCGGCGGCGATTTCCTTCACCAGATCGTCGGAGAGCACCGCGCCACGCGCCATCGGGCTGTAGGCGACCACCGCCATGCCGTGCCGCCGGCAGGCCGCGACCACCTTCGACTGGTCGAGCCTCGCGTGCCACTCGACCTGATCGACCACCAGGGGCTCGCTCGCGACCTTCACCGCCTCTTCGAGCAGCGCCACCGTGAAGTTCGACACGCCGATGTGGCGGGCAAATCCGGCCCGCTTCATCTTGCACAGCGCCTCGATGGTCTCCGCCAGCGCGACCCGCGGGTTCGGCCAATGGATCAGCAGAAGGTCGACCTCCGACATGCGCAGCCGGGCGAGGCTCGCCTTGGTCGCCCGCTCGAGCTCGCGCGGGGCGAGGTGGTCCGGCCAGATCTTGGTCGTGAGAAACACCTCCGCACGCTTCACGCCGGAGGCGCGGATGCCGTCGCCGACCTCGCGCTCGTTCTCGTAGATTTCGGCGGTGTCGATCAACCGATAGCCGGCGCGCAGCGCCTGCTCGACGGTCCGCGTACAGGTGCGGCCCCTCAATTCCCAGGTTCCGAGTCCGATGGCCGGGATCGTGGCGCCGTTCGCCGTCACGTAGTCCATGCAGGGCCTCCGGCCGCTCCGGCCTCCCCACCGGTCACGACGCTTCCGACCCTATTCTAGCTCATTCACGGCGCGGCGCGAAACCACCCGCCGCCACCGGCTCCACACGCGTCTCAGGCGGTCTTCTCGAAGATTTCCCTCCCGATCAGCATGCGCCGGATCTCCGAGGTGCCGGCGCCGATCTCGTAGAGCTTGGCGTCGCGCAGCAGCCGGCCGGCGGGGACGTCGTTGACGTAGCCGTTGCCGCCGAGGCACTGCACGGCGTCGAGCGCCACCGCGGTCGCCCGCTCGGCGGCGAACAGGATCGCGCCGGCGGCGTCCTCGCGGGTCGAGCGGCCCTCGTCGCAGGCCCGCGCGACGGCGTAGACATAGGCGCGTGCGGCCCCGAGCGAGACGTACATGTCGGCGAGCTTCGCCTGCATCATCTGAAAGGTGCCGATCGGCTGCCCGAACTGCTTGCGCTGGTGGAGATAGGGCACGACCAGGTCGAGCGCCGCCTGCATGATGCCGAGCGGCCCGGCGGCGAGCACGACGCGCTCGTAGTCGAGCCCGGACATCAGCACCCGCACGCCGCCGCCGACCGTGCCGAGCACGTTCTCCTCCGGCACCTCGCAGTCCTCGAACAAGAGCTCGCCGGTGTCGGAGCCGCGCATGCCGAGCTTGTCGAGCTTTTGGGCGGCGGAGAAGCCTTTCATTCCGCGCTCGATCAGGAAGGCGGTGATGCCGCGCGGGCCCGCCTCGCGGTCGGTCTTGGCGTAGACCACCAGCGTGTCGGCGCACGGGCCGTTGGTGATCCACATCTTGCTGCCGTTCAGCACGAAGCGGTCGCCGCGCCTCTCGGCAAAAGTGCGCATCGAGACGACGTCCGATCCGGCCTCGGGCTCGGACATCGCCAGCGCGCCGACATGCTCGCCCGAGATCAGCTTCGGAAGGTGGCGCTGCTTCTGCTCGACCGTGCCGTTGCGGCGGATCTGATTGACGCACAGATTGGAGTGGGCGCCGTAGGAGAGCCCGACCGAGGCGGAGGCGGCCGAAATCTCCTCCATCGCCACGCAGTGCGCGAGATAGCCGAGCCCTGCCCCGCCGAACTCCTCCTCGACGGTGATGCCGAGCAGGCCGAGGCCGCCGAGCTCCGGCCACAGGTCGCGGGGAAAGGTGTTGGTGCGGTCGATCGCGTCGGCGCGCGGCGCGATCTTCTCCCGAGAGAAGCGGCGGACGAGGTCGCGCAGCTCGGTGATGTCGGCGCCGAGCGCGAAGTCGGGGCCGGACCAGGCGTTGGCGATCATCGAGACTCCCGGCGGTGCACGGACGAGGCGCCGGAGCGGCGCCCGACGCCGGACGAGTGTACCGACAGGAACGTGTGGTTGTCAGGCCGAAAACGTGTTCCGCAATGCGGGAACACTGTCCCGCGCCGCAGCGAAGCCCGCCGCTTCGCTGCTCCTCGCCGAAGCGCTCAGAGACCGTTTGGAAACTCCGACGGGGCTGCGCCGGAGCCGATTTCGCCGATCCGGCAGGAGCCGATCGAAACGCGTACCGGGGAGTACGCGCGAGATCGGCGACGAACCGGGCGGCCGAA
>NZ_AKZI01000116.1 GCF_000293785.1 Rhodovulum sp. PH10 | reverse complement strand
CCTTCGGCGACCCTCAGGATGAGGTCATAGTTTCCCGCCGCTGGTATCATTCGCCATTCCCCACTCGCCATTCGCCACTCCCTATTCGCTACTCCCCACTCCCCACTCCCCACTCCCCACTCCCCACTCGCCGACCAAACAAAAAAAGGGCGCCCCCGAAGGGACGCCCAGTGGATCGTACGTATGACGATCGCGGAGGAGGTTCTGCTCAGGCCGAGTAGTACATCTCGTACTCGACCGGATGCGGGGTATGCTCGAACTTGATGACCTCGGTCATCTTCAGCTCGATATAGGCGTCGATGAAGTCGTCGTCGAACACGCCGCCGGCCTTCAGGAACGCGCGGTCCTTGTCGAGGTTCTCGAGCGCCTCGCGCAGCGAGCCGCACACGGTCGGGATCTGTTGCAGCTCCGCCTTCGGCAGGTCGTACAGATCCTTGTCCATCGCCGGGCCGGGATCGAGCTTGTTCTTGACGCCGTCGAGGCCGGCCATCGTCATCGCCGCGAAGGCGAGGTACGGGTTCGCCATCGGGTCGGGGAAGCGGACCTCGACGCGCTTGGCCTTCGGGTTGGTGGTGTAGGGGATGCGGCACGAGGCCGAGCGGTTACGCGCCGAGTAGGCGAGCAGCACCGGCGCCTCGAAGCCCGGGACCAGACGCTTGTAGGAGTTGGTCGACGGGTTGGAGAACGCGTTGATCGCCTTGGCGTGCTTGATGATGCCGGCGATGTAGGAGAGGCACACCTCGGAGAGGTCGGCGTACTTGTTGCCGGCGAACACCGGCTTGCCGTCCTTCCAGATCGACTGATGGCAGTGCATGCCCGAGCCGTTGTCGCCATAGACCGGCTTCGGCATGAAGGTCGCGGTCTTGCCGTAGACGTTGGCGACCATCTGGATGCAGTACTTGTAGACCATCAGCTGGTCGGCCATCGAGACCATCGGCGCGAACTGCATGCCGAGCTCGTGCTGGGCCGACGCCACCTCGTGGTGATGCTTCTCGACCTTGACGCCCATCTTGGCCATCGCCGCGAGCATCTCGGAGCGCATGTCCTGGCAGGAGTCCTGCGGCGGCACCGGGAAGTAGCCCTTCTTGAAGCCGATCCGGTGGCCGAGATTGCCGCCTTCGTACTCGGTCGCGCCGTTGATCGGCAGCTCGACCGAGTCGACCTTGAAGCCGCACTGATACGGGTCGGCGGAGAACTTCACGTCGTCGAACACGAAGAACTCGGCCTCGGGGCCGAAATAGATGGTGTCGCCCACGCCGAGCGAGCGGACCATCGCCTCGGCCTTCTTGGCCATGCCGCGCGGGTCGCGATTGTAGGGCTCGCCGGTGGTCGGCTCGAGCACGTCGCAGACCAGCACCACGGTGGTCTCGGCGAAGAACGGGTCGATGGTGGCGGTCGCCGGATCGGGCATCAGGCACATGTCGGACTCGTGGATCGCCTTCCAGCCGGCGATCGAGGAGCCGTCGAACATCACGCCCTCGGAGAAGGTCTCCTCCTCGATCTGCGAGATATCGAAGGTGACGTGCTGCCACTTGCCCCGCGGATCGGTGAAGCGGAGATCGGCGTACTTGACGTCGTTGTCCTTGATCAGCTTCAGCACGTCTTTGGCCGTCGTCATAGATGCATCCTTTGGTTGGGTACGTTACGATTGAGCCACCGGTTCGGCCGACCGTGGGCTCGCGCTGTCAGATGGCGTCCAGCCCGGTCTCGCCGGTCCGGATGCGGATGGCTTCCTCGACATTGGAGACGAAGATCTTGCCGTCGCCGATTCGCCCGGTCTGAGCGGCGCGACGGATCGCGTCGATCGCCTTCTCGACCATATCATCCGCCAGCACAATCTCGATCTTCACTTTGGGGAGAAAGTCGACGACGTACTCGGCGCCCCGGTAGAGCTCGGTGTGTCCCTTCTGACGTCCGAAGCCCTTGGCCTCCGTCACCGTGATTCCCTGAAGCCCGACCTCTTGGAGACCTTCTTTGACCTCGTCGAGCTTGAACGGCTTGATGATCGCCTCGATCTTTTTCATCGCTCCTCGTCTCCCCCGGCCCGCCGGAGGCCGAAACCCAGCCGGCCCGCTCCCCCGATAGCAGGGTCTATGCCAATCGGCCGCCGCCCGTATTTTCGCGGCTGCACAAGCCGTTGAAGCATCGGAAGCGGGGGCGTGGCCAGGACTTTCGTCGGACGCTGGCGAGATATTATGCAAACTGCCTTTGGTTTGATCATGGCGCGACGCATTTCGCGACCATTGGCGTCCGCGGTGCGATTTCGAGGTATGATGATGGTGCTGCGTCGTCGTGGAATCACGTCGTCGCGGCGCACGTTTCGGAACGCGAAATGCAGGGGCCATGCGGAGAGCGCAGGGCCGTCCCGTCGCCGTCGGCGGGGAGCACCTTTTAGGATGCCGGGATGACATCCGAGACAGACGCCACCGCCTTCGCCGACCCCTTGCTCACCACCGCCGAGATGGGCGAGGCCGATCGCCTGACGATCGCCGCCGGCACGCCGGGCGCGGTGCTGATGGAGAATGCCGGGCGGGCGGTCGCCGATCTGGTCGCACGCCGCGATCCGCCGGGCAGCCGGGTCGTCGTGGTGGCCGGGCCGGGCAACAATGGCGGCGACGGATTCGTCACGGCGCGCCATCTTTCCGAGCGCGGCTACCGCGCGACGGTCGCTCTGGCGGGGTCTCACGAAAAGTTGAAGGGAGACGCGGCGGCCGCCGCCGCCCGCTGGAGCGGCCCGACGATCGCCGCCGACCCGGCCGCGATCGCCGGGGCTCACGTGGTGGTCGACGCGCTGTTCGGCGCCGGCCTCGACCGCCCGGTCGAGGGCCTGCCGAAGGCGATGATCGAGGCGATGCTGGCCGCCCGCGACGCCGGCGCCGCGGTGGTCGCGGTCGACCTGCCGAGCGGCGTCAACGGCACCACCGGGGCGGTGATGGGCGTCGCCGTCCGGGCCGACGAGAGCGTCACCTTCTTCCGCGGAAAACCGGGTCACTGGCTGCTGCCGGGCCGGCTCCAATGCGGCCGGCTGCACGTCGTCGACATCGGGATTCCGGCTTCGGTGCTCGCAGCGATCCGCCCGCGTACGGTGCTGAACGGCCCGGCGGTGTGGGGCGCGAAACTGCCGTCACCCGCTGCTGCAGGGCACAAATACGGGCGTGGCCACGCGGTCGTGGTGTCGGGCGGCGCCTCCACCACCGGCGCCGCGCGGCTTTCCGCGCGTGCCGCGCTGCGCGCCGGGGCGGGGCTCGTGACGCTGGCGTCGCCCTCCGACGCGCTGGCGGTGAACGCCGCCACCAACCTCGCGGTGATGGTGCGCGCGGTCGACGGCGCCGGCGCGCTTTCGTCGTTTCTCGCCGACGAGCGGTTCAATGCGGTGGCGCTCGGGCCGGGGCTCGGGGTGGGGCAGGACACCCGCGATCTCGTTCTCGCGGCGCTCGCCGGCCGCCGCGCCGTGGTGCTCGACGCCGATGCCCTGACGAGCTTCGCCGACGATCCGGCCGCGCTGTTCGAGGCGATCGCGGCGCATCCCGCCGGCGGCGTGGTGCTGACCCCGCACGAAGGCGAATTCTCTCGCTTGTTCGGTCGCTTCGACGAGGTTCGCAACGCCCGCTCGAAGCTTTTGCGGGCACACGCGGGCGCCCGGCTCGCACACGCGGTGGTGCTCCTCAAGGGCGCGGACACCGTGATTGCCGATCTTGACGGACGCACCGCGATCAATGCCAATGGCCCTCCCGATCTCGCGACTGCGGGAGCCGGGGATGTTCTCACCGGGCTCGTGACGGGCCTGTCCGCGCAGGGGATGACGGCCTTCGATGCCGCCGCGGCCGCCGCCTGGCTTCATGCCGAGGCGGCCCGGGTGGTCGGGACGGGATTGATCGCCGAGGACCTTTCGGAAGCCATGCCAGCGATATACGCCAGTGTCAGGACACCGTTCGCGGGACCGGCCGCGACGGCGGTCGCGCCGCGGTCGCGGGTCCGCGATCCGTCGCACCGGCCGGATTCCGGCCCTCGAAAGACCTTCGGCACGCCATGGATCCGGAGCAGAAATCGGTGACGACACGCAACCTTGGCTCAACCTTGCCATAATTGGTCGATGGATTCCCGGCCATCGAGGATGGGGACCCTCGCAGGCCGGACATGGACGAAGTCGCTCGGGGGGGCGACGAACGTCCTGGGGGCAACTCGGGTTTCGGGAGGCGGTGGATGGCCATTCTGCAAGCATTGCTCGACACGAAGGAGGCCGTGCCGCAAGGCGTCTGCTTGGCCTGGCGCACCGATCTCCTCTCCCTGCACGTCGTGTCCGACGCGGTCATCGCGTTGTCCTACCTCTCGATTCCCATCGTCCTCGCGGTCTTCGTCGCGAAACGGAACGACCTGGTGTTCGGCTGGGTCGCCTGGGCGCTCGGCGCGGTGTTCGTCGCCTGCGGCGTCGCCCAGCTCCTCGACATCCTGACCATGTGGCAGTCGGCCTATCTGCTCGAGGGGCTCGGCAAGGCCCTCGCGGCGGGGGCGGCGCTGGCGACCGCGGTCGCGCTGTGGCCGCTGCTGCCCAAAGCCCTGGCGCTGCCGTCCGCCGGCGACCTGCGCCGCGCCAACGAGGCGCTGCGCCGCCAGATCGAGGAGCGCGACCGCGCGCTCGAGGCGCTGGAGGGCGAGCGCGAGGAGCGCCGCCGCGCCGAGGAGATGCTGCGCCAGGCCCAGAAGATGGAGGCGATCGGCCAGCTCACCGCCGGCATCGCCCACGATTTCAACAACCTGATGACCGCGGTGATCGGCAATCTCGAGCGTGCCCGCAGGCTTCTGCCGCAGGAGGGCTCGCGCCAGCTCGCCCGGGCCATTCGCGGCGCCGCGCTCGGCGCCGAGCGGGCCGGGGTGCTGACCCACCGGCTGCTCGCCTTCGGCTGCCGCCAGCCGCTCGCCCCCACCGTGATGAACGCCAACGACGTCCTCGAGCACCTCGCCGACACGCTGCGCCGCACGCTCGGCGGCAACATCCGGGTGGTGACCAACCTCACCTTCGACCTGTGGCAGACCCGGGTCGATCCCGACGCGCTCGAGAGCGCCATCCTCAATCTCGCCGTCAATGCGCGCGATGCCATGCCGGACGGTGGCAATCTGGTGGTGACCACCCGGAACGTCGCCGTCGGGGACCGAACGATCGCGGAGCTCGGGCTGGTGCCCGAGGACTATATCGAGATCGCCGTATCAGACACGGGTGTGGGTATGACCGAAGAGGTAGCGAGCAGGGCGTTCGAGCCGTTCTTCACGACCAAGCCGGTCGGCGAAGGATCGGGCCTCGGCCTCAGCCAGGCCTACGGGTTCGCCGTTCAGTCGAGCGGCACCGCCGTTCTGGACAGCACGTTCGGGGCCGGTACGACGGTCCGGCTCTATCTTCCACGGGCTCGGATGGCGAGCCCTCCGATCTTCGCGTCCTCCTTCGCTCCGGGGCTGGTCTCGAACGTCGCGGCGTGCCCATGAGACCGGACATTGCGAACGACGTCACCGTCCTGATCGTCGAGGACGAGCCCCTGGTGCTCGACATGATCTCGCAGGAGCTCACCGACCAGGGCTTTTCCGTCCTCGAGGCGGACACCGCCGAGGCGGCGCTGTCGATCATCCAGAGCGGCCAGTCGGTCGACGTGCTGTTCACCGACATCCGCCTGCCGGGCGAGATGGACGGCTGGCGGCTCGCCGCCACGGTGCGCGAGTGCAAGCCGGAGCTGCCGGTGATCTACGCCACGGGCTATACCGTCGAGCGGGCCGAGCAGGTGCCGGGCAGCGTCTTTCTCAAGAAGCCGTATCGCCCCTCGGCGATCGCCGAGACCATCCGCACGCTGATGGGCGCCGGCAACGGCCGGGCCAACTGACCGGCTCGCCGGTGAACCGGTGAAACGGTGAAGCGGTGAAACGATGCAACGGGGGCCGGGGCGCGCCCCTGGCGCGACGGAGCGCCGGTCGCGAAGAGGGCCGGTCGCGAAGAGGGCCGGGGGCCGCCCGCTCGGTCGGCGCCGCGACTTTTTTGTCGTCAATTCCCCGTCGCGAATCCCCCGTCGCGATTGTCCCTGAGGCGTTTCCCTCGGCACGACTCACGGTGGCCGTGCCCGGCGGCGCCGCCGAATCCCTCCGCTGCCTCCGTTCCGCCGGTCGCCTGCCGTTCGCCTCTCGGGGGCTTGCGCGCGTGCAAAGGATGCGGGCATCCTGTGAAAAGATCGTCCCGGCCCGCTGCCCGGGCGTGGCAGGGGTGCCCCCAAATGCCCATTTTTGTGATGCGCCCGCGACTCGGCGTGTTATAAGCCCGCCCGCGCGCGGAGGCTCGGCAGGCCGGGCGCGGCCCCGGCGGGCGTGGCGGAACTGGTAGACGCGACGGATTTAGGTTCCGTTGACGAAAGTCGTGGGGGTTCAAGTCCCTCCGCCCGCACCACGCCGGAGCCGCGCGGGTGTCGACCGACGTGCGATCGCGCATTCGCGCGACCGCTCCCGAACATCACCACACGAGACTGACATGGATGTGACCCAAACCACTGCCGACGGGCTGAAGCGCGAATTCCGGGTGGTCGTCCCGGCGGCCGACCTGGAGAGCCGGCTCACCGACCGGCTGGGGCGGCTGAAGGACCAGGTCCGCCTCAACGGCTTCCGTCCCGGCAAGGTGCCGGTCGCCCACCTGCGCAAGCTCTACGGCCGCGCGGTGATGGCCGAGACGATCGAGGAGCTGGTCCGCGAGACCAATGCCAAGATCGTCTCCGACAACGGCTTCAAGCTCGCGATGGAGCCGGAGATCAAGATGCCGGAGGACAAGGACGAGCTCGAGCGCGTCGTCTCGGGCGCCGCCGACCTGTCCTACACGATCGCCCTCGAGGTGGTGCCGCCGATCGAGCTCGCCGACTTCAAGACGATCACGCTCGACCGTCCGGTCGCCGAGGTGTCGCGCGAGGAGATCGACGATACGCTGAAGCGGCTCGCCGACCAGAACAAGGCGTTCGCGGCGCGCCCCGAGGGGGCGCAGGCCGAGAACGGCGACCGCCTGGTGGTCAATTTCACCGGCACGCTCGACGGCGTTCCGTTCGAGGGCGGCTCCGGCGAGGACGTGCCGCTGGTGCTCGGCTCCGGCTCGTTCATCCCGGGCTTCGAGGAGCAGCTGGTCGGCGCCAAGGCCGACGAGACCCGCACCGTGACGGTGACCTTCCCGGCCGACTACATGGCCGAAAACCTCGCCGGCAAGACCGCGGTGTTCGAGGTGATCGTCAAGGCGGTCGAGGCGCCGGAAGAGGTGACGATCGACGACGAGTTCGCCAAGCGGCTCGGCCTCGAATCGCTCGAGAAGCTCGAGGCGGCGATCACCGAGCGCCTGAAGGGCGAGCACGGCGAGCAGAGCCGCTACAAGGTCAAGCGCGCGCTGCTCGACAAGCTCGACGAGCTGCACAAGTTCGACCCGCCGCCGACCCTCGTCGAGGAGGAGTTCAAGTCGGTGTGGGAGACCGTGACCTCCGACCTGAAGCGGCAGAACCGCTCGTTCGAGGACGAGGGCACCTCGGAGGAGAAGGCCAAGGAGGAGTACCGCACCATCGCCGACCGGCGCGTGCGGCTCGGCCTGGTGCTGGCCGAGATCGGCGAGAAGAATTCGATCACGGTCACCGACGAGGAGGTCTCGCGGGCGATCGTCGAGCGGGCGCGGATGTATCCGGGCCAGGAGCAGCAGGTCTGGGAGTTCTACCGCAAGACCCCGGCGGCGGTCGCCTCGGTGCGCGCGCCGATCTTCGAGGAGAAGGTGGTCGACTTCCTGCTGGAGCTCGCCACCGTCAACGACACGCCGGTGTCGCGCGACGAGCTGTTCAAGGCCGAGGACGAAGGCCCGGCGGCCGCGGCGTGAGTCGCGCACGCGCTGCTCCGCAGCGAGCGGCGCAGTGGCGAGTAGGGAATGGCGAGTGACGAGTGGCGAATGGAATAGGGAATAGCGAATGGTGATGACAGCGCGGCAGTCCGCCACGACGTGGTGCCGCCGGTCACAACTCGCTACTCGCTGCTCGCTATTCGCCCTTTCACCACTCGCCACTCGCATTGTTCCGCCGACGTCTTGTCGCCGGCGGATGAGCATATATCTGTGATCGGCGCGGACGCCCCCGGGTGGTCGTGCTCGGGTATGCGGTGACGCGCCCGAACATTTGGCAAGGTCGAGCAAGATGCGGGATCCCGTCGACACCTACATGAACTATCTCGTGCCCATGGTGGTCGAGCAGACCAACCGGGGCGAGCGCGCCTACGACATCTATTCGCGGCTCCTCAAGGAGCGCATCATCTTCGTCACCGGCGTGGTCGAGGACGGGATGTCGTCGCTGATCGTCGCGCAGCTGCTCTTTCTCGAGGCGGAGAACCCGAAGAAAGAGATCGCGATGTACATCAACTCGCCGGGTGGCGTGGTGACGTCGGGCCTGGCGATCTACGACACCATGCAGTTCATCCGCCCGGCGGTGTCGACGCTGTGCACCGGCCAGGCCGCCTCGATGGGCTCGCTGCTGCTCACCGCCGGCCACAAGGACATGCGCTTCGCCCTGCCGAACGCGCGCATCATGGTTCACCAGCCGTCCGGCGGCTTCCAGGGCCAGGCGACCGACATCATGATTCACGCCCAGGAGATCATCAATCTCCGCCGCCGGCTGAACGAGATCTACGTCGTGCACACCGGCCAGGAGATCAAGAAGATCGAGGAGGCGCTGGAGCGCGACCAGTTCTTCACCGCCGAGGGCGCCAAGGAGTTCGGGCTGATCGACAAGGTGATCGAGCGTCGCCCCGAGGAGGTGGAGAAGGTCTGACGGCCTCGTCCTCGGCGCGCACGCCGCCGGATGCCGGTGGCGGCGGATACGGGCGCGCGCGAGCCGCCCGCGCGAACGGCGGGACCAACCCGCCCGACGAGCGGAGCCCTGCGACCCGCGGCGGGAGCCGACCGTGGGGAGCCGATGTGCCCCGCCGGCGTTTTCGAGCGACGGCCGGCCTCTCGACGGCGGCCGTCCTCGCTGCGGTGCAGTACGAGGGCGCTTCGTTTTCGCCACGATTGGGCGCCACCGTCGAGCAAGAGACGAGTCTCGACCGAACTGGAACGAGGCTTGCATGAGCAGGGCTCGGAAGGAGCCCACGGACCCCGATCGGAGCACGACGAAAGACAGTCGCGGCAGGCGGTCTTCGTATCGTTAATGGAATCTTGATTATCCGAACGGTAGCGTGTTTCGTTAGGCCTACGAGCAGAAGGGTCGCCGGACAGACTGGCGAAAGGTGACGGGTTTGCTACGGATTGGTCACGACGGGTCCTCGTCATTACAATCGCATGCTCCGACCACGGCGTCGGTGCAGCGGACCTGTGGAGAATGAGAATGAGCAAGGTCGGCGGAAGCGACTCCAAGAACACGCTTTACTGCTCGTTCTGCGGCAAGAGCCAGCACGAGGTTCGCAAGCTGATCGCGGGACCGACCGTGTTCATCTGCGACGAGTGCGTCGAGCTGTGCATGGACATCATCCGTGAGGAGAACAAGTCCTCGCTGGTGAAGTCGCGGGACGGTATCCCGACCCCGCGCGAGATCCGCAAGGTGCTCGACGACTACGTGATCGGTCAGGATCACGCCAAGAAGGTGCTGTCGGTCGCCGTCCACAATCACTACAAGCGGCTCAACCATCAGGCCAAGCACAACGACGTCGAGCTGGCGAAGTCGAACATTCTGCTGATCGGGCCGACCGGCTCGGGCAAGACGCTGCTCGCGCAGACGCTGGCCCGCATCCTCGACGTGCCGTTCACGATGGCCGACGCCACCACCCTCACGGAAGCCGGCTATGTCGGCGAGGACGTCGAGAACATCATCCTGAAGCTGCTGCAGGCCGCCGACTACAATGTCGAGCGGGCGCAGCGCGGCATCGTCTATATCGACGAGATCGACAAGATCAGCCGCAAGTCGGACAACCCGTCGATCACTCGTGACGTGTCGGGCGAGGGCGTGCAGCAGGCGCTCCTGAAGATCATGGAAGGCACCGTCGCGTCGGTGCCGCCGCAGGGCGGGCGCAAGCATCCGCAGCAGGAGTTCCTGCAGGTCGACACGACCAACATCCTGTTCGTGTGCGGCGGCGCGTTCGCCGGCCTCGAGAAGATCATCTCCGGCCGCGGCCGCACCACCTCGATCGGCTTCGCCGCCACCGTCGCGGCCCCCGAGGACCGCAAGGCCGGCGAGATCTTCCGTCACGTCGAGCCGGAAGATTTGCTGAAATACGGCCTGATCCCCGAGTTCGTCGGCCGCCTGCCGGTGGTCGCCACCCTCGAGGATCTCGACGAGGCGGCGCTCAAGCGCATCCTGCTCGAGCCGAAGAACGCGCTCGTGAAGCAGTATCAGCGCCTGTTCGAGATGGAGAACATCGACCTCACGCTCGCCGAGGAAGCGCTCGGCGCGATCGCCCGCAAGGCGATCGAGCGCAAGACCGGCGCCCGCGGCCTGCGGTCGATCATGGAGAGCATCCTGCTCGACACCATGTTCGATCTGCCGAGCCTCGAAGGCGTCGAGGAGGTGGTGATCTCCCGCGAGGTGGTGGAGGGGACCGCGCGTCCGCTCTACATCTACGCCGATCGCGCGGCCGGTGACGCCGGCGCCAGCGCCTGACGAGAAGCGAGAAGAGCCCGGCGCGCGGGGAATGCGCCGGGCGGACGCCGCGACGTGATACGGACCGAGGTCCGGACGGCGCGTCCGGTCGTCGGGGGGGAGTGGTCGTCGGGGGCGCAAAGTCCGTTTCCTTGACACACCCCCGGCGGGTCGCCACCTAAGAACGGGGCGGACGTCCAAAAAGTCGAGTGAGGCGTTCGAGCCGTTAGTCCGGGCAGGGTCTCGTCCCCGCCGGTGTGCAGCCCGCTCGTCGTGCCTGCGCTCCCTTCCCGGTCCATGCACACTCCGTCGAGACGCCGATCTCGGGTCGACACGGAGGGGTACTCCAGAAGAACAAGGATCGGACCATGACGACACCCACCAAGCCACGTGTCCTGCCGCAGCCCGGAGAGGTTCGGGCCTATCCGGTTCTCCCGCTGCGTGACATCGTGGTGTTCCCCCACATGATCGTCCCGCTCTTCGTCGGCCGCGAGAAATCGATCCGCGCGCTCGAAGAGGTGATGCGTTCCGATTCCTACATCCTGCTCGCGACCCAGAAGAACGCGTCCGACGACGATCCCGCCGCCGACGCCATCTACGAGGTCGGCACGCTGGCCAGCGTGCTGCAGCTCCTCAAGCTGCCCGACGGTACCGTGAAGGTTTTGGTCGAGGGCACCGAGCGCGCGCGCGTGATCGGCTACACCGACCGGGTCGACTATTACGAGGCCGAGGCCGAGGTGCTGGCCGACCACATCGGCGAGAAGGTCGAGGCCGAGGCGCTGGCCCGCTCGGTGGTCACCGAGTTCGAAGGCTACGTGAAGCTCAACAAGAAGGTGTCGCCCGAGGTGGTCGGCGTCGTTCAGCAGATCGACGACTACGCCAAGCTCGCCGACACGGTCGCCTCGCACCTCGCGGTCAAGATCCCCGACAAGCAGGGGATTCTCGAGACCACGGTGGTGACCGAGCGGCTCGAGAAGGTGCTCGGCCTGATGGAGAGCGAGATCTCCGTCCTGCAGGTGGAGAAGCGCATCCGGACCCGCGTCAAGCGGCAGATGGAGAAGACCCAGCGCGAGTACTACCTCAACGAGCAGATGAAGGCGATCCAGAAGGAGCTGGGCGACGAGGACGGCCGCGACGAGCTCGCCGAGCTCGAGGACAAGATCAAGAAGACCAAGCTGTCGAAGGAGGCCCGCGAGAAGGCGCAGCACGAGCTGAAGAAGCTCCGCCAGATGTCGCCGATGTCGGCCGAGGCGACGGTGGTGCGCAACTATCTCGACTGGCTCCTGTCGATCCCGTGGAACAAGAAGACCAAGGTCAAGAAGGATCTCACGCTCGCCGAGGAGACCCTCGACACCGATCACTACGGCCTCGAGAAGGTCAAGGAGCGGATCGTCGAGTATCTCGCCGTGCAGAGCCGCGCCAACAAGCTGAGCGGCCCGATCCTGTGCCTGGTCGGCCCGCCCGGCGTCGGCAAGACCTCGCTCGGCAAGTCGATCGCCAAGGCGACCGGGCGCGAGTTCGTGCGCGTGTCGCTCGGCGGCGTGCGTGACGAGGCCGAGATCCGTGGCCACCGGCGCACCTATATCGGCTCGATGCCCGGCAAGATCATCCAGTCGATGCGCAAGGCCAAGTCGTCGAACCCGCTCTTCCTCCTCGACGAGGTGGACAAGATGGGCTCGGACTTCCGCGGCGACCCGTCGTCGGCGCTGCTCGAGGTGCTCGACCCCGAGCAGAACCACACCTTCAACGACCATTATCTCGAGGTCGACTACGACCTCTCCAACGTGATGTTCATCACCACGGCGAACACGCTGAACATCCCGGCGCCGCTGATGGACCGCATGGAGATCATCCGGATCGCCGGCTACACGGAGGAGGAGAAGGTCCAGATCGCGCGGCGGCACCTGATCCCGAACGCGCTGTCGAAGCACGGCCTCGACACCAAGGAGTGGTCGATCGACGACGACGCGCTGCTGCTGCTGATCCGCCGCTACACCCGCGAGGCGGGCGTGCGCAACCTCGAGCGGGAGCTGTCGACGCTCGCCCGCAAGGCGGTCAAGGAACTGATGATCTCGCAGAAGGCGACGATCGAGGTGACGACCGAGACGATCGGCGACTATCTCGGCGTGCCGAAATATCGCCACGGCGAGATCGAGGAGGAGGATCAGGTCGGCGTCGTCACCGGCCTCGCCTGGACCGATGCCGGCGGCGAGCTTCTGACGATCGAAGGCTTGATGATGCCGGGTCGCGGCAAGATGACCGTCACCGGCAACCTTCGCGACGTGATGAAGGAGTCGATCTCGGCGGCGGCGTCCTATGTTCGCTCGCGCGCGATCGCCTTCGGCATCGAGCCGCCGCTGTTCGAGAAGCGCGACATCCACGTCCACGTGCCGGAGGGGGCGACCCCGAAGGACGGGCCGTCGGCGGGCGTCGCCATGGTCACGGCGATCATCTCGGTGATGACCGGCATCCCGGTGCGCCGCGACGTCGCGATGACCGGCGAGATCACGCTGCGCGGCCGCGTGCTGCCGATCGGCGGCCTCAAGGAGAAGCTGCTCGCCGCCCACCGCGGCGGCATCAAGACGGTGCTGATCCCGGAGGAGAACGCCAAGGATCTGGTCGACATCTCCGAGACGGTGAAGAGCGACCTCGAGATCGTGCCGGTGACTCGGATGGACGAGGTGTTGGCCCGCGCGCTGACCCGCGTGCCGGAGCCGATCGAGTGGGACGAGACCAAGGTGCACGCCACCGCGGCCGAAGCCCCGGTCGACGGTGACGACGCCTCGGCGCTCACCGCGCACTGAGGTTTCGTCACTGGCCGGATCGGCGGCTCGCCGGTCCGACGCGCCGGTCCGACGACAGGACGACGAACGCAACGAAAAAAAGAGGCGGCGCCGCGAGGTGCCGCCTCTTTTGTGTGCCGCCTCTTTTGTGTGCCGTCGCTGCCCGCGCGGGCAGGATGCCGTGACGGGACGCCGCCTCCGGGCGCCGTGCCTCAGCGCGCCGGCTGCAACACGGCCGGCGTCGAAAACAGCCAGTTCACGCCGAGCTTGGCGACGTGGACGTCCTGCGTCAGCGCGAGACGATCGATCGCCGCGCCGGACGGCGGCAGGCCGAAATCGGCGGTGTCGCTGCCGAGCGCGAGATAGCCGTATTCGAGCGAGACGGAGAGGTCGCGGCGGATCGCGTGCTCGATGCCGGCGCCGATCGTCCAGCCCCAGCGCACGCCGTCCGCCTCGCGGTCGAGGTCGCCGACCCCGACGAGGTTCAGCGTCGCCCGGTCGTGCGCCCAGGCGGCACCCCCCTTGGCATAGAGGAGCGTTTGCCCGAAGGCCCAGCCGGCCCGCCCGGTGATGGTGCCGAGCGCGTCGATCTCGGCGCGGCAGTTCACCCCGCCGACGGTCGGCTCGAGCCCGACCAGGCAGGTGCTGGTGCCGTCGATGCGGGCGCCCGACACGTCCGCCTGGGCGCCGAGCACCAGCTTGCCGAACTGGCGGTCGATGCCGATCTGGCCGCCGGCGAGCCAGCCGTGGCTCGTCACCGCATCGCCGAAAATCTGCGGGCCGAACGGGTTGCTCCAGTCGGTGTCGGCATGGCCGCTGCCGAGATGGATGCCGAGCCGGAGCCCGGTCCAGTCGAAGGCGACGCTACGGTCGGCCGCCGAAAAGCCGAGCGGCGCCCACGGCGCGGGCGGCGCGCTGCTCGCCGCGCTCTCGGCCGGTCCCGCCTTGCCGAAGCGGTAATTGGCGCCGAGCCGCACGGTGTGCACCGACTGCTCGATCTCGATCGTCCGCGCGCCGCCGGGCCCGTCGGCAAAACTCACCCCTTCGCTGCCGAAATCGGCATAATCGTACTCGATCCGCGCCGACCAGCGCGGCCCGAGCGCGTATTCGAGGCCGGTGCCGACCGTCCAGCCGGTGCGGGTGACGTCGGCGGTGTGGACGTGCGGATCGAACAGCTGCACGGCGTCGTGCCGGTCGCGGATCCAGGCGGCACCCGCCTTGCCGTAGAGGAGCGCGTCGCCGACCGCATAACCGAGCCGGCCGGTCAGCGAGGCGAACCGGTCGGCGCGGGTGTGGCAGGTGAGGCCGGAGGCGCACGGCGCATTGCCGTCGAGATCGCCGACGCTCACGCTGCCCTCGAGGCCGATCACCCAGGCGCCGAGCTGATGGTCGATGCCGAGCTGGAGGCCGGCGAGCGAGCCGTCGACGTCGCCCTCGCCGGGGCCGGCGGGGGTCGCCGGCGTCCAGTCGGTCCGGCCGAACGCCGCCCCGACATGAACGCCGAGATGAATGCCGGACCAGTCGCGCGGCCCCACCTCTTTGCGCGGGGCCTTCACCGCCAACAAAGGCTCGGCCGCCGGCGTCTTCGCGGGGTCGATCGTGTAGGAGGCCTGCAGAAAGCCGCCATAACGCTCGGTGACGAAGGTCATCGGCGAGTCGGGGGCGGAGCCGGGAAACTGGGTGTGCGCCTCGGTGGTGGTGAAGTACCAGTAGCGGCCGCCGACGCCGACGCTCCATTGCGG
This sequence comes from Rhodovulum sp. PH10, assembly GCF_000293785.1. Lineage (GTDB taxonomy): Bacteria > Pseudomonadota > Alphaproteobacteria > Rhizobiales > Xanthobacteraceae > Rhodoplanes. The sequence goes on along the minus strand of NZ_AKZI01000116.1, from coordinate 8,106 downwards.
CGTCACCGCATAGGACAGCACCGCCTCGATCTGGCCGCCCCAGCCGTGGCCGGGCTCGATCTGCGGGTCGATGTCGGGGCGGAACCAGTGATTGTCGTAGCCGGAGCGGGCGACGTAGGGCAGCACGGCGCCGTCGACCTCGAGCCGGAGGCGGTCGCCGAGCCGGGTGCGGGCGTTCAGGCCGACCGCCGGGCCGCGCCAAGTGGTGGTCTCGCTCAGGCCGAGGCCGGAGAGCGCCGGATCACACACCGCGTCGGTGGCGGTCTGGCGGCAGCCGAAGCCGTTCACCCGCTCGTGCACGTAGCGATAGCCGAGATAGGGGCCGAGCTCGCCCTCGGGGGTCGCAAGAATCCGCCAGCCGATATCGGCGCCGGCATAGCGCAGCCGGCCGTTCTTCAGCTCGGAGGCGGTGTTGGAGTAGAAGGTCTCGCCGGGAAAATCCTCGTCGCGCAGCGTGCCGCCGTCGAGCCCGCCGGCGCCGAAATATCCCTTCACGAACAGCCCGCTGCGGTGGTCGAGCCGGCCGAATGTTTCGCCCGCGACGCTGTCGGTGTCGCCATAGAGAAGCCGCGAGTTGAGCCGGGCGGTCTCGAACGGGTCGAACAGGTCCTTCTGGGTGTGGCCGGTGGCATACCAGACGCGGGTGCCGACCTCGATCCTCCAGGGTGGCACCGAAGGGTCGGCCGCGTGCATGGCGAGCGGCAGCATCGGCAGGGCGCCCGCCGCCGTCGTCAGCGGGCCAAATCCCCAGTCGAGCTTTCGGTCGAGGCCGAGCGTCACCCGGTGGATGCGCCGATCGGCGGCGACCTCGGCCGGCTCGCCGGAGCCGAGCGTGACCGTGGTGGAGCCGGTGCCGAGATCGACATAATCCCAGCCGAGCCGGGCCGACCAGGCGGGCGACAGCGCGACCGCGGCTCCGGCACCGACCGTCCAGCCGAGCCGGATGTCGTCGCCGTCCGGCGTCTCGGCCTCGTCGTAACGGGCGAGGCGCGACGTCACGTGCGCCCAGGCGCCGCCGGCCTTGGCATAGACCAGCATCTGGTCGAATGCCCAGCCGAGCCGGGCGGTGACCGTGCCCATCGCGTCGACGCGGGTGGTGCAGAGGGCCTCCGCCACGAGGCAGCGGGCATTGCCGTCGAGGTCGGCGGCGCTGCCGTCGATCTCCAGCCCGAGCACGGCGGCGCCGCGCTGCAGGTTGAAGCCGGCCTGAACGCCGCCGAACGCGCCGTCGGCGGTGCCGGTGCCGCCGAGCGGCACGATGCCGGCGAGCCCGCCTTCGCCGGCGACCCAGTTGTTTCGGGCAAAGGCGTTGCCGACATGGGCACCGACATAGAAGCCGGTCCAGTCGACCGGCGGGGCGGCGAGCGGCGCCTCGGTGGGCACCCTCGCAGGCAGGTCGGCGGCCGCGGCCGAGCCTACCGCCGCCGCCATCACGATCAGTGACACGCCGGCTCGAAGAAACAACCGCATCGCCATCCCCCATCTCCCGAATCGCTGTTCAGGATGCCAGCGGGGCCGAGGCCGGTTCAAGTCGGGGCAGATCCGCAAACGGTGCCATGCGCCGGATCTTGCGGCGTTTTCCGGCAACCGTGACGGGTTCGCTGCAACCGCCTGGTGGTGAACGTCGCGCGCGGCGGAGACTGGTGGCGGGGGGCGGTGCGGCAAGGCCCGAACGAGGCGGTCCGGGAAAAGAGGCGAAAGGCGATAAAAATAAAAAGGCCGGCGCGAGGCCGGCCCTTTTTATCCGGTGATGCCGAGAGGCCCGTTCGAGCCGATGTCGGCGATCGTTCTGCATTGCTGCAGACGAATTACTTCTTCTTGCTCTTCTTCTTGGCCATCGTCGGATCCTCCGGTTGCATGTCCGGTGCGCGAGCGACGCTGCGCACCACCCGATTTTTTCCCTGGCCGCCGTCGTGGGGTCCGAAAGCTCGAACCGTCCCGGGTCGGCCGTCTCCGCGCATGGCGCGGGGGAAGAATTACTTCTTCTTGGACTTCTTCTTGGCCATCGTCCGGTCCTCCGGTCGTGTGCCCGGCGCGGAGCGGCATGCTCCGACCGTCCTTCTCGGTTGTCGGCAGGTCGTCTCGAAGCATCGGGACGGTGCCGTGATCGCTCTGCACAGGGGCAAAGGAGATTACTTCTTCTTGGACTTCTTCTTGGCCATCGTCCGGTCCTCCGGTGGTGTGCCCGGCGCGGAGCGGAGTGCTCCGACCGTCCTTCTCGATTGCCGGCACGTCGTCTCGAAGCATCGGGACGGTGCCGTGATCGCTCTGCACGGAGGCAGAGGAGATTACTTCTTCTTGCTCTTCTTCTTGGCCATCGTTCGGTCCTCCAGAGTTCTGTCCGGCTCGAGCGCGTCACGCTCCCGCGCCGACCCTGGCCTTGTACTCCGCGGGCCTTGCCCCGGCAACCGGAAAATCAAAAAAACAGCAATAAAATCCGTAACTTAACAGACGTTCAGGTTGCCCTTAACGGGCGTTCAGGCGGATGAACCGATCGTCAGGAATCGGCCCGGCAGAGTGGTGTGGAGGGCATTCGAATACTCGCAGGATGCAAATGGGGTCCGCCCGCCGCCGGCGAGCCCGAGCCGCCGCCGATTCGGCGGCCCCCGACGCCGCGGTTCGTCCGGTCCCGCCGCCCGGCACGGGTGCCCGGCGGCGGTGCCGGCCTGCGGTCGCGGGCGGCGCAGGGCAGGGGCGATTTGACCCCCGAAAACGCGCGCGCTACGACACGGCACCACGGAACTCCCATCATGTCGTTCAACACCTTCGGCCACGCGTTTCGCGTCACGACCTTCGGCGAGAGCCACGGGGTCGCGCTCGGCTGCGTGGTCGACGGCTGCCCGCCGCGCATCCCGCTGACGGAAGCCGAGATCCAGGCCGATCTCGATCGCCGGCGGCCCGGACAGTCGCGCTTCACCACCCAGCGGCGCGAGCCGGACGCGGTGAAGATCCTTTCGGGCGTCTTTGCCGATCCGCAGACCGGCGCCCAGGTCACCACCGGCACGCCGATCGCGCTCTTGATCGAGAACACCGACCAGCGCTCCAAGGACTATTCCGAGATCGCCGCCGCCTACCGGCCGGGCCATGCCGACTACGCCTACGACGCCAAGTACGGCATCCGCGATTATCGCGGCGGCGGCCGCTCGTCGGCCCGCGAGACCGCGGCCCGCGTCGCCGCCGGGGCGATCGCCCGCAAGGTGCTGCCGGGTGTCGTCGTGCGCGCCGCGCTGGTGCAGATCGGCCGGCACACGATCGACCGCGCGCGCTGGGACTGGGACGAGGTCGGCCGCAACGACTTCTTCTGCCCGGACGCCGAGGCCGCCCGCGTCTTCGCCGACCTTTTGGACGACGTGCGCAAGCGCGGCTCGTCGATCGGCGCGGTGGTGGAGGTGGTCGCCGAGGGCGTGCCGGCGGGGCTCGGCGCGCCGGTCTACGGCAAGCTCGACGCCGACCTCGCGGCCGCGCTGATGGGCATCAACGCCGTCAAGGGCGTCGAGATCGGCGAAGGGTTTGCCGCCGCCGCGCTGTCCGGCGAGGACAATGCCGACGAGATGCGGATGGGCAACGACGGCCGCCCGCGCTTCCTCTCCAATCACGCCGGCGGCATCCTGGGTGGCATCTCGACCGGCGAGCCGGTGGTCGCCCGCTTCGCCGTCAAGCCGACCTCCTCGATCCTCACCCCGCGCGCGACCGTCACGCGCCACGGCGAGGACACCGAGCTGATCACCAAGGGACGCCACGACCCGTGCGTCGGCATCCGGGCCGTTCCGGTCGCCGAGGCGATGGTTGCGTGCGTCCTCGCCGATCACTACCTCCGCCAGCGCGGACAGGTGGGCGCACCGCCCGCTTGGCCGGTCCCACGGCCGGCCGTCACCGCCGAGCAGGTGCCCCCTTCGCATACGAAAGCCAGCGAATGACCAACGAGACGAAAGACCGGGTGGACACCGCGATCGCGGCGTTCGCCCGCGGCGATTTGGTGATCGTCACCGACGACAACGACCGCGAGGACGAGGGCGATCTGTTCGTCGCCGCCTCGATGTGCACGCCGGAGAAGATGGCCTTCGTCATCCGCAACACCTCCGGCATCGTCTGCGCGCCGCTGTCGATCGAGGAGGCCAAGCGCCTTCGGCTCGACCCGATGGTCGCCCTCAACGACGCCCCGCTCGGCACCGCCTTCACCGTCTCGGTCGACGTCAAGCACGGCTTCGTCACCGGCATCTCGGCCGAGGAGCGCACCAACACGGTCCGCGCGCTCGCCAACCACAACACCGCGGCCGGCGACTTCGTGCGCCCCGGCCACGTGTTTCCGCTGGTCGCCCGCGAGGGCGGCGTGCTGATGCGCTCCGGCCATACCGAAGCCTGCGTCGACCTGTGCAAGCTCGCCGGCCTGCCGGCGGTCGGCGTGCTGGCCGAGCTGATGAACGACGACGGCACGGTGATGCGCGGGCCGCAGGTCGCGGCGTTCGCCGAGAAGCACGGGCTCCTGGTGATCTCGGTCGCCGACCTGATCGCCTACCGCCAGGCGCGCGACAAGCTGGTCGAGCGGATCAGCGAGTTCACCGTGCAGACCGAGATCGGCCCGTTGCGCGGCTACGCTTATGTGACGCCGTTCGAGGGCGTGCATCACATGGCGCTGGTGCACGGCACGATCGGCGACGGCAAGGACGTGCTCGCCCGCCTGCATCGCCACAATCTGCTGCGCGACACGTTCGGCGGCGCCCCGGCGATCCATGCCGCGCTGCGCCGCTTCAAGGAGGAGGGCCGCGGCGTGCTGGTCTTCCTGCGCGACGGCACCGTCGGCGTGCCGGCGGCCGCACTCCCCAAGAACGGCAACGGCTCCTCCGAGGAGGCGCGCTCGATGCAGTGGCGCGAGATCGGGCTCGGCGCCCAGATCCTGAAGGATCTCGGCGTGACGTCGATCCGCCTGCTGGCCTCGGCCGAGCAGCGCTATGTCGGTCTCGGCGGCTTCGGCATCGAGATCGTCTCGACCGAGACGATCGAGCGCTGACGGCGCCTCGGTGCGACGGCGGTCTCGCGGCCGCCGGTCGCGGGGGTCGCGTCGTCTTGCGTATGGTCTTTTGCTTGCATGCGGTATTCTCACCCGCGGACCGCGAACGGGTCCGCGACGGAGAAGGCGCATGCGCATCGGTGTCCCGAGAGAGATCAAGGATCACGAGGATCGCGTCGGGCTGATCCCGAGCGCGGTGCACGAACTGGTCGCGCACGGCCACGCCGTGCTGGTGGAGCGGGGCGCCGGGCTCGGTGCCGGCCACGACGACGCCGCCTATGCCGCGGCCGGTGCGACGCTGGTGAACGGCCCGGACCCGGTGTTCGACGACGCCGAGCTGATCGTGAAGGTGAAGGAGCCGCTCGCCGCCGAGCGCAAGCGGCTGCGGCGCGGCCAGACGCTGTTCACCTATCTGCATCTCGCCCCCGATCCCGAGCAGGCGCGCGACCTGCTCGCCTCCCGCGTCACCGCGATCGCCTACGAGACCGTCACCGCGGCGGACGGCACGCTGCCGCTGCTCACCCCGATGTCGGAGGTCGCCGGCCGGCTCGCGCCGCAGGCGGGCGCCTGGTGCCTCGAGCGGCCGCGCGGCGGCCGTGGGGTGCTGCTCGGCGGCGTCGCCGGGGTTCCGCCGGCCGAGGTGGTCGTGCTCGGCGGCGGCGTGGTCGGCGCCAACGCCGCCTTCATCGCCGCCGGCATGGGCGCCGACGTCACCGTGCTCGACCGCAGCCCCGACGTGCTGCGCCGGATCATCGCCCGGTTCGGCGGGCGGGTGCGCACCGTGTTCGCCACGCCCACCACGATCGACAGCCTGTGCCGGCGCGCCGACCTCGTCATCGGCGCCGTGCTGGTGCCGGGGGCGACCGCGCCCCGTCTCCTCACCGCCGAGACGGTGAAGCGAATGAAGCCCGGCGCGGCGATCGTCGACGTCGCGATCGATCAGGGCGGCTGCTGCGAGACCTCGCACCCGACCACCCATTCGCGCCCGACCTATGTGCAGCACGACGTGGTGCATTACTGCGTCACCAACATGCCCGGCGCGGTCGCCCGCACCGCGACCTTCGCCATCAACAACGCGACGCTGCCGTTCGTGCTGGCGCTCGCCGACAAGGGCGTCGCCCGCGCGCTCGCCGAGGATCCGCATCTGCGCGCCGGCCTCAACGTGCACGACGGCAAGATCACCCATCCGGCGGTGGCGCACGCGCTCGAGGTGGGATTTCTCGCCCCCGAGGAGGCGGTCGGCACGTTCATGAAAACGTGATCGCGCGCCGTGTGTCCGGGCCGCAATGCCGTGCCACGCTGACCGATCGGCGGTGACGGACGACGGTGGAGACGCGGGATGCGCAAGGCGTGGTGGAGCCGGGGCGGGCAGGCGATCGCCCTCGTCCTGGCGGTGATGCTGCTCGGCGGCTCGGGCCCTCTCACGACCACGACACGGCCGGCGGAGACTTCCGCCGACGTGAGGAAAGCCGAGGTGAAAAAGGCCGACGGGTCGGCCGCTGCCGAGAGGAAGACCGCGGAGACGAAGATCGCCGAGAGGAAGCCCGACGAGTCGGCGGCGGTGGACGTCGTGCTGGTGCTCGCGGTCGACATCTCCTACTCGATGGACACCCGCGAGCAGGCCCTTCAACGCGAGGGTTATGTCGGCGCGCTGGTGTCGCCGGAATTTTTGAGCGCCGTCGCGCAGGGCATGCACGGGAAGGTCGCCGTCGCCTATGTCGAATGGGCCGGCAGCTTCGATCAGCAGGTCGTGGTGCCGTGGCACGTGATCGACGGCCGGGCGAGCGCGGAAGCGTTCGCCTCCGCCATCACCGAGGCGCCGTACCGTCGCGCCTACCGCACCTCGATCTCCGGCGCGCTGCAGTTTTCCGCCCAGCTCTTGCGCGACAGCGGCTTTCGCGGGCTGCGGCGGGTGATCGACGTGTCGGGCGACGGCGCCAACAATCAGGGGGCTCTGGTCACGGCCGCACGCGACGCGGTGCTCGCCGAGGGCATCACCATCAACGGCTTGCCGCTGCTGCTCGAGCGGCCGTCGCCGGTCGGCATGGATATCGGAAATCTCGACGTCTATTACGAGGACTGCGTGATCGGCGGGCCGTCCGCCTTCGTGATCCCGATCCGCGACCGCAGCCAGTTCAAGGAGGCGACGCGCACCAAGCTGGTGCAGGAGGTCGCCGGCCTCCCGCCGGCGCACGCCGATGCGGCGCGGGTGACGCCGGTGGCGGCCTCGCCATCCTCGGCCGGGCACGGAGCCGCGCCGGCGGTGCTGCAAAACACGAGCGCCGAGCAGCCACGCGTTTCCTGCACGATCGGCGAGCGCATGTGGCAGCAGCGCTGGGGCGACGGCGATTTTCGCTGATGGCTCGACACCGGCTCGCACTCGAGAGCTGTTGAATCTTTGGGTCCGAGGCGTTTGCTCGGGACGGAGAGCGGTTCGGCCGAAGCGAGGGCCGGACTTGGCAGCGGCGGCCATGCCCGTCGCGGGGTGGCGCGAAGGGGCTAGGGTCGGGGCTCAAATGAGCCACCAAGCGACGGTGGCGGCCAGGATGGCGCCGGCGAGGAAGTTTCTGGCGAGCTTGTCGTAGCGGGTTGCGACGCGCCGGAAGTCCTCGAGCCGCGAGAACATCCGTTCGATGCGATTGCGGCGCCTGTAGGCGATGCGATCGTAGGGGATCGGCTGCTTGCGGCTGGTGGTCGACGGGATCACGGCCTTGGCGCCGCCCCTCGGCGAGCAGGCGGCGGAGGCTGTTGGCGTCGTAGGCCTTGTCCGCGATGAGGCCGGTGATCGGCCCGACCCGGGCGATCAGCGTCGGCGCGAACGCGATGTCGTTGATGTTGCCGGGCGAGAGCAACAGAACGAGCGGCCGACCGCAGTGATCGGTCAGGGCGTGGATTTTCGTCGTCCGCCCGCCGCGCGAGCGGCCGATCGCCTGCTTGAAGGCCCCCCTTTTCCGCCCGCCGCCGAGCGGTGAGCCTTGATGTGGGTCGAGTCGATCGCGACCGTCGCGATAATGCCGGTTGAAATGGTCCCCGATTTTGGGACCAAGGCGTAATACCAGCCGAACGAATTTCTGACTCGTGGGGGATTCCCTTCGCGG
>NZ_AKZI01000115.1 GCF_000293785.1 Rhodovulum sp. PH10 | reverse complement strand
GGGCGTTTGCGGGGCGGTAGGGGGGGGGGAGCCGGTCGAGCCCGAGCTGCAGCACGATCTTTGCCGAGCGCGGCGGCCAGCCGCGCTGCCGCTCGATCTCCTCGAGCCGCGCGAGAAAGCAGCACACGTCGACCAGAAGCCCGGAGAATTCCGCGCCGACCGCGTCGAGCGCAGCGGAAAAGCGCTGGCGTGCCGCCACCACCCGGTCGGTCATCGATGCCGGGCCGCCCGCCCCGCCGCCGCCCGCCGAGGGCACGCCGGTCCAGTCGAGCGAGAGCCGCGGCGTCATCTGCGCGAAGGTGAAGTCGGCCCGCAGCCGCTCGCCGGCCAGAAACTGCGCGGGCTCGATCAGCGGCCGGCCGTCGCGCCCCTTGCGGCGGGCGAGCCAGGCGAGCGGGCTCTCCGCCTCGTCGACCAGGACGGAGCCGGCCTCCGGATGCGCCCGCCGCACCACCTTCAGCTTTTCCGCCCGGAGGGCGCCGAGGTCCGCCGCACCCGGCGCGGCCACTCGTGGCGTGGCCGCTCGCGGCGTGGCCACTCGTGGCGTGGCCGCCGGCCGCGCCCGGCTCCTGCGCTCCGCCCGGCTCATGCCCGGCCCCCCGAGACGTTTCGCCGCGCCCGATCGACCGCCGGCTCACGGCCGGCGACGAGCGCCCGCTCCAGCGCGCCGAGCCGGGCATCGGTCGCGGGGTCGTCGCGGGTTTCCTCGATGATCCGGCAGGCATGAGCTGCCGTGGTGCGGTCGCGCCCGAACGCGCGGCCGATCGCGCTGAAGTTCTGTCCGAGCGCGACATGGGCGAGATACATCGCGGTCTGGCGGGCGAGCGCGACCGCCGCCGGCCCGCGGGTCGGCCGGACCAGCGCGCGCGGAGGCACCCCGAGCTCGCGGGCGACCAGCGCCGTCAGCGCCGCCATCGAGGGTTTGGACGCGGGGCCGGGGCGGGCCGGGTGACGCGGCGGAACCGGCGGCGCCGCCGGCCGGGGAGCGGGGGCAGGATGGGTCATCGCGATCTCCTCTAGGATCGTATCCCTAGAGTATCGCGCTGTTCGCGCAACCGGGGATATCCCGGTGGTGGAAATTTCAGGATGTTCGTCGAAAATGGTTAGCGTAGGCGAAGAGGAGGCTCGCCCGGGCGCTCGCAGAGATAGGATCGAGTTCCTGGAGACGCCGTGCGCCAAAAACCCGGGCCGGCCCCGGGATCCCGCCCGCACGGGCGAAAAGCACCCGCCCGCGTCCGCGGACGAGCAGGCGGCCGTCGGCCGGCCCCGCGGTCGTGCTACGGGGCGGGCCGGCGGCCGTCGCGTCTCACTTCGAGCGCCGCCGCCGCTGCTGGCCGAGCCCCATCTGCTTGGCGAGCTGGGAGCGGGCCGCCGCGTAGTTCGGCGCCACCATCGGATAGTCCGGCGGCAGGTTCCACTTGTCGCGGTACTGTTCCGGCGTCATGTTGTACTGAGTCCGGAGATGGCGCTTGAGGGACTTGAACTTTTTGCCGTCCTCCAGGCACACGATGTATTCCGGCGTGATCGATTTCTTCACCGACACGGCCGGCTTGAGCGGCTCGACCGGGGCATCGCTCTGCCCACCGGAGACCCGCAGCAGGGCCGAATGAATCTGGTTGATCAGCCCCGGAATATCCCCTGCCGATATGCTGTTGTTGCTGACGTACGCGGAGACGATTCCTGCGGTCAGCTCAATATAGTTTTGAGATGCGTTGTCACCCATTGCACGTTCGTTTCGCATAGAAGGCCCCGATCATGGTCGGTCCGAGCCGAAAATGCCCCGACGGCTCGCCCGGCCGTGCGACCGTCCGGCGCGCAGGCCCGACGACTCGCATGAACTGATCGTTTTTTATCTGCACTGTTCGGGAAAGCAAGAAAAGAATTACGACAGTCATCAATCCTGGTGAACCATCACGAAGAATTGGCAACTATTCGCCGCGTCGACCCACAGAGTACACACTTGTACGTTCAAATCCAGCCGTCCCGACCCGAGACGGTGTCGGCCGAGGCCTCCCGCGCCCGGCAGCCTCTCGCCCGGCGATCTGCGGCGAGCCGCCGCGCCCCCGGTTTGCGCCGCTGGCGAGCGGTCTCTAGATTGCCGGCTCGCCCGGCGCGCGGCCACTTCCGGGATTCGTCCCGGCCCCGCGCCGTGACCGCCCGACGCCGAGAACCCGGAGTGACGATGATGCTCGAACGCGTGTCCCGCCCGAAAGCACCGCCCCGGGTGGCCGAGCGGCCGGTCACCAAGGTGTGCCACGGCGTCCGGCTGATCGACGAGTACGACTGGCTGCGCGACCCCAACTGGCAGGCGGTGATGCGCGATCCCGCCGTGCTGGATCCCGAGATCCGGGCGGTGCTCGAGGCCGAGAACGCCCATGTCGCGGCCGCCCTCGCCGGCACCGCGGAGCTGCAGGAGACGCTGTTCTCCGAGATGAAGGGCCGCATCGAGGAGGACGACGCCGGCGTCCCCGCGCCCGACGGGCCGTGGGCCTATTACGTGCGCCACCGGGCGGGCGGCGAGCACCCGCTGATCTGCCGGCAGCCGCGCGACGGCGGCGAGGAGACCGTGCTGGTCGACGGCGACGCGCTCGGCGCCGGCAAGGCGTTCTTCCATCTCGGGCCGTCGGATCATTCGCCCGACCACCGCCTGCTCGCCTGGACCGCCGACGACATGGGCTCGGAGTTCTTCACCGCCCGCGTCCGCGACCTCACGACCGGTGAGGATTTGCCCGATCTCGTGCCGGAGGTGTCCGGCGGCGTCGCCTGGTGCGCCGACGGAAAAGCCTTCTATTACGTGCGGCTCGATGCGCAGCACCGGCCGAGCCGGGTGTTTCGCCATTGCCTCGGCACCCCGGTCGAGGACGACACGCTGGTCTACGAGACGCCCGATCCCGGCCTGTTCGTCTCGCTCGGCCGGCTGCAGTCGCGCCGCTTCGCGGAAATCTCGGTGCACGACCACGAGACCGCCGAATCCAGGCTGATCGACCTCGCCGCGGGCGACGACGCCCGCCCGGTGCTGGTGGCGCCGCGCGAGCCGGACCTGCGCTACGAGGTCGAGCACCACCCCGATTTCGAGGGCCGCCCGGTGCTGTTCGTGCGCACCAATGCCGGCGGCGCGGAAGACTTCGAGATCGTCGTCGCGCCGCTCGAGGCGCCGGGCCGCGAGAACTGGAAAACGCTGGTGCCGCACCGGCCGGGCGTGTTCGTGCTCGGCTTCACCGTCACCGAGAACTGGCTGATCCGCATCGAGCGCGCCGACAGCCTGCCGCGCATCGTGGTGCGCCGGCTCGCGACCGGCGAGGAGCACACGATCGCCTTCGACGAGGAGGCCTATTCGCTCGGCCTCGACCACGGCTACGAGTTTGCGACCGACATTCTGCGCTTCGTCTATTCCTCGATGACGACGCCCTCCGAGGTGTGGGACTACGACTGCGCCGCCCGCACCCGCGTGTTGCGCAAGCGCCAAAAAGTGCCGAGCGGCCACGACCCGGAAAACTACGTGACGCGCCGCCTGCTCGCGCCGACGCCGGACGGCGAGACGGTGCCGATCTCGCTCCTCGCGCGGAAGGACACGCCGCTCGACGGCACCGCGCCGGCGCTTCTTTACGGCTACGGCGCCTACGGCATGTCGATGCCCGCCGCGTTCGGCACCAACCGGCTGTCGCTGGTCGATCGCGGCTTCGTCTATGCGATCCTGCACGTGCGCGGCGGCACCGAGAAGGGCTGGCGGTGGTATCGCGAGGGCAAGCTCGCCGCCAAGCCGAACACGTTTCACGACTTCATCGCCGCGACCGAGTTTCTGGTCGCCGAGAAGGTGATCGCGCCCGACAAGGCGGTGGCGCAAGGGGGATCCGCCGGCGGCATGCTGATCGGCGCGCTCGCCAATCTGCGCCCCGACCTGTTTGCCGGGCTGATCGCCGAGGTGCCGTTCGTCGACGTGCTCAACACCATGCTCGACGAGACCTTGCCGCTGACCCCGCCGGAATGGCCCGAATGGGGCGACCCGATCCGCGACGAGGCGGCGTTCCGCACGATCCGCGCCTACTCGCCCTACGACAACGTGACGGCGCAAAACTATCCGGCGATCCTCGCGCTCGCCGGCCTGACCGATCCGCGGGTGACCTATTGGGAGCCGGCCAAATGGGTGGCGCGGCTGCGCCGCCTGAAGACCGACGACAATCTGGTGCTGCTGCGGACCAATCTCGAGGCGGGGCACGGCGGCGCCGCCGGCCGGTTCGAGCGCTTGCGCGAGGTGGCGCTGTCCTATGCCTTCGCGATCGCCGTGGTGGAAGGCGGGCTCGCCGGCCGATAGCGCCGACGGCAGACGACGACCTCGTCCTGAGGGGCCGCGAAGCGGCCGTCTCGAAGGACGAGGCCCGAGCTTCGTCGTCGTTGGGAGGATACCAACGGCGGATGACTTTGATCCGTCATCCTGAGGTGCGAGCGGAGCGAGCCTCGAAGGATGAACGGCCATCCGGGTCGGCGTTGCCGACCCGGGCACTCGATCCTGTCGATCTCGGGCAAGCCCGAGATCGATGCCGTCGCCCTTCGAGGCCCGGCTTCGCCGGGCGCCTCAGGGTGACGGGGAGAGTCGCTTTCAGGCACCGTTGGGATGACATCTCTCGCCGGCCGCGTGGCCATGGTTTCGGAAGGACAGCCGATGGCCACGCCAAAAAATCCGCCGCTGCAGCGCTCGGGCCTCTCGGTGCTCGCGCTGTTCTCCGCGAGCATCGTCACGGCGGCGGTGATGACCGTGCTGCGGCTGCCGACCGTCGGGTTGCCGGCGGTGTTCGTCGCATTCCTCGCGTTGGCGCTGGTCGGTTTCAGAAACGTGCGCATCGCCACCGATCCGGCGCCGCTCCGCTTCTGGGAGAAGGCCGTCATCACGATCGCCGTCGTGCTGCAAATCGTGCGGCTCGTGCCGTACGCTTTGCAGTATCTCGACGGCACGCTGGTCGCCGCGGTGAACTTCGACGACAACTGGCATTTTCAGGAGGTGGCGAGCCTCGTCACCTCGAAGACCTTTCCGCCGATGCTGAACTTTCGGCCGGACACGGCGCTGCATTTCTATTACGTCGCCTGGATGCCGGCCGCCGCCTTCGCCGACCTGTTCGCGCTGTTCGGCGCGCCGCTGGTGAAGCTTTCCTACGCGCTCGGCACGCTGCTGCTCGGCGGCGCGGCGGCGGTCGTGCTGCTGCTCTTTCTCCGCCACACGCTGGCGCCGCATCGGCGCGGCGTGGCGTTCGTCGCGCTCTTCCTGGTCGGTGCGGTGCCGGACGGCGCCGTGGTGATCGCGCGGCTTCTGTCGGGCACGCTCGCCAGCGCCGCCCGCGATCCCGAATGGTGGCAGCTCGGCTTCGGCGTGCCGAACCAGATCTCGGCGCTCTCGACCCTGGTCGTCTGGGTGCCGCATCATCTCACCTCGGCGATCGCGCTCCTGCTCGCCGTCGTGATCACGACCGAGCCGCGCACGCTGAAGCCGCGTCCCTCGTTCGTCGCCTTCGCCGCCGCCGGCCTTCTGGTCGGCGTGTCGGTCTATTCCTCGGCCTTCGCCGTCATCGGCGGGGTGGTGGCGCTGTCGCCGCTGCTTTTCCGTCTGGTCGCGAGCCGCGCGACCGTGCTGCCGGCGACGCTCGCTGCGGCGACGGCGCTGCTGGTGGGTCTTCCGCTCGCCTATCTCTATCTCGGCTCGGAGGCGGCGGGCGGCTTTCGGCTGTTCGAGGTGTTTCAGCGCTGGCACGAAACCTTCGGCAGCGTGCCGCTCGCGCTGGTCGGGCACGTCTTCGCCTTCGTCTTCCTGATGGCGGAGGTCGGCTGGCTCGCCGCCTGGGCGCTCTTTGCGCGCGATGCGCCGAGGCGATCCGTGCTCGGGCAGTGCGCCGTCGCCGCCTCGCTCTATCTGCTCGCGACGGTGGTCGTGACCTTCTCCGGCGCCAACAATGTCTCCATGCGCGGCGCGATCGTCCCGACGATCGTGATCGCGGCTTTCTGGGCCCGCGCGGTGGTGCCGGACGAGGCCGGCGAAACGCCGTGGCGGCTGCCGCGAAAGGCGCTCGCGGTGCTGGTCCCGGCCGCCGTCCTCGCGGTCGTGGCGCACGTTTACGAGATCGGGCGGCACCTGCACGAGAGCGCCACGGCGATCGCCTATTCGGGCGAGACCGACGCCTGCAAGGACTGGGTGATGCGCGTCAATGCCGGGCTCGCCTCGCCGACCGACGAGGCGCGAAAGACCTGCGTCGACGACAAGACCGTCTACGGGATCGAGCGGCCGTTCTTCAAGGACACGCTCGCGCGCCCCGACCGCGAGCTGATGGGGCACGGCCCCTGAGGCACTCGTTCCCGCCGCCGCGCCGCGTCAGCGCCGCGGGCGGCGCTGCTGCAGCTCGACCTCGTAGGTGAAGCGCTCGGCGCGGGCGATGGTGGTGCCGAGCATCATCGGCGTGCCGGTCCTCGTCGCCATCGTGTACTCCACTCGCAGCACCGGCGCGCCGGCCGGCAGGCCGAACAGGTCGGCATGCTCCTCGCCGAGCGTGGTCGCGCAGAAGGTGCAGTGCAGGATGTCGATCGGCACCTTGCGCGTCTTCAGCAGCACGAAGATGAACTGCGTCGCGAGGTCGTTGCGCAGCTGCTTGGCGAGCCGCGGCCGCAGATGCAGCACGTGCAGCGCCACCGGCTCGTCGTCGGCGAAGGTCAGCTTGGTGTGCGCAAAAATCCGCGAGCCGCGCGGCACCTTGAGGCGGGCGGCGATGGTCTCGTCGGCCTCGACCTCGGCATAGCCGATCTCCATCAGCCGCGGCTCGAAGCCGGCGCGGGTGATCTCGTCGCCGATCGTGTGCTCGGGGCTGCCGGCCAGCACCCGGTGGATGCGCGGCTTGTCCTTCACGAACACGCCGAGCCCCTGATGGCCGCGGATCAGCCCCTCGTAGGTCAGCTCGGTGAGCGCGCGGCGCACCGTGATGGCGCTGACGGAGAACTCCTCCATCAGCTCGCTCAGGCTCGGGAGACGGCTGCCGGGCGCGTAGACCCCGCTCGTGATTCGCGTGCGCAGCTCGTTGGCCACGTCGTGATACAGGAAAGAGCGGCGAGTATTACGCATGGTGATAAAACTGTCGGTCGGGAGGGCGGACGTGACGGAAGACGAGTCCGTTCGGCGAGACGTCCCGCTACTCCCCGCATCACGCGGCTCGACCGGCATGTTCCTGCCACGATCCGGCGGGGCCTGTCGATCGTGCTTTCGCCCGACGACGGGCATGGCGGATCGCGACGGGTGGGATGGCATGATGGGCGGCCGTCAGCTCGGCTCGTCCTCGGCCCGCGTCACCACGTGGCCGCAGCGCTGGCACTCGTAGGAGACGAGCTCGGGATTGGCGCCGAGGCGCGGAATGCTGCGGGCGTAGCGCATGCGCGCGCCGCACACCGAGCAGAAGGGCTTCCGCGTCAAATTCGGGTCGGAGGAATCCATGTCGCACACGAAAGGGGTGTCGAGCCGGACAATCGAAGGCGCAAAACGAGCGGGACTCAATTCAGGTCAGTTACCTAGGTCGATCGGCGGCGTCCGTGCAAGTCCCCGCGGTGTCGCGCTCGGCGTGAGCGGTTCGGCGCGAGCCGCCGATCCCGCGCAGGCTCACGAGCCGGTCGCCGCCGCCAGCGGGGCGGCCACCACCGGCCACACCTCGAGCGCGCCGCGCCAGATCATCTCGAGCGCCACATAGAGGATCACCGCGAGGCCGACATAGGCGATCCAGCGGTGGCGGTTCAGAAGCTTGGCGATGAAGTTCGCGGCGATGCCCATCAGCGCGATCGACAGCATCAGGCCGAACACCAGCACGATCGGGTGCTCGCGCGCCGCGCCGGCGACCGCCAGAACGTTGTCGAGCGACATCGAGACGTCGGCCACCACGATCTGCCACGCCGCCTGCACGAACGTCTTTCGCGGTTTTGCGCCGGCGGGGGGAGCGGCGTCGGTCGCGTGCGTCTCGGCGTGGTCTTCGGCGGCGGCGGCATCGGCCCGCAGCTCGCGCCACATCTTCCAGCACACCCACAAGAGCAGCAGTCCGCCGGCGAGCAGGAGCCCGACGATGTCGAGCAGCTGGGTGGTGATGCCGGCGAAGCCGATGCGCAGCAAGGTCGCCGCGCCGATGCCGATCAGAATCGCCTTCGGCCGCTGGTCCGCGGGGAGGCCAGCGGCGGCGAGCCCGATGACCACGGCGTTGTCGCCCGCCAGCACCAGATCGATCATCACCACCTGCGCGAAGGCGCCGAGCGCCGCGGCGCTGAACAGCTCGGTGGTCAACACGTCCCACATGTCTTTTCGAACTCCTGCCCGTCGCGCCGGCCGCGCACGGTGCCCGCACGCGTTCTTGTCGCGCGCAGCCCCGACACGGTCGTTGCGGGAGGGGTCGGACACGGGCCGCCGGGTGCGCCGGGGGCACGAGCGTCGGGCGAATGCCGGGAGCGAGAGAGAAAAACGCGCCACGGGACCGCCGGGCGGCCGCCGCCCGCGGGCGACGATCCGGGCCACTCCCATTCGAGATCCAGTCCGACATCACAGCGCGGCAACGCGCTGCCAGAGGGGCCCGGCCTGGTCGAAACGCGTTCTCTTTAGCGCAAGTTCGGTCGGCGGGAAAGAAAACGCCCGGCCGGACGCCGGCGTCCGGCGTTCGACCTTCGGGCAATGGCTGATCGAGGCCGCGTTCCAAACCTCGGCGGCAGCGTGGAACGATCGGGGAAAGGGCACGGGTGCCCGAGGGCACGCGTGCCCGTCACTCGGCGGCGAGCTTGCGGGCGGCGACGCCGTGCGGCTTGACCACCACCTTGATGGCGCCGTCGAGCTTGTCCTTGGCGTAGCGCAGCGCGGTCGGCAGCTCGTCGAGCGGGAAGGTGTGGGTGTGCAGCGCCGACGGATCGAATTTCTTGTCGCGCAGGAAGGCGGCGGCGCGGTGGACGGCGCGCTTGCCCTCGCCGCGGATGCCGCACAGCGAGATGTTGTCGCGCACGAGGCGCCCGACGTCGATCTTGGTGTTCTCCGCCGGGAAGGCGGCGAGGCAGACCCGGCCGCCGCGGCTCACCATGGCGATCGCCTGATCGATCGCGCTCGGCGCGCCGGAGCACTCGACCGCGTAGTCGGCGCCGATCCCGCCATTGAGCCGCAGCACGGCGGCGACCGCGTCCTCGCTGCGCACGTCGATCGTGTGGTCGGCGCCGAGCGCGCGGGCGAGCGCCAGCCGTTCGGGCGACAGCCCGGTGACGATGACGGGGGAGGCGCCGAGCGCCTTGCCGACCGCGGTGACGAACAGGCCGATCGGCCCTTCGCCGAGCACCACGAGGGTCTCGCCGGCGATCAGCCCGCCGATCTCGGTGAGCGCGTACATCGCGGTGCCGGCGGTCACCACCAGCGTGCCGACCTCGTCGGAGATGTCGTCGGTGAGCTTGGCCAGCGTGACGATGTGGTTGACCTGGTACTCGCAGAACCCGCCGTCGGTGGTGAAGCCGTTGGCGCGGTGGCCTTTTGCCCGGTTCCCGTAGTTCAGGCAGGAGGTGTAGAGGCCGGCCCGGCAGCGCTTGCACTGGCCGCAGCCGGCATGGATCTCGACCGCCACCCGCTGGCCGATCTCGAGCTCGTCGACCGCCGGGCCGAGCGCCACCACCGTGCCCATATATTCGTGGCCGGGCGTCCAATTTTTATTGAACGGCTTGCCGCCCTCGACGATCGCCGGCCAGCCGTACCAGATGTTGTCGATGTCGCTCGGGCAGATTGCCACCGCGTCGATGCGCAGAAGCACCTCGGCGCAGCCCGGCACCGGCACCGGCTTGACCGTTTTCCGCACCTCGCCCGGCCCGTCGAGCACCCAGGCGGTCATCTCCTGCGGGATCGCGAAGCGCGGGCTCGTCGTCACGCCGTTCGGAGCGTACATCGGGCTCTCCTGCACGAGGGGCTGGAACGCTTACATTCGATATCCGAAATCGGCCGCCCCGAGCACGCCCGCCGGCCGCCGGGCTGGCTTGCGGCGGCGACAGGCCCGGCCCGCCGGCGTCGGCGATGCGTGTCGCGGGGTTCGCGAACCCGCTCCGGCGTGGCATCTTGCAAGAATGCTCGCACCGATTCCCGCGCCGCCGCCGGACGGACGGCAGTCGCCGGTGGCGCTGTCGGTCGCCCGCGGCGTGCAGCGGCTGTTGCGCGCGCACGGCTTCGCCTGCGTCGCCGAGCTGCCGCTCGCCTCCGGCCGGCGCGCCGACCTGGTCGCGCTCGGCGCCGACGGCACCGTGTGGATCGTCGAGATCAAGTCGTCGGTCGAGGATTTGCGCGCCGACCACAAATGGCCGGACTACCGGCTGCACTGCGACCGGCTCTTTTTCGCCACCGCCCCCCACGTGCCGCCGGAGATCTTTCCCGAGGAGGCCGGGCTGATCGTCGCCGACGCCTTCGGCGCCGCCTTTCTGCGCGAGGCGCCCGAGCACAGGCTGCCGGCGGCGACGCGGAAAGCCGTGATGCTGTGCTTCGGCCGCGCCGCCGCGGCGCGGCTGCAGAACCTCGCCGATCCGCACGGGTGTTTTCCGGAGGCGTGAGAAGCCGTTCGGACGGCCCCGCCGGGCGCGTGCCGGTCAGGCGCCGGGCGAAAGCCAGCCGAGCCGCGCGAACAGCGTGATCAGCGCCACCGTGACCACCACGCCGGCGGCGACCGTCGCCACCACGAGCCCTTTGCCGGGGATGCCGCGAAGCTGGTCGTCGACCCGGCGCAGCTCGACCCGCAGCGTGGCGAGCGCGGTGCGCACCGCATCGACGTCGGCTGCGGTCTCGCCGAGCCCGATCGCCAGCCGGCCGACCTCGGCCTCGATGCGGGCGAGCCGGGCGTCGGCCTCCGGCAGGCCGGCCCCGGCGTGGGCCTCCTCGGCGGCCCCGGCGGATCGCGTGTCTTCACGCGGCCGCGCGGGCGCGGATCCGCGCCGCGGCCGGGAGGCGGAGCGGGGCGAAGCGGGCCGAGACGAGTCGGGCCGAGACGGGGCGGCGGCTGCGGTCGACGGAGCGTCGGGAGAAGGGTCGGTCATTGCGCCATACAGTAAGCACGCAACGGCCCGGTCCGACAAGACCCCGGTACCGGCGACCGGCGCTCGTCCGATCACCGCCCGGCAACAATCCCGCTCAGCGCGGGGCGCGCTTCGCCAGAATCCGCTGCAGCGTGCGGCGGTGCATGTTGAGCCGGCGGGCGGTCTCGGAGACGTTGCGGCCGCACAATTCGTAGACCCGCTGGATGTGCTCCCAGCGCACCCGGTCGGCCGACATCGGGTTTTCCGGCGGCTCCGGCTTCATGCCCTCGCCGGCGAGCAGCGCGGCGGCCACCTCGTCGGCATCGGCCGGCTTCGACATGTAGTCGAACGCGCCGAGCTTCACCGCCGTCACCGCGGTCGCGATGTTGCCGTAGCCGGTCAGCACGATGCCGCGGGCGTCCGGCCGGCGCTTCTTCAGCGCCGAGATCACGTCGAGCCCGTTGCCGTCGCCGAGCCGCATGTCGACCACCGCGAAGGCCGGCGGCTGGCGCTCCACCTGCTGCAGCCCGTCGGCGACCGTCTCGGCGGTGGTCACCTGGAACCCGCGCGACTCCATCGCGCGGGCGAGGCGCTGCAGGAACGACTTGTCGTCCTCCACGATGAGCAGCGATCGCTCGCCGGTGGGCGTTTCGGACGGGGAAACGGCATCTGCCATCACACACCTTCTGCGGGCGGACCGCCGGTCCGCACCTTCCGCGCCATTCCTCCGGGCCGGGCGCGGGCCGGCGAAAGGGGCCCCGCCGGCGGCGGGGTGGAACCACGTGCGGTGCGGAACCTGCCCGTCTCGGCGCAAAATTGCGCCGGACCATATGTCGCAGGGGGCCTGCGTCCGCGCGCCGCGGGGGGAAAAGGTCAGGCGTGGCGGGGCTCGCCGCCGGTCTCCTCCTCCTGCTCGGTGTCCTGCTCGGCGACCGAATCGTCCCAGGCGGACCCCGCGACGCGCTCGAACTCCTCGCGCGGCCATTGCAGCCGGACGATCGCCCCGCGCTGCGGAAACTTTCGGTTCTTCAGCGTCAGCCGGGCGCCGGAGCGCTCGAGCAGGGTTTTGGCGATGAAGAAGCCGAGGCCGAGGCCGGACGAATCGGCGCCCTTGCGGCGGCCGCGCCGGCTGGTGACGTAGGGCTGGCCGAGGCGGGCGAGCACCTCGGACGGAAAGCCCGGCCCGTCGTCGCTGATCATGATCCACACCGACTCGGCGTTCCACGACACCGCCACCTCGACCCGCTCGCGGGCGTAGTCGGCGGCGTTCTCGACCAGATTGCCGAGCCCGTAGAGGATCGCCGGGTTGCGGGCGCCGACCGGCTCCGGGCCGCCGTCGGAGGGCATCACCACGTCGATCGCCGCCTCGCCGCCTCGGTGCGGCGACACCACCTCCTCGACGATCGCCGACACCGGCATGCGAGCGAACATCTCGCCGGGCTCGGGAAACTCCGACAGTTTTGCGAGGATGGTGCGGCAGCGCTCGGCCTGCTGGCGCAGCAGCGTGACGTCCTCGAGGATCGCCGAGCCGGGCTCGAGCTCGCGCTCGAGCTCCTTGGAGACCAGCAGAATGGTGGCGAGCGGGGTACCGAGCTCGTGGGCGGCGGCGGCGGCGAGCCCGTCGAGCTGGGAGAGGTGCTGCTCGCGGGCGAGCACCAGCTCGGTGGCGGCGAGCGCGGTCGCGAGCTTCCTCTGCTCCTCGGTCACCTGTCCCGCATAGATGCCGATATAGCCGATCGCCAGCGTGATCGCGAGCCACACCCCGAACAGGTAGATCCAGGGCGGCTCGAACGGCTCCTCGCCCGGCCACGGCAGCGGCAGGTGGACGTACATCAGGAGCGTCGCGCAGCTCACCGCCAGCATGCCGAGCAGCATGGTCCACTGCGCCGACAGAATGCTCGCCGAGATCAGCACCGGGCCGATGAACAGGAAGGCGAACGGGTTCTGCAGGCCGCCGGTGAGAAAGAGCAGGATCGCCAGCTCGAACACGTCGATGCCGAGCAGCCGCGCCACCCGGTCGGGGCGCAGCCGCTGGTCGCCCTGATAGTACCAGATCAGGCCGATATTGAGCGAGCCATACGCCAGGATGACGGCCATCGCCGCCCAGAACAGCGATTCGCCGAGGAAGCTGTCGTGGACGATCAGGATGGCGACGAGCTGGCCGAACACCGCGATCCAGCGCAGCCGGACCAGGGTGTCGAGACGGACGCGGCCGGACAGGTCGGTGTCGGTGAGCGACTCGGTGGGCAACATCGCTCTCCAGTCTACAGGAAAGCAGGGGCTCCCGTCATCGGCGCCGACCCTGCTCCTCCTGCATTTTCAGCCAGTCCGACAGCGTCGCGATCGATTTGTCGGCGGCGCTCGCGGCGGCGCGGCCGGGGCTGGTGCCGCCCTTCGCGGTCTTGGTGGCGCCGCTTCGGGTGCCGACGCTGCGCTTCTTCGCCGGGGCCGGCCCTTCCGCCGCCTCGCGCGCGAGCCGCAGCGCCTTCAGCCGCTCGGTCTTCTCGCGCAGTGCCAGCGCCTCGAGCTCCCATTGGGCCATCTGCCGCTCGCCGCCCGCGCGGCCGGCATCCGGCTTCGGTTTGAGGGGGTCGTCCATGATTCCTTCCGACTTCCAATTCTCTTTGCGACCAATTGTTTTTCGCGACCGATTCTTTACGCGACCGATTCTTTTCGCGCCGGGGCCGCTACTTCTTCTCCAGCGCCTTGCGCAGCGCCGTGTTGATCCGATCCTGCCATCCCGGCCCCCCTTCGCGGAAGTGCTCCAGCACGTCCGCGTCGATCCGTAGCGTCACCTGCTCGCGCACGCCCGGCACCACCGCACGCGGCGCCGCCGCCGCCGGCAGCGGCGGGGCCTGCTTGGTGGTGATCGCCTTGAAGGCGCGCTCGGCCGCCTGCCGTGCGTCGTTGCCGCGCCGCGAATCCTGCGGCCGCCGTGGTCTGTCGCCGATCATCAATGTCCCCTGTCTCGGTGGCCGGTCCCGGCACGCCCGGCGTCCGCGCGGAATGCGCAGCGGGTCGGATGAAAAACGCGGTGTGTCGGGACGCGCGTCCGGCCGCCCGCGGGTCGCGGTGGCACCGACGCGTGCTTCGTCATGCCACGATCGGCCCCGGCTGCGCAACGCGGGTTTCACGCATGCCGCGTCGTCCGCGGCGACAATCGTGGCGGCCGACACTGCGCCCTCCGCGCTCCGGCGTGCGCCGCCGTGGCCGAAAATCCGGACGGATCGTCGGTCCGAACGGACGATCAGGTGGTATGGCCGCCCGACGGCTCCTTCGGCGTCTTGTCGGCCCGTTGCGGCGTCATCGGGGCGGGCGCCAGGGCCCGGTCGCCCCGGGTGCCGCCGAGTTGCGCCTGCGCGTGATCGTCCTCGGTCGGACGCGCCACATCCGGGCGCGCTCGGGTCGGACGCGGCTCGGTCGGAGCCGGCGGCTGCTTCGGTCGCGTCATGCGGGATCTCCCGTTCGCGGACCAACGCCACACCGGCCGTCCGGTTCGAGCGGAACCGCGGGCCGGCTCGAAATGGCGGCCGCCCTTGCGCCCCCCGCCGGTCCGCATACATTCGCCCGACCCCCCTTGGACGAAAGACCCGTGACCGACGCTCCCGCCATCGCCGCCGACCGGCTCGTGAAAACCTACAAGACCGGCACCGCGGTGGCCGGCATCTCGTTCGCGTTGCCGCGCGGCTCGGTCACCGGGCTTTTGGGCGGCAACGGCGCCGGCAAGACCACCACCATCGCGATGATCATGGGCCTGGTGATGCCGAGCTCGGGCAGCGTGCGGGTGCTCGGCGCCGAGATGCCGCGCCAGCGCTACCGCGTGCTCGGCCGGATGAATTTCGAGAGCCCCTATGTCGAGATGCCGCTCCGCCTCACGGTGAAGCAGAATCTCTCCGTGTTCGGAAAGCTCTACGGCGTGCCCGACATTTCGGATCGGATCGCTCGGCTGGCCGCCGATCTCGACCTCGAGACGTTTCTCGACCGCCCGACCGGCAAGCTCTCGGCCGGCCAGAAGACCCGCGTCGCCCTCGCCAAGGCCTTGATCAACCGGCCCGAGGTCCTGCTGCTCGACGAGCCGACCGCCTCGCTCGACCCCGACACCGCCGACTGGGTGCGCGGGCGCCTCGAAACCTATCGCCGCGACCGCGGCGCCACCATCCTGCTCGCCTCGCACAACATGGCCGAGGTCGAGCGGCTGTGCGACCGGGTGATCATCATGAAGCGCGGCACGATCGAGGACGACGGCAGCCCCGAGGCGCTGCTCGCCCGCTACGGCCGGACCACGCTCGAGGAGGTGTTTCTCGACGTCGCCCGCGGCCGCGCCGACGCCCGCGAGGCCGCCCAATGAGTTCCACCGAGACGCAATCCGCCGCGCGCGCCCTCGAGGCCGAGGAGCCCGGCACGGCCGAGTCCGGGCCGGGCGAGTCCGGGCCGGACGAGTCCGGCAGCGAATGGACCGTCTCGGCGCGCCGCGTCGGGGCGATGGTCGAGCGCTACTGGTACCTGCTGCGCTCGTCCTGGCCGCGCCTGCTCGACCTCGTCTACTGGCCGACGGTGCAGATGATCATGTGGGGCTTCCTGCAGACCTACGTCTCGCAGGCCCAGGGCCCGCTCGCCCGCGCCGGCGGCGTGTTCATCGGCGCCGTCCTGTTGTGGGACATCCTGTTTCGCGGCCAGATCGGCTTCTCGATCTCGTTCCTCGAGGAGCTGTGGTCGCGCAACCTCGCCAATCTGATGATGAGCCCGCTGCGGCCGGTCGAGTTCGTGCTCGCGCTGATGGTGATGAGCCTGATCCGGCTGGCGATCGGCCTGGTGCCGGTGACCTTTTTGGCGATCGCCTTCTTCGGCTTCAACCTGTGGGGGCTGGGGCTGGCGCTCGCGGCGTTCTTCGCCAACCTGATCCTGACCAGCTGGGCGGTCGGCATCTTCGTGTCGGGCGTGGTGCTGCGTAACGGCCTCGGCGCGGAAAATCTCGCCTGGACCATCATGTTTCTCCTGCTGCCTCTCGCCTGCGTGTATTATCCGGTGGCGGTGCTGCCGGACTGGTTGCAGGTGGTCGCCTGGATGCTGCCGCCGACCTACGTGTTCGAGGGCATGCGGGCGCTCGTGATGGAGCAGGTGTTTCGCGCCGACCTGATGATCTGGTCGTTCGGCCTCAACCTGGTGTTGTTCGGCGCGGGTGCACTCGGCTTCCTGGCGCTGCTGCGGAGCGCCCGGCAGCAGGGATCGCTGCTGCAGACCGGCGAGTGAGAAAGCACGCCCGGCCGCCGTGGCCGTGGCGAATGTCGCTCGGGCGTCTCACGGGCGGTTTCTTCGCACCGGTGCGAGGCCGGAACGGCCGCGCGCCGCCAGCGACGGCCATTTCTGTGTGTTTTGATCCATAAACGACCTCCGGCAATTTTTTGCTCCGAACGGATCGATTCGGGGTTTTTTGACGTTGCGCAATGCAACAATGCGCGGCAGCATTGATCAAACATAAAAACCTAAACCGTAAAGCGCGCCGGAACGGCGAGCGCAAGGGAGCGAATCATGACCATCCGGGACTTCAGGGACTCCCCACCGCCGCCGCCGATCGAAGGGATCGGTGTCGGCCTGTCGTCGCCATTGTATTGGTTCTACGAGATGACTCACGTGGCGCTGAACCCGTCGCGGGCGGTCGCTCACGCCACCCATGCCTTCTTCAAGAGCCCGAGCAACCCGGTGTCGAGCACCACGCTCGGCAAGTCGATCTCGGCCGCCTGCGAGCTGTTCGAGCGCGCCACCCGCCGCTACGCCCAGCCCGAATGGGGCATCGACAACACGGTGGTCGACGGTCGGCTGGTGCCGGTGTCGATCGAGACCGTGTGGGAGCGGCCGTTCTGTCGCCTGCTGCATTTCGAGCGCGAGGTGGACGTCTCCCGTCCGCCGGACCCGCGGGTGTTGCTGTGCGCGCCGCTGTCCGGCCACTACGCGACGCTGCTGCGCGGCACCGTGCAGGCGATGCTGCCGGACCACGACGTCTACATCACCGACTGGATCGACGCCCGCATGGTGCCGATCTCCGAGGGCCGCTTCGACCTCGACGACTATATCGACTACATCATCGGCATGCTGCACTTCCTCGGCCGCGACACCCACGTCGTCGCGGTCTGCCAGCCCGGCGTGCCGGTGCTCGCCGCGGTCTCGCTGATGGAGGCGAACGGCGATTCGCACGTTCCGCGCTCGATGACCCTGATGGGCAGCCCGATCGACACCCGCGTCAGCCCGACCGCCGTCAACAAGGTGGCCGAGCAACGTGGCATCGACTGGTTCCGCCGCAACGTCATCACCAAGGTGCCGTTCCCCAATCCGGGCTTCATGCGCGACGTCTATCCCGGCTTCCTGCAGCTCAACGGCTTCATGTCGATGAATCTCGACCGCCACCTCGAGGCGCACAGCAAGCTGTTCCAGCATCTGGTCGAGGGCGACGGCGATTCGGCCTCGGCCCACCGCGCGTTCTACGACGAGTATCTGGCGGTGCTCGACCTCAGCGCGGAGTTCTACCTGCAGACGGTCGAGAACGTCTTCATCCGCCACCTGCTGCCGCAGGGCGAGCTGTTCCACCGCGGCCACCGGGTCGATCCGAGCAAGATTTCGCGGGTCGCGCTGATGACCATCGAGGGCGAGCAGGACGACATCACCGGGCTCGGTCAGACCAAGGCCGCCCAGACGCTCTGCACCGGCATCCCGGAAGAGAAGAAGGTGCACTACGTGCAGCCCGGCGTCGGCCATTACGGCGTGTTCAACGGCTCGCGCTTCCGCAAGGAGGTGCTGCCACGCATCGCCGGCTTCCTGCGCGCCAACGAGTGAGGCGTCGACCTCGTCCGGATCCGGCCGAGCTTGGACGGATCCGGGGCGGGTCCGACCGTTTTGCGACGGCGCCGGCCGGGGCGGTGCGGCCCGGCGGGACGAGGAAACGGCGACGCGCACGCGACGCGCACGAGAGACGCCGCAGTTCGGTGCGGGCGGCCGGGGCACACCTCCGGCCGCCCATCTGCTTGAGAAGGCGATAAAATCCGCGAGCCGGGGCGAGCGCCCAATCACAAACCCCGGCGGGATGCAACGCCTTTCGGGCGGCCCAGAAGCGGCCGCGCAACGTGCTGAGATCCGGAGCGTTTTCTCACTGAATCCGGAATTCCGACCAACGCGAACGAATGAACGTGCGTTCTGCGCATTTCACTCGAGGTCTCGAGGCAAAAACCCTGCACCACCACAACATCTCGCCCCTCCCCGGAGCCATTCCGGGACGCCCCCAAGCCGCCGCGAATATGGCACACTCCCTCTCGGGGGAAGGTGGGAACCGAAGTCGATGTCACACCGTGCCATGCTTTATCGCCGTCCCAGCGAGCCGCTCGCCATCGAGGTGGTGTTCGACCGCGACATCTATCTCGTGCGGCTGCGCCGCCATCGTCACGCCCGCCGCTACACGCTGCGGGTCCAGGCCGCGACCCGCGACGTGGTCTTGACCATGCCGCCCTGCGGCACCGTCAAGGAAGCGCGGGATTTCGCCCAGAAGCACGGCGGCTGGATCGCCACCCGCATGTGCCGGCTACCCGCCGCAGCACCCTTCGCGCCCGGCACCGTGCTGCCGCTGCGCGGCGTGCCGCACCGGATCGTCCACCGCCGCAACGTCCGCGGCACGGTGTGGACCGAGATCGACGCCAAGGGCGAGCATTTGCTGTGCGTGGCCGGCGAGGCGCCGCACGTCGCCCGCCGCGTCCAGGATTTTCTCCGCCGTGAGGCGAAGCGCGACGTCGAGGCCGCCGCCCGCGCGCACGCGGCGACGCTCGGCGTCGCCATCAAGCGAATCACCATCCGCGACCAGACCAGCCGCTGGGGCTCGTGCTCGACGACCGGGGCGCTGTCCTTCTCGTGGCGGCTGGTGCTCGCGCCGCGCCACGTGCTCGACTATCTCGCCGCCCACGAGGTGGCGCATCTCGTCGAGATGAACCACTCCACCCGGTTCTGGCGGCTTCTGGCAAAGCTCTGCCCCGAGATGCGGCGGGCAAAAACCTGGCTCGACGCCCACGG
The DNA here is from genome assembly GCF_000293785.1 of Rhodovulum sp. PH10. Taxonomy (GTDB): domain Bacteria; phylum Pseudomonadota; class Alphaproteobacteria; order Rhizobiales; family Xanthobacteraceae; genus Rhodoplanes. The sequence goes on along the minus strand of NZ_AKZI01000115.1, from coordinate 345 downwards.
CGCCGATCTGCACCGCTACGGCGCGGACGCGTCCGGCTCGCTCGCGGCCCTCACCGCCGGCGGCGACGAGGATTAGGCGCGTCCGACCACGCCGGCCGGGACCAAGTGCCCGCTCGTTGCCGCGGGGGAGAGCTTCGGAGACACACGCGCCGGCCGCCCGGAATCCCGCATTCTGGGTTCCCGCTTGCGCGGGAACGAGCGGAGTGTGGAGCGGCGTCGGTGAAAACCGCGGCCGACGCGGCAGCGGCCGGTGTTCGCACGTTTTCGCGTGTGCGGCCCGTGAGACTACCGGCGGGAGACTATGACCTCATCCTGAGGGTCGCCGAAGGCGACGTCTCGAAGGAT
>NZ_AKZI01000114.1 GCF_000293785.1 Rhodovulum sp. PH10 | reverse complement strand
GGTGGCCGAAACCCATCACTCGGAACTGATCACCCGAATCCGGTATGAGGGGCGGTGGCCGCGCCCCGCGGCTGCCCGGCGCGTCACATCGCGAAGCCGCTCGCCTGATCGCGGTCGCGGTCTCGCGCGATGCGGGCACCGCGCAGCTGCATGTCCTTCAGCATCACGTACATCTGCGCGGCGAGCAGCGCGTCGTTGAAGGCGTCGTGCTGCGGCAGCACCGGCAGATCGAGGTCGCGCATGATCGCGTCCCAGCGCAGATCGATCTGGGTGCCGGGCGGCGCCTTGCCGTACTTGCGCTCGTAATACATCTCGGAGACGTCGACCCGGCGGTTCGGCAGATGGACGTTGAGGTCGCCGAACAGGTACTTGTTGATCATCTTGATGTCGAACTCGACCCAGTAGCCGACCAGCGGCCGGCTGCCGACGAAGCGCAGGAAATCGGGCAAGATTTCGCGGATCGGCCGGGCGGCGCGCACGTCGGTCTCGCGCAGCTGATGCACCTTGATGGCGCTCGGCTCCATCGGGGCGCCGGGCCGCACCAGTGCACGGAACGCCTCGCTGGTGAGGATCTTGTTGCCGCGGATCTTGATCGCCGCGATGCTGATCACGTCGTCGGCCAGAATGTCGAAGCCCGAGGTCTCGCAGTCGAACGACACCAGCTCGCCCGAGCGGTCCGGCTCGAACAGGAAGCGGAACGCCTTGTCGCGCAGCAGCAGCCGGTCGAGTTTTGCGCGCGCGCGGCGGAGGAGCTCGGAGGCCATCAGTAGACGCCGAGATGATAACGGTTGCGTACGATCTCGCGGAACCGCTTCACCACCCTGAGCGCGTCGCGCAGGAGGTCGCGGTCGCGCGAGGTCAGCTCGCCGAGCCGGACGATCGATTCACGCTCGCGCTTGCCGGTGCCGATCGCGGCGAGCTGCGACCTCAGCCGCAGCTCCATGAAATAGGACAGGGCGCTCGGCAGCTCGCGGCCGAGATCGCTGCCGATCAGCCCGGCCTCGACCAGCGCGCCGATCCGGCGCACCGTCGATACCTCGCGCACGCCGGTGTCGATCGCCAGCGTGCGCACGCCGTGCACGATCGGGAAGGTGCCGGCCTTCTTCACGTCGATCTCGTCGGAGCCGACGCCGACCGAGGCCATGATCGAGGTGAGCACGCCGGCGCTCGCCCCCTCGAACTGATCGATCGCGCGGGCGAAGCGCGACAGATACGCGCTCTCGCCGGTCATCATCGCGATCAGCGCCGTCTTTGCGCGGTCGAGCAGCGCGTGGTGGCCGGTGACCGGCACGGCGTCGAAGAAGATGCCGAGATTCATCGGCCCGTCCTCGCCGGGCGCCATCACCCAGTCGCGGATCTGCGCGACGAACGCGTCGATCGGCTGCGACCAGCGCGGGTTCTTCACCATCACGTCGCCGGGGCAGGGGGGGAAGCCGAAGCTCTCGAGCGCCGCGGTGAAGTCGGCGCGGAAGGCGTCGAGATCCTCCTCCGGCACCGGGTGGGCGAGCAGAAGGCCGTTGTCCTGGTCGGTGCGCACGGTCTGCTCGCCGCGGCCCTCCGAGCCCATCACCATCAGGCAGCCGGCGCCGCGGATCGAGGAGGGGGCGATCAGCTCGAACAGCTTCGCGAACAGCCGGCGGTTGAGGTCGGAGGTGATCTCGGCGATCACCTCGACCCGCGCGCCCTGCCGGTGCAGCCGCTCGACCTGGGCCTGGATGTCGCGCGCGCAGGGTGCGAGGTCGTCGACCGCGCGGGCCTGATCGATGCGCCCCGGCACCAGCTGCGGATTGCCGGCGACGAGGCCGAGAATGTCGATGTCCTCCAGCACGCCGACATAGGTGTCGCTCTCGCGGATGGCGAGCCGGCGCTTGCTGTGGCGGGTCATCGCGATCACCGCGGCGAACACGAAGTCGTCGGGCGAGATCGCCACCACGTCGAAGTGACACACCTCGCGCACCGGCGTGGTGAACGGCATCTTCTCCAGCACCACCGCCTTCACCAGGCTGGTGCCGGAGAGAATGCCGAGCCGGTCGCGCGCCGGGTCGCCGGAGGGATCGGGCTCGTGGACATAGAGCGTGTCGCTGGAGCGCTCGTGCATCAGCCGCCCGGCCTCCTCGATCGAGGCCGAGCCCTCGATGAACACGGCGGGGTGGGTGCGCACGTCGCGGATGCGGGCGCGCAGCACGGAGTCGACGCCGTCGCGGTCGTGGCGGTCCCACGAGCGCAGCTTTCGCGAGATCTCCGAGTAGAAGAACGCGGCAAAACCGGGGTTGCGGGCGATCAGGTCGAACACGACCGGCTTCGGCAGCAGCCAGCACAGCGTCTCCTCGGCGGCGACGAAGGCGGTGGCGGCGGGGCCGTGCACCAGTGAGCGGGAGTCGAAGGCGTCCTTGGGGCCGAGCCGGGCCTCCACCGTCTCGCCGTCGCGCTCCTCGACCAGGCCCTTGACGACGACGTGCAGGCAGTCGGAGCGGTCGCCGGGGGCGATGATGGTGTCGCCGGGCGGAAAATAGCCGATGTCGAGCGCCGCGCGGACGGTCTCGATCTCGTCGTGGGTCAGCCGGTCGAACGGCGGGTTCTGGGTGTCGAAGGTTTGCATGGTCGTCCCGCGGGCGGGCGTCGTCGGAAGGTGAGACGCGAGGGGCCGAGCCCGGGCGGGGCTCGGCCGAGGGGACGTCGCGGGGGACGGGCCGGTCCGCACGGCGAACCGGCCCGGACGTTGGCGCTAGTGGGCCACCGCGCGGTGCGAGCCGATGCCGGTCTCCGAGCGGATGTACTGCTGCTCGTAAGCGGCGCGGTCGATCTCGGCGCGCTTGGAGCGATCGAGCTTGGAGAAGAGCCAGATGCCGCCGAAGGCGATCGCCATCGAGAACAGCGCCGGGTTGTCGTAGGGGAACGGCGCCGTGCCCTTGGGATTGCCGAGCGTCGCCTCCCACACCGCCGGGCTCAGCACCACCATGCCGACCGAGCTGGCGAGGCCGAGGAAGCCGCCGATCAGCACGCCGCGGGTGGTGGTGCCCTTCCACATGATCGACATCAAGAGGACCGGGAAGTTGCAGCTCGCCGCCACCGCGAAGGCGAGGCCGACCATGAAGGCGACGTTCTGCTTCTCGAAGATGTAGCCGAGCACGATCGCGACGATGCCGATCGCCACCGCGGACGCCTTCGAGACGCGCACCTCGCGATCCTCCGAGGCCCGGCCCTTGGCGATCACCGAGGCGTAGAGGTCGTGGCTCACCGCCGACGCGCCGGCGAGCGTCAGGCCGGCGACCACCGCCAGGATGGTGGCGAACGCCACCGCCGAGATGAAGCCGAGGAAGAACGAGCCGCCGATCGCGTTCGACAGATGGATCGCCGCCATGTTGCTGCCGCCGAGCAGCGCCGTCACCTTGTTGTAGGCGCCGTCGGCGGCGACCGTGTAATAGGCCGGGTCGTTCATCAAGAAGGTGATGGCGCCGAAGCCGATGATGAAGGTGAGGATGTAGAAGTAGCCGATGAAGCCGGTCGCATAGAACACCGACTTGCGGGCCGCCTTGGCGTCCGCCACCGTGAAGAAGCGCATCAGAATGTGCGGCAGGCCGGCGGTGCCGAACATCAGCGCGAGCCCGAGCGAGAGCGCCGACACCGGATCGTGTACGAGGTTGCCGGGGCCCATGATCGAGCCGCCCTTGGGATGCACGGCGACCGCGGCGCCGAACATCGCCTCCGGCGAGAAGCCGAAATGGATCAGCACCATCAGCGCCATGAAGGTGGCCCCGCCGAGCAGCAGGCAGGCCTTGATCACCTGCACCCAGGTGGTCGCCACCATGCCGCCGAAGGCGACGTAGACGATCATCAGCGCGCCGACCAGGATCACCGCATAGAGATAGGGCAGGCCGAACAGAAGCTCGATCAGCTTGCCGGCGCCGACCATCTGGGCGATCAGGTAGAACGCCACCACGACCAGCGTGCCGATCGCCGACAGCGTGCGGATCTGGGTCTGCTCGAGGCGGAACGACACCACGTCGGCGAAGGTGTACTTGCCGAGATTGCGCAGCCGTTCGGCGATCAGGAACAGGATGATCGGCCAGCCGACCAGCCAGCCGACCGAGTAGATCAGGCCGTCGAAGCCGCTGGCGAAGACGAGGCCGGAGATGCCGAGGAACGAGGCCGCCGACATGTAGTCGCCGGCGATGGCGAGGCCGTTCTGGCCGGCGGTGATGCCGCCGCCGGCGGCGTAGAAGTCGGCCGCCGAGCGGGTGCGGCGCGCCGCCCAATAGGTGATGCCGAGCGTCATCGCGACGAACGCGAAGAACATCACGATCGCTTCGACGTTGAGCGGCTGGCGCTCGCCGCCCTGCATCGCCGGGGCGGCGTGGGCGAGGCCCGCGAAACCGCTGGCGGCGAGCGTGGTGGCGGCCGCGGAGACCGTGCGGAAGGCGCGCATCACTTGGCCCTCCCGACGATCTGGCTGGTCATCGCGTCGAACTCGGAATTGGCGCGCCGGACATAGATGCCGGTGAGCAGGAACGCCGAGACGATCACGGCGACACCGATCGGGATGCCGACCGTGGTGACGCCGCTGCCGATCGGGGCCGCGAGCAGCGTCGGCGCGAAGGCGATCACGAAGACGAAGCCGAAATAGATGATCAGCATCGCGATCGTGAGCGTCCACGCGAAGCGCGAGCGTCGCGAGACCAGGGCCTGGAATTGTGGATCGTTCTTGATGTCGTGCGCGGGTGCAGAACTCACGGAGTCCCCCTTTGGTGTTTCGTCCCTTTGCGAGCCATGGCCGGTCTGACGCCGGCTCTTGGTATTGGATCGAACTCTAGTCGAGCGGTAAGAAATTGCAATCAGACCAAAGGCGCACCGGTTTTTCGCGGGTTTTCCCGGCATGCTCCCGACGCATGCGTCGGGCGCCCGGCGCGGGCGCAGCCGGGCTCTTCTCCGTCCGGTGCGGCGATGCCGGCGCGGCCCGCGGAGAACGGCCGGGGAGAACGGCTCGGGGGAGGTGGCCCGGGAGGGGACGCCGACCGGGGCGGGCGAGGGCGCGTGGCGAGAGGGCCGACAGGCCGGACGGGGCAAGAAAAAAGCCCCGGCCGCGAGGCCGGGGCTGATCGTGCGCCGGGGCGAGACGTCGCCCGGGAAAAGCGCCCGCGCATCCGCCCGACGGGGCAGGGTGCGCGGCGAAGAAATCAGTAGCGGTACTGCTCGGTCTTGAACGGGCCGTCCTGCGGCACGCCGATATAGGTCGCCTGCTTCTCGGACAGCTTGGTGAGCTTCGCGCCGACCTTTGCGAGATGCAGCCGGGCGACCTTCTCGTCGAGGTGCTTCGGCAGCGTGTAGACCTTGTTCTCGTACTTGCCGGGATTACAGAACAGCTCGATCTGCGCCAGCGTCTGGTTGGTGAAGGACGACGACATCACGAAGCTCGGATGCCCCATCGCGTTGCCGAGATTCACCAGCCGGCCTTCCGAGAGCAGGATGATGCGGTGGCCGTCCGGGAACTCGATCTCGTCGACCTGCGGCTTGATGTTGTTCCACTTGAGGTTCCGCAGGCCCTGGACCTGGATCTCGCTGTCGAAGTGGCCGATGTTGCAGACGATCGCCCGGTCCTTCATCGCCCGCATGTGGTCGACCGTGATCACGTCGACATTGCCGGTGCAGGTGACGAAGATGTCGGCGCGCGGCGCCGCGTCTTCCATGGTGGCGACCTCGTAGCCCTCCATCGCCGCCTGCAGCGCGCAGATCGGGTCGACCTCGGAGACGATCACGCGGCAGCCGGCATTGCGCAGCGAGGCGGCCGAGCCCTTGCCGACGTCGCCGAAGCCGGCGACCATCGCCACCTTGCCGGCCATCATCACGTCGGTGCCGCGGCGGATGCCGTCGACCAGGCTCTCGCGGCAGCCGTACAGGTTGTCGAACTTCGACTTGGTGACCGAGTCGTTCACGTTGATGGCCGGGAAGAGCAGCTTGCCCTCCTTCTCCATCTGATAGAGCCGGTGCACGCCCGTGGTGGTCTCCTCGGTGACGCCGCGGATGTTCTTCGCCACCGCCGCGTACCAGCCGGGCTTCTCCTTGTGCCGCTTCTTGATGGCGGCGAACAGCACCTCCTCCTCCTCGTTGTTCGGGTGGTGGAGGAGCTGCGGGTTCGTCTCCGACTGTAGGCCGAGATGGATCAGCAGCGTCGCGTCGCCGCCGTCGTCGAGGATCATGTTCGGCGTGCCGCCGTCACCCCACTCGAAGATCTTGTGGGTGTACTCCCAGTAGTCGACGAGGCTCTCGCCCTTGATGGCGAACACCGGCGTGCCGCCGGCGGCGATCGCCGCGGCGGCGTGGTCCTGGGTCGAGTAGATGTTGCACGAGGCCCAGCGCACGTCGGCGCCGAGCGCGGTCAAGGTCTCGATCAGCACCGCGGTCTGGATCGTCATGTGCAGCGAGCCGGCGACGCGGGCGCCGCGCAGCGGCTGCTTCGGGCCGTACTCCTCGCGGGTCGCCATCAGGCCCGGCATCTCGGTCTCGGCGATCGCCAGCTCCTTGCGGCCCCACTCGGCGAGGCCGATGTCCTTCACTACGTAGTCTTGCGCGGGCGATGCGGCAGGCGATGCGGCAGGCTTGGCGGCTTTCGCGGACGGGGTCATGGAGGTCCTCGGGCTGGGGGGTCGTTGCAATGTAATGGCTGCTGGCGCCGGCACCGGCTCGCCGGTACGGGCTCGCCGAGCTCGCACAGCGGAATGCCGATCGGCCTGCGCCGCGGCGGTTGCAGCCTATAGCAGGGCGGCGGCGACCCCGCAAGGAAGACATAAAGACTTCTTTATATCGTTTCGAGAGGGTGACCGGGATCTCGGAACGTACCGGTGGCGGAGAACGGTCGCCACCGCGCGGTGCGCGAAATCGGCGGCTCGTGCTAGAATGGTCGCGTCTGTTTTGCGGGATTTGCCCGCGGGACTTGTCCGCGGGGTTTTTTACGGGATCACCGGACCGGAGGCGCCGCCATGATCGTGACCGTCGTGACGTTCGAGCTGCCGGCGCCGACCACGCTCGCCGAGATCACGAAAACGTTTCAGGCGACGGCGCCGAAATATCGCGGCCTGCCCGGCCTTTTGCGCAAGAATTACTGGCTGTCGGAGGACGGCACCCGCGCCGGCGGCGTCTATCTGTGGGAGAGCCGGGCGGCGGCGGAGGCGCTGTACACGCCCGACTGGGTCGCCTTCGTCACCGAGAAGTACGGCAAGCCGCCGCGAATCGAGTGGCTGCTCTCGCCGGTGATGGTCGACAACCGCGCCGGCACCATCGAGGTGGCGGAGGAGGCGGCCGAAGGGGCGGAGGTGGCGGAGCGCCCGTAGCGGCTCGCTCGCCGGGGGCGGGCGCCGCGGAGGAAAAATTCGGGCGGGCCGTGCGGGACGGCCGCCATGCGGAGGGTTTTTCGTCATGGACGCCTCCCTCCATCCGGCCGCCCTCCATCCGGCCGCGACCGAGCTTCTCGCCTTCGCCGGCGAGCGGCGGTTCGCGACCGTGCTCGCCGATCCGCCCTGGCGGTTCGTCAACAAGACCGGAAAGGTCGCCCCAGAACATCGCCGGCTCGCCCGCTATGCCACGCTGACGCTCGACGAGATCCGCACGCTGCCGGTGGCGCAGGTGACCGAGCCCCGCGCCCACCTCTATCTGTGGTGCCCGAACGCCCTGTTGCCCGAAGGGCTCGCGGTGATGGCCGCCTGGGGCTTCGCCTACAAGTCCAACCTCGTGTGGCACAAGGTGCGCAAGGACGGCGGCTCGGACGGCCGCGGCGTCGGCTTCTATTTCCGCAACGTCACCGAGCTGATCCTGTTCGGCGTGAAGGGCCGGAACGCCCGCACGCTCGGCCCCGGCCGCCGCCAAGTCAATCTTCTGGCCACCCGCAAGCGCGAGCACTCGCGAAAGCCCGACGAGCAGTATGCGCTGATCGAGGCGTGCTCGGACGGCCCCTTCCTCGAGCTGTTCGCTCGCGGCACCCGGGCGGGCTGGACCTCCTGGGGGCACCAGGCGGACGAGAGCTATCGGCCGACCTGGCCGACCTGCGCCCACCGCACCGCCGGTCGTGTCCGGCGAAGCCACGCCGACCTCGCGGCCGAGCCGCCTCCGTCGTCTCCGACCAAGGCCCGCGAAGCCTGAGCGGCCCTCCGTCCATTCGCCACTCGCCACTCGCCATTCGCCACTCGCCCATTGACCCCGATATCGTACCCCCCTAGGGTATGAACAATGACCCACACCATCGAGAACAAGGCGAAGCTGCTCGGCCGGGTGAAGCGGATCCGCGGCCAGGTCGAGGCGATCGAGCGGGGGCTCGAGGCGGAGATCGGCTGCGCCGACGTGCTGATGCTGGTCGCCGCCGTGCGCGGCGCGGTCAACGGCCTCACCGCCGAGCTGATGATCGACCACATCCGCCATCACGTCGTCGATCCCGCCCACGAGCCGGACGCCGCCCGTGCAAAAGGCGCGGCCGAGCTGATCGAGGTGGTGCGGACCTATCTGAAATAGCGGCTGCCCCGGGAGGGCGTCATGACCGCGATGCTCGATCTTCTGCGCCAGGGCGCGACCGATCTTTGGCTGTTCGTGCCGAGCGCCATTCTGCTCGGCGCCCTGCACGGGCTGGAGCCGGGGCATTCGAAGACGATGATGGCGGCGTTCATCGTCGCCATCCAGGGGACGGTGACGCAAGCCGTGCTGCTCGGCCTGTCGGCGACGGCGTCGCATACGGCGGTGGTATGGGCGGCGGCGCTCGCCGGCCGCTGGCTCGGCCAGAGCCAGGGGTCCGAGGCGAACGAGCCGTATTTTCAGCTCGCTTCCGCGGTGCTGATTCTGGCGATCGCGCTGTGGATGGTCTTGCGTATTCGCCGCGACCAAAGCGCCGAGCACGATTTTGCGCACGAGCACCACGAGCACGCTCACGGCCACTCCCACCACCACGACCACGATCACGCTCACGAGGAGCGGCATCGCCTGAACACCTCGGCCGGCCCGCTGATCCTCGAGGTGTTCGAGGACGGCGTGCCGCCGCGCTGGCGGATTCTTTCTGCCGAGAGCGACCCGCTGCCCTCGGCCGGCGACGTCGCGGTGACGACCGTTCGGCCGGACGGTGCCACGCAAACCTTCTCCTTCGTCGCACGCGAGGGTTTTCTGGAGAGCGTGTCGGAGATCCCCGAGCCGCACGCCTTCACCGCCCGGCTCGACCTGCGGATCGACGAGGACCGCACCGAGAGCCACACGATCGTGCTCGAGGAGCACGATCACGATCACCTCGATCTCGGCACCGCCGACGACGCCCATGCGCTGGCGCACGCCGCCGACATCCGCCGCCGCTTTGCCGGCCGCACCGCCACCACCGGGCAGATCGTCGCCTTCGGCCTCACCGGCGGGCTGATCCCGTGCCCGGCGGCGATCACCGTGCTGCTCGTGTGCATGCAGCTCGACAGAATCGCGCTCGGTGTTCTCCTGGTGGTGTGCTTCAGCGTCGGGCTGGCGGTGACGATGGTGTCGGCCGGCGTGGTCGCCGCGCTCGGCGTGCGCCACGTCGCGAGCCGCTGGTCGGGCTTCGGCACGCTGGTGCGGCGCGCGCCCTATGCGTCGGCGGCGCTGATCGCCGCGGTCGGCATCTTCATCGGCCTCGACGGCTGGCACGGCCTGACGACGCCACATCCCACGACCTCGGCGGTGGTCGGCGAGGTGCGGTGACCGGCGGGCGGGCCGTCGTTCGCTGGGGGAGTCGTTTCGTCGGGATTTGGAGTGGTGGGCGCACAAGGACTCGAACCTTGGACCCGCTGATTAAGAGTCAGCTGCTCTACCAACTGAGCTATGCGCCCACTCGCTGCCGCCGAACGACGACGGCGCGCGTCTGTAGCAAACGATGCAGGCCGTGTCCACCCGTGCGGAGGCGAGATTCCGCCATGCAGGAAACGACGGGCGGTTTTTCCGGTCGCTGACGGGCCGTGCCGGCGCGCGGCTGCACGCAAGGGATGTCGTCTTCCGGATGCGCGGCCCCGCGTGTCGGGGGTGTCGCCGCCGGGGCGGGGCGTGAGGGACGGCGGCACGACGTGGAGCACAAGCGAGGGGCCGCGGTGCCCGATCCGCCGGTAATCTGCGGCCGCGAATCGAGGCCGCAGCGTCGGGACGCGCCGCGGGATCTCGGACCGGAGGTCCACGGCCGTCGGGCGAGACTTCCGGCGAGGCCGCCGGCGAGCCGGCCGGCCGGCGAATCGGGACGAGCGAACAGGGCGCGCGAACCTCGACCGCGCGGCGCGACGGTGAACCGGATCGTGAGATCGCGAGGGCGAATCGGCGCGCGAGAAAAAAGAGAGGCCGCCGGGAGGGGACCCGGCGGCCTGCGAGGCCGGTCGTCGCTGGGGGGCTGGGGAGGCATCGGGGGCGACGGGCCGGCCCGAAGTTCTGTCCCGGATCGTTCTGTCCTGGATCGTTCTGTCCTTCGTCGTTCTTGCCTTCGTCCTTCTTGCCTTCGTCGGTCGTGCGTCTCGGAGGTGGTTTCCACCGGGCCACGGGGGCTTCGTGGTCCGGCTCCTCGCGATCCGGGTTTTTTCGCAGGTCCGGGGGACACGGCCGCGAAAATTCCCGTCGTGGTCTCCTTCGCGCGGGCGGACCGTTTCGTTACACGGCCCGTGCCGCGCCGGAGGAGGGGGTGCCGGAGCGATCCGGCGGCCGGTCGTCGGGCGCACCGGAGTGGCGTGCCCGACCACCGTCGGTGTCGTGCTCAGAGCTGGTCGCCGTCCTGCTCGGTGTCCTGGTCGGCCGGGGTGCTCGCGCCCGCATCGTCGGAGCCGCGACCGTCGGTGCCCATCATTCCATGCCGCCCATGCCGCCCATTCCAGGGCCCATGCTGCCCGGACCCATGCCCTGCATGCCCATGCGGCCCGAGCCCATTCCGTTCATGCCCATTCCGTCGCGCATCCAGCCGTGGTGCCGGTTGTGGCCCCACCCGTGGTGCCAGCCGCCGCCCATGGCGAAGCGCTTGCCCATCGGCCGCGCGAGCGCCCAGAAGCGCCGCGTCTGGTCCTGGTCGAGCGTCGCGATCAGCGGCTCGGCGGCGGTGGCGAACGCCTTCATCGCCTCGCCGCGGCGGACCGTCGCGTCGGCGCGCTCCTTCAGGCGGGCGAGCCGGTCGACCGGCTGGGCGTCGCCGGTCTTGCGGGCCTGCTGCGCCTCGCGGCGCGCCTCCATCCGGTCCTGCCAGATCTCGGCGCGGGTGGTGGCGAAATCGCGATACGCCTTCTCGAAGGCGGGCCACGCCTTCTGCTGGTCGGGCGTCAGCTTCAGGCCGGCCTTCAGCGCCGCGATGCGCGCCTCGAGGAACGCCTCGCGGTCGGCCTTGATCTGGGCGTCGCTGCGTTGGGAGGCGGCCGGCGGGGTCTTGCCGGCGGGCGACTCGGTGCGGGTCTGCGCATAGGCGACGCCCGAGCCGATCAGCGCGAGTGCGGTGGTGCCGGCGAGGAGTGTCTTCAGCAG
>NZ_AKZI01000113.1 GCF_000293785.1 Rhodovulum sp. PH10 | reverse complement strand
TCGGTTTGATGGATCGCCGGGTCGAAGCCCGGCGATGACGGCGGAGGTCCTGGCGAGCTCCACCTTTCTCAGCGAAATCCCACTCTCATCGAAATCCCACGTTTTTTGCCCTCGTGTGCATGCCGTAGCGCTTGCGGGAAGAGGGAGCAGCGCTGCACGCGTGGCATCTCCCGAGCACGAACCGAACGGCCGTGGAACGCGCCCGGCACCGGCGAAGGCGCTTCAGCCCTGCCGCACCCAGGCGAGCGTGCGGTCGAGCGCACGGCCGAGGCGCGCAAAAAGCTCGTCGATCTCCTCGGGCGAAATGATCAGCGGCGGGCAGACCGACACGGTGTCGTTCGACAGCGCGCGCACGATCAAGCCCTCCTCCTCGGCGAACCGCACGCAGCGCGCCGCGACCCCTTTCGACGGCTCGAACGCCCGCTTGGTCGCCTTGTCGGCGACCAGCTCGAGCCCGGCGACCAGCCCGACGCCCCGCGCCTGCCCGACCAGCACATGCTCGGCGCATTGCGCGAGGTGCTGCCGGAACTGCGGGATCTTGGCCTGCACCTGCTCGACGATCTTGTCGCGCTGATAGATTTCGAGGGTCTTGAGCGCCACCGCGGCCGCCACCGGATGGCCGGAATAGGTCCAGCCATGCGCGAACGAGCCGAGCTTTCGGCTCTCGTCGAGCATGGCGTCGTACATCGTCTCCGGCACCGTCACCGCGGCGATCGGCAGATAGGCCGACGACAGTGCCTTGGCGACCGACAGCGAATCGGGCCGGAAGCCGAGCACCTCGCAGCCGAACATTTTTCCGAGCCGCCCGAACCCACAAATCACCTCGTCGGAGATCACGTAGAGGTCGTACTTGTCGCACACCGCCTGGATCTTCGGGAAATAGCCGGCGGGCGGCACCACCACCCCACCGGCCCCCATCACCGGCTCGGCGATGAAGGCGGCGACCGTCTCCGGCCCTTCGCGCTCGATCAGCGCTTCCAGCTCGGCGGCGAGCCGGGTGGAGAACTCCTCCTCGGTCTCGCCCTCCTGCGCCATGCGATAATGATAGGGGCAGCCGGTGTGCAGGATGCCGGGAATCGGCAGGTCGAAATCGGCGTGATTGGCCGGCAGGCCGGTGAGCGAGGCGGAGGCCACCGTCACCCCGTGATAGGCCTTTTCGCGCGCAACGATCTTCTTCTTCTGCGGGCGGCCGAGCGCGTTGTTCATGTAGCGCACCAGCTTGACCTGGGTGTCGTTGGCCTCGGATCCGGAGTTGCAGAAAAAGACCTTCGAGGTCGGCACCGGCGCCATCGCCTTGAGAGTCTCGGCCAGCTCGATCGCCGGATCGTGGCTCTTGCCGTTGAACAGATGCGCGAAGGAGAGCCGGCGCATCTGCGTGGTCGCCGCCTCGATCAGCTCCTCGTTGCCGTGGCCGAGCGACAGGCACCACAGGCCGGCCATGCCCTCGATGTAATCCTTGCCCGCGGTGTCGTAGACGAACACGCCCTGCCCGCGCTCGAGCAGCAGCGGCCCGGTGTCTCTGTGGGTGGCGAGATCAGTGTAGGGGTGAACGAGTGTCTCGATGTCGCGAACGGCCTGATTTCCGGAAACGGTCATTGCTGAAACTTTCGAAAAGGCGGGCGGAACGGGCCTCGACCATACGCCAATGCGGCCGCTATCGCACGCCCGCTCGGCACGCGGGGCGACCCGTTCGCGGTGCGCGGCAACCACCGGATCGATCGCGCGAGAACCGCCGTTGCCAGCCACGGCGCTTCGCACTATCGGTGGCGCCGCACGGCGATCGAGCCGCCGCACGGAAAGGTCGACATGCGCCGCCGGATCGCCGAGGAGCCGCCCTCCCGTCTCGCGCTGTGGTCGCAGCGGCTGGTGTTGTTCTCGCTCGCCGTCGTGCTCCTGGCGATCGTGATCGCCCGCGCCGGCCTGCTCGACACCGTGCCGGTGGTGGTGACGCTCGGCGCCGGCCTCGCCCTCTCGGTGCTCGGCATCCTGGTCGCCTTGCTCGCCTTCGCGGTGATCTGGCACACCGGCGCCTCCGGCTTCGGGCGGGCGGTGTCGGCGATCGCGCTCGGGCTCGTGATCCTCGCCTATCCCGCCTATCTCGCCGCGACCACCTGGAAGCTGCCGCCGATCACCGACATCACCACCGACGCGCTCGATCCGCCGCGCTACGAGGCGATCGCGCAGCTGCGCACCCGCGCCGCCAATCCGGTGATGTATGCCGGCCTCTATGCCGCCGAGTTGCAACGCAGCGCCTATCCCGACATCGAGCCCCTGATGCTCGACGCCCCGCCCGAGGCGGTCTATCGCGCGGCGCTGAAGCTGGTCGAGAAGCGCAAATGGAAGGTGGTGAACGCCCGTCCGCCGGTGACCATGCGGCGCGACGGCTTCATCGAGGCGGTGGCGCTCACCCCGGTGATGACGTTCCGTGACGACGTGGCGCTACGCTTCCGCGCGATCGGCGCCGGCACGCGGGTCGACATGCGCTCCTCGTCCCGCTACGGCGACCGCGACCTCGGCATCAACGCCGCGCGCGTGACGCACTTCCTCGAGGACCTCGACACGCTCGCCGCCGGCATCAAGCCGGAGCCGCCGCCGAAACCGGCGGAGCCGGCCCGGCGCGGTCAGGCGAGGCGATAGGTGCCGGCGGCCGACGGCACGCCGTCGTCGGTCGCGACCACGCCACGCCCGACCAAATCCTCGAGATGGGCGAGCACCGACAGGCCGGCGGCCCCGACCAGGCGCGGATCGAGGCCGATATAGATCGCCCGCACCAGCGTCGGGATGTCGGCCGCGCCCTTGCGCAGCCGGCCGAGAATCGACGCCTCGCGGCCACGCCGGTGCTCGATATAGCCGCCGACGAAGTTTTTGGCGTCGCGCACCGCGCCGCCGTGGCCGGGCAGATAGATTTGCTCGTCGCGCGCGGCGAGCTTCTCGAGCGAGGCCATGTAGTCGCTCATCGCGCCGTCGGGCGGCGCCACCACCGAGGTCGCCCACGCCATCACGTGGTCGCCGACCAGCAGCACCTCGGTGCCGCGCAGCGCGAAGGCCAGGTGATTCGCCGTGTGGCCGGGGGTCGCCACCGCCTCGATCACGAAGCCGCCGGCCTCGACCGTCTCGCCGTCCACGAGCGTCCGGTCGGGCCGGAAATCGACGTCGTTCGAGGCCTCGAGCCGCGGCGCCTCGCCGACATTCAAGGGCCGCGCCGGCCGGTGCGGCCCTTCCGCCAAGATCTCGGCGCCGGTCGCCGCCTTGATTCGCGCCGCCGCCGGTGAATGGTCGCGATGCGTGTGGGTGACCAGCACGTGGGTCACCGTCTCGCCGCGCACCGAATCGAGCAGCGCCGAAACGTGCCGCTCGTCGTCCGGCCCCGGATCGACGATCGCCACCCGCCCGCGGCCGAGCACGTAGCTCACCGTGCCCTTCCAGGTGAACGGTCCGGGATTGTCACACAAAAGCCGGCGAACCCCCGGATACACCTCCTCGGCCCGTCCCGGCGCGAGATCGAAGCTCTTGTCGAAGACGAGGTCGGCGGCCATCGGCATCCCTTGTGCATGCTGTCCCGGACCGAGGTAAGCGGTCTCGCCCGACGTGCCAAGAGGCGATGCGTGGTCGACAGAATCGGTCGTCGGCGAGGGTTTCGGAGAATGTCCGTAACTCTCCGAAGCCCCGATCCGATCGGGTTATTGCTGCGCTGCAGCGACCGGCTGCCGAGTGAAATTCCCTCCCGTTATGCCTGCATTTATCGCCGGGCTGCTCCGCGTCGGCGGCATCCGTGCCGTCGTTGACACGCTCCTGGGGCCTCTCTAGCTTCCGCTCATAGATGCGAAAAAATTTTCGCTATCCGAAAAACCGGCCGGAGGGACCCATGACACTGCCCAACGGGAAGTCCGCTTCGGCGTCCGACGCGACCAAGCCGCTCGGCTTGCGGCGCCTCGATCCGAAGGACGGCAAGAGCTCCGTCCAGTCTCTCGCCAAGGGCTTGCGGGTCCTCGAGGCGTTCTCGAGCGACGCCGACGAGATGACGCTGTCGGAGATCGCCGCGGTCTCCGGGCTCGATGCCGGCACCACCTTCCGCATGCTCAACACGCTGGTCGAGGTCGGCTACGTCGTGCGCATTCCCGAGAGCCGGCGCTTCCGGCTGTCGCTGAAGGTGCTCGATCTCGGCTTCAACGCGATCGCCCACAAGGATTTGCGGGCGCTGGTGCGGCCGCTGCTGCAATCGCTGGTCGACGAGGTGAGCGAGGCGGCGAGCTTCGCGGTGCTGGAGGACGCCGACGCCCTCTATATCGAGCGCGTGCGCGCCGGCTTCACCCGGCTCGGCGTCGACATCCGCATCGGCACCACCATCCCGGCGGCGGTCACCTCGATCGGCCGGGCGATTCTCGCTTTCACCCCCGAGAAGCGGCTCGAGCGCGTGCTGGCGATGCCGCCGCGCCACCCGACCACGCTGCGGCCGCCCGAGCGGCCGGAGCTCGACGCCCTCCTCGCCCGCATCCGCGAGGCCGGCTACGTGCTGGAGGATTCGCGGGTGTCGAACGGGCTGCGCGTGCTGGCGGTGCCGGTGCTCGCCCGCGACGGCTTCGCCACCGGCTCCATCAGCGTGGTGACCCCGGCGATCCAGTCCTCGCCGGAGGATCTCACCGCCCGCGCGCTCGGCCCGATGCAAGAGGCCGCCCGCCACATCGCCCGCGCCCAGGAAGCGAGCGGATCGACCAGCGCGGTCGGCATCCGCTGACCGCGCTGCGCCCCGGCTGGTCCCGCCGGGTCGTACGTGCCGAGAAACCGAGACCGAACCCAAAAAAGGAGAGTTCGATGACGACCAAGAACAAGCTCGACGTCCGGGGTCTCGTACCCGCACCCGTGACGCCGTTCACCCGCGACGGCGCGGTGGACCATGCCGCGATCCAACGGCTCGGCTCCTGGCTCGGCTCGATCGACGGCGTGAAGGGCCTCGTCGTGCTCGGCCATGCCGGCGAGGGCACCTTCCTCACCGACGACGAGCAGATCGCCGTCATCGAGAGCTTCGTGAAGTCGGTCGAGGACCGCATCCCGATCATCGCCGGCATCACCCGCGAGGGCACCGGCATCGCCGGCACGGAAGCCGCCCGCGCGGTGAAGGCGGGCGCCAAGGCCGGCCTGCTCTATCCGTCGCACGGCTGGCTGCGCTTCGGCTATCAGAAGGGCGCGCCGCAGGATCGTTACAAGGCCGTCTACGAGGCGAGCGGCCTGCCGCTGATCCTGTTCCAGTACCCGGACGTGACCAAGGCGACCTACAATCTCGAGACGCTGCTCGAGATCGCCGCGCAGCCCGGCGTGTTCGCGATGAAGAACGGCGTGCGCAACATGCGCCGCTGGGACACCGAGATCCCGGTGATCCGTGCCGCCCAGCCGGACCTCCAGGTGCTCACCTGCCACGACGAGTATCTGCTGCACACCATGTTCGACGTCGACGGCGCGCTGGTCGGCTACGGCAACATCGCGCCGGAGCCGCTGGTCGAGCTGATCGCCGCCGGCAAGGCGAAGGACTACGCCAAGGCCCGCGCCGTGCACGACCGTCTGCTGCCGGTGACCAAGGCCGTGTACCACCGCGGCTCGCACATGGAAGGCACGGTGGCGCTCAAGCACGCCCTGGTCGCCCGCGGCATCCTCGAGCACGCGACGGTGCGCACGCCGCTCCTGCCGCTGCCGGAGGGCGCCGACGTCGAGATCGCGAACGCGATGAAGGCGGCGGGCCTCGGCCTCGCCGGCAAGTCCGCGAAAGCCGCCGCCTGAGGGCGAGGCTCCCATAGGTGCCGGTGACCGGCACCGTGTCGTAACCGCAGACGCGACGTCTGCCGGGTGGCCGCGCGGGCCACCCGGCTCACCTTCCCCGGGTGGGTTTCCTCGTTCCCCCGACGAGCGGCCGTCGCAGCACAGGGGTTCACCATGACGACGGCACAAGCCGTGGGCGGCTCATCGGCATCCCAAGCGATGCAAATGATCGTCGCCCGGATCGAGCGTCTCCCGATCACGCGCCGGTTGATGACCATCCGCGTCATCGTCGGCGTCGCCACGTTCTTCGACGCCTACACCGTGCTCGCCATCGCCTTCGCGATGCCGCAGCTGGTGGCGGAATGGCACCTGACCCCGAAAGAGGTCGGCCTGATCATCGCGGCCGGGTATATCGGCCAGCTGGTCGGCGCCGTGTTCTTCGGGTGGCTCGCCGAGAAGATCGGCCGCCTTCACGTCCTGCTGATCACCATTCTCCTGTTCGTCGCGATGGACTTCGCCTGCCTGTTCGCCTGGAGCGGCATGTCGATGATGGCCTTCCGCTTCATGCAGGGCATCGGCACGGGCGGCGAGGTGCCGGTCGCGAGCGCCTACATCAACGAGTTCATCGGCGCCCGCAAGCGCGGCCGGTTCTTCCTTCTCTACGAGGTGATCTTCCCGGTCGGCCTGATGTTCGCGGGCCTGATCGGCTACTTCCTGGT
Organism: Rhodovulum sp. PH10; assembly: GCF_000293785.1. Classification (GTDB taxonomy): domain Bacteria; phylum Pseudomonadota; class Alphaproteobacteria; order Rhizobiales; family Xanthobacteraceae; genus Rhodoplanes. The sequence continues at coordinate 56,656 of NZ_AKZI01000113.1, read as the reverse complement.
GCCGGTGTACGGCTGGCGGGCGATGTTCATCGTCGGCCTGGTGCCGTCGGTGCTGTCGATCCCGCTGCGGTGGCTGATGCCGGAATCGCCGCGCTGGCTCGCCTCCAAGGGCCACTTCGCCGAGGCCGACAAGATCGTCACCAAGCTCGAGGACGAGGCGACCAAGCGTGGCCTGCCGCTGCCCGAGCCGACCCCGCGCCCGGTCGATCCGCGTGCGACCGCCAAGTCGGACTGGCGCGAGCTGTTCAAGGGCATCTACCGCAAGCGGACGCTGACCATCTGGGCGCTCTGGGTGTGTGCGTACACGATCAACAACGGCATGATCACCTGGCTGCCCACGCTCTACAAAGGCGTGTTCAAGCTGCCGCTGCAGACCGCGCTCGCCTATGGCTGGACCACCTCGGCCTTCGGCGTGCTGGCTTCGGTCGCCTGCGCGCTGCTGATCGACAAGGTCGGCCGCAAGCCCTGGTACATCGCGGCGTTCGTGATCGCGGTGATCCCGCTGGCGACCCTGGCGGTGCTCGGCGGCACCTCGGCGACGCAGATCCTGATCTTCGCGACCATGGTCTACGCCGTGCTGCAGACCATCGCCTTCTCGCTCTACCTCTACTCCTCCGAGCTCTATCCGACCCGCATGCGCGCGATCGGCACGGCGCTCGGCAGCGCGTGGCTCAGGGCGGGCTCGTCGATCGGTCCGGCGATGGTCGGCTTCATCATGGCGGGCTACGGCATCCGCTGGGTGTTCGCGGCCTTTGCGGGTGTCGCGTTGATCGGCGGCCTGATCACCGCGCTGTTCGCGATCGAGACGAAGGGCAAGTCGCTGGAGGAGCTTTCTCCATGATGTGACGCGACGCCGGCCGCCTGGCGCGGCCGGCTCGCTCGACGACCAATAAAAAGAAGAAGACCTCGAAGACCGACAACAAGAACAAGAATGGCGCTCCGCCCCGTCGTGCCGGTCGCACGATCCGGGCGGGGCGTTTTTTTTTCCCAGGGTGTTTTTCGCTGCTGCGAGGAAAGCGGAGGGGCGTGGCCGCCCCCCCTCTCCATCGACGGCGGGCCAGAGATCAGGCGGCGGTGCGCGCCGCCCCCTCGAGCTCGGCGACCGCATCGTCCGGCAAGGACAGCTCGGCCGCCGCGAGGTTTTCCCGCAGATGCGCGACCGACCCCGTGCCCGGGATCAGCAGAATGTTCGGCGCGCGCCTCAGGAGCCAGGCGAGCGCGACCTGCATCGGCGTCGCCCCGAGCCGCGCCGCCACCCGAGACAGCACGGTCGACTGCAGCGGCGTGAAGCCGCCGAGCGGAAAGAACGGCACATAGGGCACGTTTTCGCGCGCGAGGTCGTCGATCAGCGCGTCGTCGTCCCGGTGCATCACGTTGTACATGTTCTGCACGCAGGCGATCGCGCAGATGCGCCGGCCCTCGGCGATCTGGGTCGGGGTGACGTTGGACAGCCCGATGTGGCGGACGAGCCCCTTGCGCTGCAGCTCCGCCAGCGCCGTGAGCGGCGCCTCGAGCGAGCCTTCCGCCGGACCGTGAACGCCGAACATCAGCCGCAGATTGACCACCTCCAGCACGTCGAGCCCGAGATTGCGCAGATTGTCGTGCACCGCCGCGGTGAGCTGCTCGGCCGAGAAGGCCGGGTTCCACGAGGCGTCGGCGCCGCGCACCGCGCCGATCTTGGTGACCAGCACGAGATCGTCCGGATAGGGCGCGAGCGCCTCGCGGATCAGCTGGTTGGTGACGTGCGGCCCGTAAAAGTCGCTGGTGTCGATGTGGTTCACGCCGCTCGCCACCGCCTCGCGCAGCACGGCGATCGCCGCAGCACGATCCTTCGGCGGCCCGAACACGCCGGGCCCGGCGAGCTGCATGGCGCCGTAGCCGAGCCGCCTCACCGCGCGGTCGCCGAGCACGTGGGTGCCGGCCTTCTCGATGCTGGTCATGATCGATCTCCCTGAAAAGCTCCCCGGCTCAGATGTGCACGACCGGAGCGCTCGGAAACAGTGGGAGAACCGCACGCCCCGTACGGGACATCGAACAATGAAGCTCGAGAGGCCATCGAGACGAGACGGCGCGCGAAGGGCTCAGGCGACCTCGCGCTCGGATTCGCGCTCGGGCATCAGTCGTGACACCTCCCGCGCCTCGTCGTCGAGCGGGAAGCGCACCACCACGACGGTGCCGCGGCCGGGGGTCGAGCGCATCCGCATCGTCCCGGAATGCAGCTCGATCAGCGATTTCGAGATCGCCAGGCCGAGCCCCGAGCCCTGGTGCGATTTGGTGAACTGATCCTCGACCTGCTCGAACGGCCGGCCGAGCCGCTCCAGCGCCTTGCGCGAGATGCCGATGCCGGTGTCGGCGATCGCCACCACCACCGCGTTCTTCTTCAGCCGGCCGTGCACCCGCACCTCGCCGCCGTCCGGCGTGAACTTCACCGCGTTCGACAGAAGGTTCAGCACCACCTGCTTGATGGCGCGCCGGTCGGCGTCGAGCACCAGGCCCTCGCCGATGCTCGACGTCACCGTCAGCGACTTGTCCAGCGCGCGCTTCGACACCACGCGGATCGCGTCGGCGAGGATGCGGTCGACCTCGACCTCCTCGACGTCGAGCCGCAGCCGGCCCGCCTCGATGCGCGACATGTCGAGAATGTCGTTGATCACCTCGAGCAGATACTGGCCGCTCGCGCGGATGTCGCGGCAGTACTCGTCGTAGCGGTCGACGCCGAGCGGGCCGAACAGCCGCGCCTCCATGATCTCGGAAAAGCCGATGATGGCATTGAGCGGCGTTCTCAGCTCGTGGCTCATATTGGCGAGGAATTTGGACTTCGCCTGGTTGGCGACCTCGGCGCGGGTCTTCTCCTCGGCGTATTTCTCGGCGAGCTCGGCGAGCTGACGGGCCTGGCTCTGCAGCGCCTGCTGGGACGTTCTCAGATCGCGCACCGTCGCCATCAGCCGGCGCTCGCTCTCGATCAGCTTCTCCTCGTGCCGCTTGATCTTGGTGATGTCGGTGCCGACCGAGACGTAGCCGCCGTCCTTGGTGCGGCGCTCGCTGATTTGCAGCCAGCGGCCGTCGTCGAGCTGCGCCTCGAAGGTGCGCCCACCCGGCGCCGCAGCGCCGGTCTCGTTGACGATGGTGCGCACCACGTGCTGGCTGCCGGCGGCCAGCACCGCCTCGTAGGAGGTGCCGGCGACCACGGCGGAGTCCGACAGATTGTAGAGCTGCTGGAAATTGGAGTTGCACAGAACGAGGCGGTTCTCACAGTCCCACAGGACGAAGGCTTCCGGCACCGTCTCGATCGCGTCGCGCAGCCGCAGGTCCGCCGCGACGGTCTTCTCGACCAAGCTCTTCTGCTCGGTGATGTCGACCGCGATGCCGATCAGATGCAGGCCGCGCTCGTGCGCCTCGCGGATGATCTCACAACGCACCCGCACCCACACCCAGTCGCCACGGGCGTGGCGAATGCGGAAGGCGCGGTCGATCGCCTTGGTCTTGCCGTCGCTGATCTGGGCGGCGAGCGCATAGAGGTCGACGTCCTGCGGGTTCACCAGCGCCTCGACGTCGCCGAAGGTCAGAAGCTCGTCGCTCGCCTCCATGCCGAGGATCGCGAACATCGAGTGCGACCAGAAGATCCGGCCGGACGACAGGTCCCAGTCCCACAGGCCGCAGCGGCCGCGATTGAGCGCGGTGTCGATGCGGTGGCGGACGGTGTCGTGAATGAGATCGGCCTCGCGGGCGCGCACCGTCTGCCAATGGAAGGCGAAGCCGAGGATCAGCACGACGAAGCTCGTCGTCGCCGACAGCGTGATGGTCAGCGCGGTGTCGGAGCGCCATACCGACAGCGCCGGCGGATCGGGTGCGATCACCAGCACGTGCCCGAGCGGAGCGGCGAGCCGGCGCAGCGTCGACAACCCGCGGCGTCCGTCGGGAAGATCGACCAGCAGCACGCTCGCGCGGCGCCCGAGCAAATCCTCGCCCGCGGTCGCCGACACGAGATCGGCGAGCCCGTGGCCGCGGGCGCGCTCCGGCGGCGTCGAGGCGATCACCACGTCGTTCGCGTCGGTGACGAACACGTCGCGGTCCTTCAGCGCCGGATCGCTGCCGATCAGGCGGCTCACCGCCTCCTGCAGACGGACCGGATCGGCGCCGGCGCCCACCGTGACGTCGCCCAAGCGCTCGACCAGCAACGCGGCGAGGATCTCGATCTCGTTCGCCACCATGCCGGCGGCGTGATGACGCGCGTCACGGATCTGCACCGCCGCGCCGGCCGCGATCGTGATCAGAAAGACGATGATCAGCACCGGCACGGCGCGCCGCAGCACCGGCTCGGCGATCAAGAGCCGGCGATAGGTCGGCCTCGCGACCGATTGCGCCAGTCCCTTGATGGAATCGGTACTCGCAGACGCGCTCGCACCGTGAGCGGGCGCCATCGCCAGCCTCCGTTCGGATCGTTCCTGAAAGTCGGAAGGATGTGCCGCATCTCCCGAACGATCGGATTTGAATCGAAGACGAGTGATTTGTCGAGAGTCGCCGAATCATTTTTGGCGGCTTTTGGCCACAATGCCGAAAGCCTACGTGTTTTCAGGGAGTCCGGCCGGACTCGGGTGCCGTCGCGGCGGCATCCGGCCGGGCCGGACGGTAGGCGGCCGGCGCGACGGCCGGCTCGCCCGCGTCGCGTCGCCGGTGTCGCGTCGGCAGTGCCGCGCTGCCGGCGCGGTGCCGACGCCGGTGCGTCAGGCGTCGCCGAGCGAGCGCTGCACGATGTCGGCGAGGTCGCGCGACAGCGACGCCGCCGCCCCCACCCGCTCGATCGCCGCACGCGCCTTGGCCCGCCGCGCGGGCTCGAGCGCCCGCCACGAGCGGAACGCGGTCATCATGCGGGCGGCGACCTGCGGGTTGCGCCCATCGAGCTCCAGCACGATGTCGGCGACGAAGGCGTAGCCGGCCCCGTCGGCGCGGTTGAACTGGGTGTGGTTGGCCTGCGCGAACGAGCCGATCAGCGCCCGCACGCGGTTCGGGTTGCCGAGCGAGAAGGCCGAGTGCTCGGTGAGCCGGCGCACCCGGTCGAGCGTTCCCGCCTCCGGGATCATCGCCTGCAGGGCGAGCCACTTGTCGATCACCAGCGGGTTCGCCTCGTAGCGCTGCAGGAAGTCGGCCAGCGCGTTTTCGCGCGCATCTCCCGGATGCAGCGAGAGGGTCGACAGCGCCGCCATCCGGTCGGTCATGTTGTCGGCCTCGGCATACTGCGCCGCGGCGAGCGCGATCGCCTCCGCCCCGCCGGGCGCCGCCATCAGATCGAGGCAGGCATTGGCGAGCGCGCGGCGGCCGGCACTGGCGGCGTCGGGGCCATAGGGCGCGCCGGTGCGCATCCGGCCGCGGGTCGCGGCGAGTGCGGGCGCGAGCTCGTTGCCGATCGCGCGTCGCAGCGCGCGGCGGGCGAGGAAGATCGCCTCGGGATCGACCTCGCGGCCGAGGTCGCGGGCGATGTCGCCCTCGGAGGGGATCGACAGCACCTGCGCGACGAAGGCGGGCTCCAGCGTCTGGTCGGCGAGCAGCGTGCCGAGCGCGTGCACCAGCCCGCCGTCGTGATGCAGGTTGCCGGCCGAGCGGATCGCCGCCACGTTGTCGATGAGGAGAGACGAGGCGAGCGTCTGCACCGCCTGCCAGCGATTGAACGGGTCGGAATCGTGGGCGGCGAGGAAGCGCAGATCGTCGCTCGACAGATCCGCCTGGATCTTGACCGGCGCCGAGAAGCCGCGACCGAGCGAAGGCACCGGCCGCTCGGCGATGCCGGTGAACACGAAGGTCTCCGCCGGCTTGGTCAGCACGATCACGCCGCGCTCGACCGGCCCGTGGCCCTCCAGCACCAGCGGAAGATCGTCGCCGTCCGGGCCGACCAGGCCGAGCGCGAGCGGGATCGCCATCGGCGCCTTGGAAGGCTGGCCGGGCGTCGGAGGCACCATCTGGGCGAGCTCGAGCGTCAAGGTCTTGGCATGCGGATCGTGCGTCGTGGTCACCGCGATCTCGGGCGTGCCGGCCTGCGCGTACCACAGCATGAACTGCGTCAGATCGACCTTGCCGGCGTCGGCGAAGCAGGAGACGAAATCCTCGATGGTCGCCGCGCGGCCGTCGTTGCGCGCGAAATAGAGGTCCATGCCGGCGCGGAATTTTTCCGGACCCAGCAGGGTCTTCAGCATCCGCACCACCTCGGCGCCCTTCTCGTACACGGTCGCCGTGTAGAAATTGTTGATCTCGCGATACACCTCCGGGCGCACCGGGTGGGCGAGCGGGCCGGCGTCCTCGACGAACTGATGGCCGCGCAGCACCCGCACGTCGGCGATGCGCTTCACCGGGCGCGAGCGCATGTCGGAGGAGAACTCCTGATCACGGAAGACGGTGAGGCCTTCCTTCAGGCACAGCTGGAACCAGTCGCGGCAGGTGATGCGGTCGCCGGTCCAGTTGTGGAAGTACTCGTGGGCGATCACCGCCTCGATGCCGGCGAAATCCTGGTCGGTCGCGGTGTCGGTGGAGGCCAGCACGTACTTGTCGTTGAAGACGTTGAGGCCCTTGTTCTCCATCGCCCCCATGTTGAAGTCGGCGACCGCGACGATGTTGAAGACGTCGAGGTCGTACTCGCGGCCGAACACCTCCTCGTCCCAGCGCATCGCCCGCTGCAGCGCCTCGAGGGCGTAAGCCGCGCGGTCCTCCTTGCCGGTCTCGACATAGACGCCGAGCGCGACGGTACGGCCCGACATGGTGGTGAAGCTCGCGGTGCGGGCAGCGAGCCGGCCGCCGACCAGCGCGAACAGATAGGACGGCTTCGGGTGCGGATCGTGCCACACGGCATAATGCCGGCCGGTGCCGGGAATGTCGCCCGCCTCGACCGGGTTGCCATTGCCGAGCAGCACCGGCGCCTCGTCCTTCGCGGCCTCGATGCGGGTGGTGTAGACCGCCATCACGTCCGGCCGGTCGGGGAAATAGGTGATGCGGCGAAAGCCTTCCGCCTCGCACTGGGTGCAGTAGTTGCCGCTCGAGCGGTAGAGCCCCATCAGCTTGGTGTTGGCCGACGGGTTCAGCTCGGTCTCGATCTCCAGCACGAACGGGCCGGAGGGCGGCTGCGGGATGGTCAGGCCGTCGGCGGTGGCGAGATAGTCTTCCGGCGCGAGGCGCGTGCCGTCGATCGCCACCGACACCGGGGTCAGCTCGTCGCCGTCGAGCGTGACCGGCGCGGGCGCCGCCGCCGCCGGGTTCGGCCGCAGCGACAGCCGCGCTTTCACCCGCGTGCGGGCGGGATCGAGCGAGACGTCGAGATCGACCGTGTCGACCAGCCAGTCGGGGGGGCGATAGTCCGCGAGGCGGACCGGACGGGCTTGCTCTGTACGCATGGGATGTCCTTCGGCTGGTACCGAGCGATGTAAGCCGGCCGCCGGCGGATTTAAAGAGATTTGCCGGCCCGCCGGAGTCCGGGGTCGCCCTGCCGGCCGCCCTGCCGGGTCACCACCCGGTCACCGGCCGGCGATCGCCGCCGACGGGTAGCCGACACAACGGAGACTTCACGGGAATTTCGTTCGCCTGTGGCGGAACCGCGCGGAAGCGAAGCGGTTCTATGCAGGAGTTGCCGGACCGGTCGCCGAGGCATCGCCCCTCGCATGGCTCCCGGACTCGAACCCTCAAGGCACGGGCGGGGGAGTGGAACGAGGACCTCAATGGCTGTTGCTCGCAGGATACGCCGACGCGGCTGGATGAACGCCGCGAAGAAGACACCGCAAGCGCCCGAGCCCCGCCGTCCGTCCGTCCCGCACCTCGCGGTACGCTCGCGCACCGGCGGCTCGCTGGCCGAGGCGCGGGTCTATGTGTTCGACATCGAAGGCACGCTGGTCGACACCGTGCTGCCCTCGCTGAACTGCTGGACCCAAACGCTCGCCGAGTTCGGCCACACCTTCCGCACCGCCGACATCCATCGCTACGAGGGCATGGATGCCGAGGACATGCTGACCGAGCTGCTGCCCGAGAGCGAATGCCGCGAGACGCGCGAGCTGGTGCTCGACAAGTATCGCTGGCGGATGCGCACCGAGGTGTTGCCGACGCTGCGCGCCTTTCCCGGCGTACGCACGCTGATCGCCGACCTGAAGAGCCGCGGCGCCGCGGTCGCGCTGGTGACCACCGCGCGCGACGAGGAGCTCGCGCATTATCGCAGCCTGATCGAGGTCGACGATCTGGTGGACACCGTGGTGTCGGGCGGCGAAGTGGAGCGCGGCATGCCGCATCCCGATCTTCTCGAGGCGGTGCTCGAGCGGCTCGGCACGCGGCATCCGGGCGACGCGCTGCTGATCGGCGACACCCCCTACGACGCGGAAGCCGCCCATCACGTGCGCATGCGCGCGGTCGGCATGCTGAGCGGGCTCTATGCCAAGGCCGATCTCGTGAATGCCGGCTGCCAGGCGGTGTTTCTCGATCCGCGCAGCCTGCATTCGGCGCTCGCGCTGCCCGAGCACGCCGCCGCGCCGGTGGCGGCCGAGCCCGGATCCGAGGTGGGGTCCGAGTTGGAGGTGGACGCAGAGACGGTGCCGACCGCCCCCGCGCCGGAGGCGGCCTGAGGGCTCGGCCCGCGCGCCGCACCGACGTCCGAAACACGATCTAGGATGAAGACCGGACCGGCCGGCCGCGGGAGACGTGGCCGGCCGCTGTCGCATGATCCCGATGCGCTGCCAAGAGCCGGTCGTCCCCATGGGCCGAGCGACGCGAAAACCCGGGATGCGCGAGACGAGCCGCCGGCCGCCGCCCCGCGCGCTTCAAGCGGGCGAGCGCATGGCGTAAAAAAGCACCTGCGGCTTTTCCTCGTCCACCCGCCCCCTGCTGCGCTGTGCGCGGAGACCCGCGTGCCTCGCACGGGCGGCAGCGCAGGTTCTCGAACATGCCGGTCCCCGTCGATTCCCTCGAAGTGCACATCCTGGTCGACAACACGGTCGACAGCCTGTCGTCGGTGCCCGCCGGCATCGAGGCCGAATGGCCTTATCAGGTGCGGCGCGGCCACGAGGTCTCCTCCGACGTGCTGTGCTGCGCGGTGCACGGCCTCGCCTGCCTCGTCACGGTGCGGCGCGACGGCGTCGCCCGCAGCCTCTTGTTCGACGCGGGGCCCGAGGGCTACGCCTTCGAGCGCAACACGACGCGGCTCGGCATCGATCTCGGCGCCGTCGAGGCGGTGGTGCTGTCGCACGGCCACTGGGACCATGCCTGCGGCCTGCCGGCCGCGCTCGACCTGATCCGCGCGGCGAACGGCGAGAAGCCGGTGCCGCTCTACGTGCATCCCGGCATGTTCGCCCAGCGCGGCTCGAAGCGCGCCGACGGCAGCCTGCGGATTCTGGAAGACATCCCCTCCCCCGTCACGCTCGCCGCGCACGGCGCCGTGGTGATCGACGCGACCGAGCCGCAGGAGCTGCTCGACGGCATGGTGCATCTCACCGGAGAAATTCCGCGCGTCGTGCCGTTCGAGAAGGGCCTTCCGGGTGACCTGCGCCGCAACGCCGAGGGCGAGTGGGAGCCCGACCCGCTGATCACCGACGAGCGCTTTCTCACGGTGAACGTCGCCGGCAAGGGCATCGTCGTGCTGACCGCCTGCTCGCACGCCGGCATCGTCAACGTGCTGAAGCACGCGCGCGAGATCCATCCCGACGTGCCGCTGCACGGCGTGGTCGGCGGCCTGCATCTCGCCGGCACGAACGAGCGCATCATCCCGCAGACGGTGGAGGCGCTGCGCGACTTCGACCTCGCCCGGATCGCCGCCGGCCACTGCACCGGCTGGCGGGCGATCGACGCGCTCGTCGAGACCTTCGGCAAGGCGACGGTGTCACCGCTCGCCGCCGGCAAGCGTTATCTGTTCTGAGACGCCCTCCACCCTTCGCACCGAACGCGAACGCGCCCCGATCCGAGAGAATCGGGGCGCGTCGGCCGTTCGTCGAGGAGGTTTCGCGACCCCTCCGCCGAACCGGGGGTCAATCCGGCAAGGGCTTGCCGGCGGTCTCCGGCAGGAACCACGGCACGATCACGCCGAGCACGAACACGCTGGCCATGGTCAGCGCCGCGCTCGACAGCCCGCCGAGGCTGGCGACCAGCGCACCGGCGATGATCGGGAAGAGCCAGGCGATCAGCCGCGCGGCGTTGAAGATGAAGCCGGCGGCGGTGGCGCGCACCGCGGTGGGGAACAGCTCGACCAGATAGATCGCCATCCACGAGAAGGCGAAGCCGAGGGTGAACACGCCGTTGAAGAAGGCGATCACCATGAAGGTGTAGAGGTCGCCGGTCCAGGTGTAAGTGAGGATCGACATCACCAGCGAGCCGGCGAACGTCATGAGAAGATACGGCCGCCGCCCGATCGCATCGGCGATGAAGCCGGACGAGACATAGGCGATGATCGCCCCGACATTGTAGATGAGCGACATGCGCGGCGCCCACACGCCGGCCGGCTCGCCGTGCAGATGCGCGAGCTGCTCGGTATAGGCCGGCATCCAGCTCGACACCGCCCACCAGCCGACCGTGGTGGCGAACGACAGGATGGTGGTCAAGAGCACGCGGCGGCGGCTCTCGGGATCACGGAAGATCTCCGACAGCGTGAACGGCCGGGTGCTCTCGCCGTGGCTCGCGGCGACGGCGCGCTGCGCCTTGACCGCGGCGACCCACTTCTCGGACTCGTCGAGCGCGCGGCGCAGATAGAGCACGCAGAAGGCGGGCAGCGCGCCGGCGACGAAGATCAGCCGCCAGCTCTCGCTGCCGAGCGGCTGGAAGGTGGCGAGCAGGAACCACACCGCCGAGGCGAGCAGCGCGCCGCCGCCGAAGCCCGAATGCAGGAAACCGCAGCCCTTCGGCCGCGCCTTGTCCGGCCAGGTCTCGGACACCAGCGCGACGCCGGTGCTCCACTCGCTGCCGATCGCGAGCCCGGTGATGAAGCGCATCACCGCCAGCATCTCGAAGCTGGTGGAGAAGCAGGTGAGGCCGGTGAACAGCGCGTAGAAGAATACCGCCAGCATCATCATCCGCTTGCGGCCGATATAGTCGCACAGGACGCCGCCGATCAGGCCGCCGATGCCCCAGCCGAGCAGGGTGATGCCGATCGCCGTGCCGGCATAGAAGGCCGGCGTCTGCGCCTGCTCGGGGGTGAGCAGCGTGCGCAGCGCGGAGGGCAGCGCGACGACCAGGGCGAACGCCTCGAAGCCGTCGAAGATCCACCCCATGTAGCTGCCCCACAGGATGCGCCAGTGACGCGGCGTCAACCCTGCATACCAGGGATCCGAACCACTCGCCGCGTCTCCTTGCCCGACGAGGCGATCTTGAATATTCGTCATCTTGCCCCCGCTTTTTCGGTGTCCGAGGAAATCAGAAATCGCCCGGGGGGCCGCTGGCAAATGATAAATAACCAGTCCAGCATGACGAAACGTCATGTCGCCACCGATCGCGACGGAGTGATCCGCGAATGCCCGGCCGTCTTCCCTCGATCGCCTGCCTGCGCGCCGCCGAGGCGGTGGCGCGCCACTGCAGTTTCGGACGCGCCGCAGTCGAGCTGAATCTCACGCAGACGGCGATCAGCCACCAGATTCGCAAGCTGGAGACTCTTCTCGGCATCGAGCTGTTCACCAGAAAAGGCGGCACGGTGCGGTTGACGCCGCCCGGCGAGCAATACCTCGCGGACATACGTCCCATGATCGTCGGCATCGCTCACGCGACCGATCGGGTGGCGCACGGCACCGGCGAGACCTTGATGATCGGGTGCCCCGGCACCTTCCTGCTCAAATGCCTGGTGCCGCGCATCGACGGCTTCATCGAGAAGCATCCGGACATCGACGTGCGGTTGCGCACGCTCAACCCGTACGACACGGGCGACCGCGACGGCACCGGCCCCTTCAAGGGGCTCGACCTCGCGATCCGCTACGGGCTCGGCGCCTTCGCCGGCCACGACTCCGACCGCATCTCCTACGAGCGCATCTTTCCGGTGTGCGGCCCGGCGCTGCTCGCCGGCAAGACGGCGCCGCTCGATCCGGCCGAGCTCGCGCACCACCGGGTGATCCGCGCCACCACGCCGCTCCTGCTGCGGGACGACTGGCCGCTGTGGCTCGAGACCGCCGGCGCGCCGGGCCTCGCCTTCGCCGACGAGATCGCCTGCGACCTGCTCTATTCGTGCTTCGAGCTGGCGGCCAACGGCATCGGCGTGGTGATGGGGCGCACGCCGGTGGTGGCGGAAGATCTCGCGCGCGGACGACTGGTCGCGCCATGGGCGCACAGCCTGCAGTCGTCGTCCGGCTATTTCGTCACGGTGCCGCACGGCCACGGCCGGCACGAGGCGGTGCGGCTGTTTCGCGACTGGCTGCTCGCCGAGTTCGCCGAGCCCGACGCCCCCGCCCTGCCGATCGCGTGAGAAAGTGTCAGCGGTCGGGATCGCGACGCCAGGCCACGAGATCGACCGGCTCGGAGGCGACGACGGTGACGGCGCCCGGCGCCATCTGCTCGTCGAAGAGCACCAGCGTGTCGCACGGCCAGCGGGCGCTGGGTGCGATCAGGCCGTCGAAGCCGAGAAAGAACGCCGCCTCGGCGATCGCCTGAGACCGGAGGTAATCACGATCGGCCCAGCGTTCGGTGACGACGCCGAGCCGCGCGAGCGCGGACGGATCGGCGAGCCGCAGCGTGCGCGCGGTGACGACCCGCAGCGTGTGGACGAGCCACCGGATCTTGGAGGGAAACACCGGCTGCAGGGAGAGAAGCGCGTCGATCTCGGCGATCGCCCCGTCGCGCGCGAGCGAGGTGTAGAGCACGTCGAACGAGCCGTCGCACCAGCGGCTGCGCGAGGGTCCGCCGAGCGTCGGATCGCGCTCCTCGCGCACCACCCGCCACACCCGGCCCTCGAACGCCTCGCGTGGAAAGGCGTCGATCGCGTCGAGCAGCGCGAGGTCGCGGGCGCGACGCATGCCGCCGGGCGGATCGTCCGCCATGTCAGGTGTGGGCTCCGGTCTCCAGCGCCTCGACGAGCGCCAGCACCTCCTCGGTGCGGCCGGCATTGATCAGGTCGATCGCCCGCTCGCCACCGAGCATCGGATGCGCCGCATGCAGCCACAGCCGGGTCTCGTCGGGCGTGTAGAGGTCGGCGAGCCGGTCGACCACGTAGCGCAGCTCGGCGATCACCGTCTGGGTGCGCAGATCGGGCGTCGCCTTGCCGCTCGACCAGCGCGACACGGTCGCCGGCGAGACCGCGACGATGTTGGCGATGTCCTTGCCCTGGAGCCCTCCGTCGTCACGGAGATGGGCGATGATCCGGCCGACCGCGGTGGACATGGGCGTCTCGTCCTCCCGGCGGAGGATTGCATTTCGATTTCACAGCGTCAACGCGGTGAAATCCGCCCGGTTCGCCCGGCCCTCCCCTCACCTGGGTCCTGCCCTCGCCCCTACGGCTCCTCTCCCAAAATCCGAACGAAGCACTTGCGCACCTTCTCCTGGGTCTCGACCACGTGCGCCTCGAGGGTGGCGAAGTCCGGCACGTCGCCGGCGCGGGTGAGCAGCGCCAACAGGCCGGCGCCGGCCTGCTCCGGCACGAACGGCCCGGACAGGCACAGCCGCAGGATGTGGCCGAGGTCGTGATAGAGCCGCGCCGCCGGGCGCAGCACCTCGGCGTCCTCGGCCGACAGGAGGCCGAGGCGGGCCGCCTTCTCGAGCACCCTTATGGTCGAGGTGTCGAGAATCTTCGGCTGCTCGGCGGCGTGGACGAGCTGCAGGTACTGCGTGACGAACTCGATGTCGACCAGCCCGCCGGCGACGTATTTCAGGTCCCACCGCTTGTCGTCGCCCTTCTCGGCGGCGATCGCCCGGCGCATCTCGACGACGTCGCCGGCGATCCGCTCACGGTCGCGCGGCACCGCCAGCACGGCGCGGATCGCCCCGTCCACCGCGGCCGCGAACTCCGGCGAGGCCGACACCACGCGGGCGCGGGTGAGCGCCATGTGCTCCCACGTCCAGGCCTCGGTGCGCTGATAGTCGCGGAAGGCGGCGAGCGAGGTGGCGACCGGCCCGGCGCGGCCGGACGGGCGCAGCCGCATGTCCACCTCGTAGAGCCGGCCGTGATTGGTCCGGGTGGTCAGCGCATTGATCAGCCGCTGGGTGAAGCGGGCGTAATACTGGCTGCCATAGAGCGAGCGGGCGCCGTCCGACTCCGGGTGGTCGGGATCGAAGTCGTAGATCACGATCAGATCGAGGTCGGACGAGGCGGTCATCTCGCGGCCGCCGAGCTTGCCCATCGCCAGCACCGCGCTCTCGCCGTTCGGGATTTTTCCGTAGGTCGCGGTGAAGGTCGCGTCGACGGAGCGATGCAGCGCGCGGATCACCACGTCGGCGAGCCCGGCGAACGCGTCGCCGGCCTGCACCGCCGACACCGTGCCGGAGAGAATCCGCGCGCCGATCAGGAACATCTGCTCCTGGCCGAACAGGCGCACGCGGTCGAGAAAATCCTCGTCCGAGCGGGCGAGCGCGAGCGAGCGGCCGAGCTCGGCGTCGAGCTGCGCGGCATCCGGCAGCGCGCCGAAGAAGGCCGGCTCGATCAGCGGGTCCATCACCTGCGGGTGCTCGGCGAGGATGTCGGCGAGCCGCGGCGCGGTGCCGAGCAGCACGCCGAGCAGCGTGACGAGATCGGGATTCTGGACGAGCAGCGCGAACAGCCGGCCACCGGCGTGCAGGCCGGAGACGAAGCGGTCGAAGGCGAGCACCGCCGCATCGGGGCTTTCGGCGTGGGCGAACTGATCGATCAGGCCCGGCACCAGCTGGGCGAACTGGCTTCGCGCGAACTCGCCGCGCAGGCCGCGCGGCGCGCCGGTCAGCCAGTGCCGCACGCGGGCGGACACCTCGAGCGGCTTCTGAAACCCCATCGTGGCGAGCTTGTCGAGCGTCTCGCGGTCGTCCTGGTCGGGCGGAAAGACGAGGCCGCGCTGCTCGGCGGCGCGGGCGGCGGCGTCCTCGAACAGCGCGGCGTAATGGCGCTGCACCACCTCGAGCTCGGCGACCAGCGCGGCGGCGAACGCGTCGCGGCTCTCGAAGCCGAGGAAGCGGGCGAACTTTTCCAAAGACTCGCGGTCGGCCGGCAGCGTGTGGGTCTGCTCGTCGGCGACCATTTGCAGGCGATGCTCGACGGTGCGGAGAAAGCGGTAGGCCCGCGCCAGCTCGGCCGCCGCCTCCGGCGTGATCCACTGGCCTTCGGCGAGTGCGTCGAGCGTCGCCAGCGTTTCCCGCCCGCGCAGCACCGGGTTGCGGCCACCGGCGATGAGCTGCTGGGTCTGCACGAAGAACTCGATCTCGCGGATGCCGCCACGGCCGAGCTTCACATTGTGCCCCTCGACCGCGATCGCGCCGTGGCCCTTGTAGGCATGAATCCGCCGCTTCATCGCGTGGACGTCGGCGAGCGTCGCGAAGTCGAGATATTTGCGCCAGACGAACGGCGACAGCTCCTTCAGAATGTAGCCGCCGAGCGCGAGGTCGCCGGCACAGGGGCGCGCCTTGATGAAGGCCGCACGCTCCCAGTTCTGGCCGGTGCTCTCGTAATAGTCGAGCGCCGCCGGCACCGACACCGCCACCTGGGTGGACGAGGGATCGGGCCTGAGCCGCAGGTCGACGCGAAACACGTAGCCGTCGACGGTGCGCTCGGAGAGAAGCTTGATCAGGCTGCGGGTGAGCCGCACGAACAAGGGCCCCGGCTCGAGGCCGGGGGCGAGCGGCGCGGTCGGGTCGTAGAAGACGATGAGGTCGATGTCGCTCGAATAGTTCAGCTCGTGGGCGCCCATCTTGCCCATGGCGAACACCACGTAGCCGCAGTGCTCGGCAACGTGGTCGGGATCGGGCGGCACCAGCTTGCCGGCGCGCACCAAGCCGTCGAGCAGGAAGCGCACCGCGGCGCGCACGGTGGTGTCGGCGAGATCGGACAAGGCCCCCGTCACCCGCTCGACCGGCCACACGCCGCCGATGTCGGCGAGCGCGATCAGGAGCGCCGCCTCGGCCTTGAGGGTGCGCAGGAGGCGCATCGCCTCGGCCTCGTCGCGGCTCGCGGCGACGGCGCGAAACGTGTCGGCGAGGATTTCGGCGAGGCGGCGGTCGGGGTCGCAGGCGAGCAGCGCCGCGAAGCGCTGCGGGTCGCGCTGCACCAGCTCCCACAGATAGGGCGAGCCGTCGGCCAGCGCCTCGAGCAGCGGCGCGACGGTGGGCGCGACGTCGAGCGCCCGCTCGACCGCCGCCGCTCCCGCCGGGTCGAGGGTTTCACGCCAGCGCGCGACGGTCTCGCTCGCACCCTCGGGGTCGGCACAAAGGGGCACCGCGACGATGCGCCGGGCCAAGGCCGGCGAGCCGTCGACGGTCTCGGCAGCGGCCTGGTCGTCCACATGGTCGTCCACGTCGGATCCTCACGGCGGCGCCGCCCGCGGCAGGGACAGGACGGCACGAAGACCCGGCGCATTGTCTTCGAGCCGAAGGTCCCCTCCATGAAGCCGGGCGATCGCGGATGCAAGGCTCAATCCGAGCCCGGAGCCCGGCTGCGACCGGCTCTGCTCCAGCCGGACGAAGCGGTCGAGCACGCGCACGCGGTCGCCCGCACCGATGCCGGGGCCACGATCGGCCACCTCGAGCTCGACGCGGTCGGCGACGATGCGGGCGCGCACCACGATCTCCGGCGGCGCATTGTCGCCCGCACGCGGGGCTTGCTGGCCCGCCTCCTCCGCACCCTCCGCTCGTCCCGGCGAAAGCGGAGATCCGGCGGAAGCCGGGGCGTGCTCGATCTCGTCCGGCCCGCCGGCCGGCCGGCCCGCGACCTCAGCGAGCGCCGGCGCAGGCGCTTGCGCGGCCTTCTCTTCGGCTTCCAGCGTGAGCACGGAATATTTGATGGCGTTGTCGATCAGATTGGCGATCGCCTGCCCGACCAGCTCGCGATTGCCGCGCACCGGCGCCGTCGCCACCGCCTCGACCCGAAGCGACAGACCCTTCTCCTCGGCCAGCGGCTCGTACAGCTCGCCGACGTCGCGGGCGATGCCGGCCGCATCGAACGCCGCCATATTGTCCCGCAGCTCGCCGGATTCCGCCCGCGCGATCATCAGGAGGGCGTCGAAGGTGCGGATCAGCCCGTCCGACTCGGCGATCGTCTTCTCCAGCGCCGCGCGATAGTCGCCCTCGCCGTCGGCATTGCGCAGCGCCGCCTCCGCCTGGTTGCGCAGCCGGGTGAGCGGCGTCTTGAGGTCGTGGGCGACGTTGTCGGACACCTCCTTCAGCCCGCGCATCAAGGCCTCGATGCGGTCGAGCATGACATTGAGGTTGGAGGCGAGGCGGTCCAGCTCGTCGCCGGTGCCGGCGATCGGCAAGCGGCCGGTGAGATCGCCGGCCATGATGGTGCGGGTGGTGTCGGTCATCGCATCGACGCGGCGCAGCACCCGGCGGCTGACGAACAGCCCGCCGGCGAGACCGAGCACCAGCACGATCGCGACCGACCAGCGGCCGGCGGTGGCGACGATGCGAAACAGCCGCTCGCGCTCGGCGAGGTCGCGGCCGACCAGCAGGCGGAAGCCGCCCGGCAGCTCGGCCACCTTGACGAGCGCGACATGACCCTCGCCCTCGGTCTCGTCGAGCCGGCGATAGGCGGTCTCGACCCAGCCGACGCTCTCGATCACGCCGGGCTCCAGCGAGCCGACGTTTCCCGCGAGGGCCGCGCCGTTCGGCATGGTGACGAGATAGAGGTTCGAGCCCGGCTGGTTGGCGCGGCTCTCGACGATGTAGACGAGCCGGCGCAGCCCGCCGATGTCGTACTGGTCGGACAGCTCGGAGACCTCGCTGGTCACCGTGCGCTCGATCTGCTCGTTGATCAGGCGGCGGGTGTTGAGCGCGAAATAGCCGAGCAGGAAGGCCGCGAACAGCGCGACCACCAGAAGATAGACGAGGGTGAGGCGGAACGCCGTGGTGCGCAGAAGCTTGGCGAGCGCCGACATGGCGGGACCGAGGGAGCGGAACAGCGTCATCGGGCCGCCACGCCGGCGCGGGAGCGCCACGAGCAGACGCCCGACACCGGGAGGGAGCGGGTCATCCGGCGACCGTGTCCCGGATCATGTAGCCGGCGCCGCGCACGGTGTGCAGCAGCGGCTGTGAAAAACCCTTGTCGATCTTCGCGCGCAGCCGCGAGACGTGGACGTCGATCACGTTGGTCTGCGGGTCGAAATGGTAGTCCCACACGTTTTCCAGCAGCATGGTGCGGGTCACCACCTGGCCGGCGTGCTTCATCAGATATTCGAGCAGGCGGAACTCGCGCGGCTGCAGCACGATCTCCTCCTCGCCGCGCACCACCCGGTGCGACAGGCGGTCGAGCTCGAGGTCGCCGACCCGGTAGACGGTCTCCTCCCGCCCACCGTGGCGGCGGGCCAGCACCTCGATGCGGGCCAGAAGCTCGGCGAACGAGTAGGGCTTTGCGAGATAGTCGTCGCCACCGGCGCGCAAGCCTTTCACGCGGTCGTCGACCGCGCCGAGCGCCGACAGGATCAGCGCCGGGGTGGTGACGCCCTTGCCGCGCAACGCACCGATCACCGCGAGGCCGTCGCGCTTGGGCAGCATGCGGTCGACGATCAGCACGTCGTAGGATTCGGCGAGTGCGAGCGCCAAGCCCTCCTCGCCGTCGGCGGCGTGGTCGGCGACGTGGCCGACCTCGCGCAATGCCTTGACCAGATACTCGGCGGCATCGCGATCGTCTTCGATGACCAAGAGACGCATGGCGTGCCCCTTGTCGGCGCCGGTGCTTCCGGTTGCGGTGTCCTGCTCGGCCGACGACAGACGCGACATGGGCGACATGGCCCGACCTCCGATCGACAAGTAACGATCCCCCGACGCGATGACAATCCATCCCGACTTGCCGTCCCCGGCTCGCCGTCCCGGCTCGCCGCACGGACTGCGAGGGCGCCCGCGAGCGGACCGGCGGGGACCGGCGGAACGGCGAGGGACGGACCCGAGGGTCCGCCCCTCAGAGGCTGCCTGGCGGGGGCGACGGTTGCCGACGGCAGCCTCTTGGCAATCTCCTCCTGCGGAAACGGCCGATCAGCCCTTGCCGAGCGGCACCGCGACGAAGCGGGTGTTCTGGCCCGACTTGATGCGCATCAGCACGGTCTTCTTGCCGCCGTCGGTGGCGTCGGCGAGCGCCCGGCGGACGTCGCGCGGGGTGGAGACCGCGGTGCCGGCCACGTCGAGGATCACGTCGCCGGTGCGCACCCGGTCGGCGGCCGCGCCGTCCGGATCGACCTCGGTGACCACCACGCCCTCGCCGCCGGCGCCCGCCACGTTGTCGGCCGGCGCGAGCGTCAGGCCGAGCCGCGACACCTCGGTGTCCTGCCGGCCGCCGCGGCCGCGATCGCCGTCGTCACGGTCGGCGCGGGCGGTGCGCTGCTTGGGCAGCTCGCCGAGCGTCAAGGTGACGTCCTCGGTCTTACCGTTGCGGTAGAGGCCGAGCTTGACCGAGGTGCCGGGCGGCATCGCCGAGATGGTGCGGGCGAGCGAGCGGGCGTCCTTCACCGGATCGCCGTTCACCGACATGATCACGTCGCCGGACTTGATGCCCGCCTTGTCGGCCGGGCTGCCGTCCTGCGGCTCGGCGACCAGCGCGCCCTCGGCCTTCTTGAGCCCCAGGCTGTCGGCGATGTCGTCGCTCACCGGCTGGATCTGCACGCCGATCCAGCCGCGGGTCACCTGCCCCTTGTCCTTGAGCTGGTCGACCACGTTGCGCACGGTCTCCGCGGGGATCGCGAAGGCGATGCCGACCGAGCCGCCGGACGGCGAGAAGATCGCCGTGTTGACGCCGATCACGTTGCCGTCGACGTCGAAGCTCGGGCCGCCGGAATTGCCGCGGTTCACCGGCGCGTCGATCTGGATGAAGTCGTCGTAGGGGCCGGAGCCGATGTCGCGCCCACGCGCCGAGACGATACCGGCGGTGACGGTGCCGCCGAGGCCGAACGGGTTGCCGACCGCCAGCACCCAGTCGCCGATGCGCGGCGCCTTGTCGGCGAGCGCCACCGTCGGGAAGGTCCGGCCCTTGCCGTCGACCTTGATCAGCGCGAGGTCGGTGCGCGGATCGGTGCCGATCACCTTGGCGTCGTAGCTCTGGCCGTCGTCGGTGGTGACCTGGACGGTCTCGGCCTTGTCGACCACGTGGTTGTTGGTCACCGCATAGCCGTCGGCGGAGATGAAGAAGCCCGACCCCTGGCCGGTGGTGAAGTGGCGGCGGCGGTGATGGCGCGGCGTGCGGCCCGGCATGTCGTCGCCCTGGCCGAAGCGGCGGAAGAAGAACTCGAACGGCGAACCGGGACCGAACGGGTCGTCGCTGGTCGCTCCCATGCGGGGCGACGGGTCGCTCATCTTGACGCGCACCGACATCACCGCGGGCTTCACCTTCTCGACGATGTCGGCGAAGCCGGCCGGGCGCTGCATGTTCTGCGCATAGGCGGGGCTCGCCAGCACCGGGCCGCCGCTCTGCGGGGCGAAGCCGGGCGCGGCGAACAGCACGCCGGTGCCGACGGCGCCGACGGTGGCGAGGAGAGCGAGGCGGCGGACGGACAGCGGGCGGCGCGCCTTCTTCGTCGTTTCGGTCATGCGAGGCTCCAAAAGCTCGATCGTGAACGCGGGTTTCTCGGGTGACCCGTCCGGTCGGGGTCCTGGCCGGCCGGTCGGCGAGATGGCGAGGCGGAGAACCGCAGCGCCGTTGCCGGGGAAGATGGGAGAGGCCGGATTACGGTGTCCTGACCGCGGGATTAAACATCGGTAATGTCGCGCGTTCCGGACCCGGGAACGACCGCTCCCGGCGGTCGCTGGCAAGAGGAACGACCGCCCCGGGCGGTCGCGGGCAAGAGGCACGACCGCCCCCGGCGGTCGCGGGCAAGAGGTACGACCGGACGCCCGCCGGTCGCGGGCGAGCGGGATCGCGCCTACATTGTCTTCGCTCGCCGCCCGTCCGGACGCCGAGCGCCCGATCCGACCGAGAACCAGCGCCGCCGGAACGGCGCGCGTCCGAGAGCCGCCCATGCCCCCGATCCCGGCCCCGCCCGCCGTCCCGCCCGCCGTCCCGTCCGACCCCGACCGGCCCGACCCCGCCCCGCCCGATCCCCGCGCCGAGGACCACGGGTCCGAAGAAGGCGACCTGCGCGAAGAAGACGATCTGCGCGACGACGCGCCGACGCTACCGGCGGTGCCGCCCTCCCCGGCCGCCGCCGCGCTGCCCGACCAGGTGGCGGCCTGCGCCACCCTGCACGAGCCGGGCGTCGTCAACGCGGTGGTCTATCGGCACGGCAAGAAGATCGGCGACGTCGCGATCGAGCATGCCGGGCTGTGGGCGCAAAAGCCGGAGCACGTGGTGTGGATCGGCCTGTTCGAGCCGGGCCACGACCTGCTCGCCCGCGTGCAGGCGCAGTTCTCGCTGCATCCGCTCGCCATCGAGGACGCCGAGAAGGCGCATCAGCAGCCGAAGCTCGAGCTCTATGGCGACACGCTGTTCGTGGTCGCCCGCACGGCGCAGATGGCCGAAGGGCGCATCGTGTTCGGCGAGACGCATCTGTTCGTCGGCCGCGGCTACGTGGTGAGCGTGCGGCACGGCCCGTCGATCTCGTATGCCGACGTGCGCCAGCGCTGCGAGGCGGCGCCCGACATGCTGATCAACGGCGAGGACTACATCCTCTATGCCGTGCTCGACTTCATCGTCGACAATTACGCCCCGGTGCTCGAGACGGTGACCGACGAGGTGGAGGCGATCGAGGATTGCGTGCTGGTGCGCAACCTCACCGGCGACGAGGTGAACCGCCTCTACATGCTGCGGCGCGACCTCCTGCGGCTGCGCAACGCCGCCGGCCCGCTGGTCGACGTCTGCCAAAGGCTCGAGCATTCCAAGCTCACGGTGGTCGATCCCGAGCTGCAGCCGCTGTTTCGCGACGTCACCGACCACATCAAGCGCGTCCAGTCGGAGATCGACACGCTGCGCGAGGTGCTGGCGTTCGCCTTCGAGGCGGGGCTGATGATCGGCCAGTCGCAGCAGACCGTGATCACCCGCCAGCTCGCCGCCTGGGCCGCCATCCTGGCGGTGCCGACCGCGGTCGCCGGCATCTACGGGATGAATTTCTCCAACATGCCGGAGCTGCACTGGCGGTACGGCTATTTCGTCGTGCTCGGCGCGATCGTCGCGATGTGCGGCGGGCTGTTCTGGTGGTTCAAGCGGGTGAAGTGGCTGTGAAGGCCGGCGCGGGGCGTCTGGCCCGGCCGGGCCGGCGGCGCGGGACTTGGCCGGCGGCGCGGCGCGCGCGGTTGTGGTAAGGTCGCGGCGCCGTTCGCCGGCGGCCCGACCAGCGTCGCTCGACGGCCACGAGAGGGCTCATCGATGACCACGACCGCTCGGCGTGCCGCGACTTCGACCGCGATCCGGACTGCGATCCGAACTGCCGCGATCCGGTTCCTGTCGGCCTCGGCGCTGGCCCTGCTGACATGCCTTCCGCCGCCCGGCGCCGCGCGGGCGCAAGACGCCGGCACCGGCGCCGCGGATGCCGCACCCCGGCTGCGCGCCGGCACGGTCGAGCTGCGCGACATCGCGATCGACGGCGGCGCGGGCGCCGCAATCGGCATCGGCCGGATCGCCTTCAAGGGCTTTTCGCGCGACGGCGACGCCATCCTGGCCGAGCGCATCGACGTCGAGGCGGTCGAGATGCGGGTCGCCGCCCAGACCGTCCGCATCCCCGACGTCCATCTCGCCGACGTGCGGCTGCCCGACCGGCTCTACCGTGCGCTCACCGAAGGTGGCGGGCCCGACACGCCGTGGGTCGCGCTGTTTCTCGGTGTGAAGGCCGACATGGTGACGATCGACCGCATCACCGTCGCCGACACCGCCAAGCGCTTCGAGCAGACGCTGAGCGGCTTCGTGCTCACCGGGCTCGCCGACGGCGTGGTCGGCTCGGCCCGCCTCGGCGCGTTCACCGCCACCACCACGCCCGCGCCGGGCAAGACGGTGCGGATCGAATCCGGCGAGCTGCGCTACCGCACGCTCGACATCGGCAATGCGCTGCGCATCGTCGTCGGCGGCGGCGACGGCACCGCCAAGCGCTTGCTCGAGCACGCCTCGATCGACGGCCTGACGATCACCGCCGACGACCTGACGATGCGGATCGGCCGCTACGAGGTCGGCAACGTCGTGATGGCGGTGCCGCGCGAGCCGCTGCCGCCCGAGCTGGTCGCGCTGATGGAGATGCCCGACCCGGCCAAGAGCGCCGACCCGGCGGTGCTCGCCGCCGCCGCCCGCTGGTACCGCCATCTGCTGCGCGATTTCCGCATCGAGACCTACCGCTTCGAGGGCATCGCCGCGACCGATGCCGAGACCAAGGTCTCGATCGACCGGATCGGGCTCGACGGGTTCGGCGGCCGCGGCTTCGACCTGTTCGCGGTGGAGGGAATTTCGGTCGAGCAGCCGAGCGAGCACTTCCGGCTCGACCGCTTCGCGGTGGAGAAGGTGAGCTGGGGCGGCCTGGTCGATCTGGTGCTCGATGCGCTCGCCCGCGGCGAGGAGCCGGTGATCCCGCCGGGCGGCCTCGGCGACCGCGTGCAGGCGGCGGCGGTGCGGGTCGCGGGGCTGTCGGTCGGCACGCCGCAGGGCCCGGTGAGCCTCGACCGGCTCGCGCTCGAGGCCGACAACGGGCCGGACGGCATTCCGCGGCGGCTGTCCTTCGCGCTCGCCGGCCTCTCCGTGCCGGTCGGCACGATGACCTCGGGCAAGGAGCACGAGGAGCTGGTCGATCTCGGCTACGAGACGCTGAAGCTCGACGCGACGACCACCGTGCGGTGGTCGCCCGACGACGAGACGCTGACGCTGGAGGGCACCGCCGTCACGCTCCAGGACGCCGGGCGGATCGGGCTGGCGGCGCAGGTCGCCGGCCTCGACCTCGCGGCGCTGACCGCCGCGCCGGAGCGGGCCGACGCGATTCTCGACCGCGCCGCGGTGCGCGAGGTGCGGCTCGAGGTGACGGATCTCGGCCTCGCCCAGCGGATTTATGCGGCGCTCGCCCGCCGCTCCGGCGACACGCCGCAGGCGGTGCGCGACGAGATCGCCCGCCGCGTCGAGGAGGACACGCGAAAAACGTTCGGCAGCGCGCTGTCGGCCGCCGATCTCGACCGCGTCGTGCGGTTCGTGCGGCAGCCCGGCGAGATCGCGATCACGCTGCGCCCGCGCGGCGGCCGCACCTCGATCCGGCTGCCCGAGATCGTCTCGCTCGGCCCGGAGATCGTGAGCCGGCTGACGATTTCGGTCACCACCCGAAACCCCGCCCCCACCGGGCCGGACACGAGCGGCGGGAAGTGACGACGGCGAGCGCCGGAGCGGCCCGAGCGAGAGGCGCGTGAACGGGGGGCGTGGCAGCGGCCCGTGTGTTGCGTCGGCCAGTGTTGCGTCGGCCAGTGTTGCGGTGGCCGCGGATGCGTCGCGCGAAAAATTCGGATCAGGCGGCGGGACGGCCGCCGCCGTCGGTCAGTGCCGCGAGCTTCTTCTTCTCCGCCTCGGTGAGCGGCCGCGGGGCGCCGCCGGACGAGAGATCGCGGCGGCGGTGCAGCATCACGCCGAAGCCGATCGCGCCGGCGAGCAGCACCAGCCCGGGCGCGATCCACAGGAGCGCGGTGTGCCACTCGAAGCGCGGCTTCAGCAGGACGAACTCGCCGTAGCGGCTGACCAGGAAGTCGACCACCTCGGAATTGGTGTCGCCCTTCTCCAGCCGCTCGCGCACCAGGAGGCGCAAATCCTTGGCGAGGCCGGCATCGGAATCGTCGATCGACTGGTTCTGGCAGACCAGGCAGCGCAAATGCTGGGAGATGTCGCGCGCCCGCTGCTCGAGCGCCGGGTCCTTCAGCATCTCGTCCGGCTGCACGGCGAGAGCGGGCGACACGGCGGCAAGCGCCAGCACGGCGGTCGTGATCACGAGAGCTTTACGAAACATGGGAGGCGACCCGTCTCGACGTTGACATCGCATTGTGCGATATTGCGGCATGCGGTCGATCGTGTTCACACCGGCCGCCACACGGCAGTGGACAAAACTCTCCCCTGCCGTTCGCGCCCGGATCGGAGCCAGGCTGGAGGCTTTTGCGGCGACCGGCCACGGGGACGTGAAAGTGCTGAAGGGCCGCGCCGGCGCGCGCCTGCGGGTGGGCGACTGGCGGGTGATCTTCGACCAGAACGACGAGACGATCGTGGTCGCCGCCGTCGGCCACCGCCGCGAGATCTACGACTGAGAGGGTGCGATGAAGGTGCGCTTCGAGACGACGCCCGAGGGTGAGATGGCGATCGTGCCGCGCGCCGAGTACGAGCGCCTGATCGCGCTCGCGGCGGAAGCGGAGGAGGATGCCGGCACCGCGCGCCTCGTCGACGACGCCTTGCGCGAGATCGCGGCGGGAGCGCCGCTGTTTCCGCTCGCGGTCGCCAATGCGCTCGCCGATGGCGAGAACCCGATCCGGGTGCTGCGAAAATTTCGCGGGCTGACGCAGGCCGAGCTGGCGGCAGCCAGCGAGATCGGCCAGGGCTACCTGTCCGACCTCGAGGGCGGAAAACGAAAAGGTCCGCTCGAGCTTCACCAGAAGATCGCCCGCGCCCTCGGCGTGCCGCTCGATCTGTTGGCGCCGGCCGGCGCTTCGCCCGAACCCGCGAGCCCGGCGAAGCGCACGCGGCGCGTCACCCGGCCGGGCCGATCGCAGCCGCGTCGCTGAACGCGGCGCCGACTTCCCTCCCCCCGCGTCCGGGGAGAGCCGGCGTCGAAAAACCTCGACGGCCCCGTCCATCGGGCTCACTCCGCCGGCTGGAGGCCGAGCTTGGCCTTGGAGGGGCGGGGCGCGCCGACCCGCAGCCGCCGGTCGGACAGCGACAGGCCGCCGCCCACCGCCATCACCAGCGTGCCGAGCCAGATCAAGAGCACCAGCGGCTTGTCGTAGGCGCGCACCGCGACCGTGCCGTCTTCGCCGACGTCGCCGAGCGAGACATAGAGCTGGCTCACGCCGTGGCGCATCAGCGCCGCCTCGGTGGTCGCCATCTGGCGGCTGGCGAAGGCGCGCTTGGAGGGCGACAGCGTGGTCACCACTGCGCCGCCCTCGCGCACCGTGAAGTTCACCAGGACCTCGGTGAAATTCGGACCGGCGCGCTGCTGCATGCCGTCGAGCGTCAGCTCGTAGCGGCCGACGGTGGTGGTGTCGCCGGCCTTCATCGCGACGATGCGCTCGATGTTCCACTGCGACTCGCCGACGATGCCGAGCAGCATCACGCCGAGCCCGACATGGGCGACCGCGGTGCCCCAGGCCGAGCGCGGCAGGCCGACCGCACGGCGCAGCGAGTTCGCGAGCGAGGTGCGGAACAGCGCGGTGCGCTCGGCGACGTCGGTCAGCGCGCCGACGATGACGAACACCGCGAGGCCGATGCCGAACGGCGCCAGCACCGACTTGCCCTGGATCATGAAGGTGACGCCGAGCGCGAGGATCGCCAGCGCGGCGGCGGCGAGCAGGCGCTGGGCGGCGCCGAGGATGTCGCCGCGCTTCCAGGCGAGCAGCGGGCCGAACGGCACGGCGATCAGCAGCGGCACCATCAGCGGCCCGAAGGTCATGTCGAAGAACGGCGCGCCGACCGAAATCTTGTCGCCGGTGGTGGCCTCGAGCGCGAGCGGATAGAGCGTGCCGACGAACACCGTCGCGCAGCCTGTCGTGAGAAAGAGATTGTTGAAGACCAGCGAGCCTTCGCGCGAGATCGGCGCGAAAAGGCCGCCCTGCCGAAGCATCGGCGCGCGCCAGGCGAACAGCGTGAGGCTGCCGCCGATGAACATCACCAGGATCGCCAGGATGAACACGCCGCGGGTCGGGTCGGTGGCGAAGGCGTGCACCGAGGTGAGAACGCCCGAGCGCACCAGGAAGGTGCCGATCAGCGACAGCGAGAAGGTGAGGATCGCGAGCAGCACGGTCCACACCTTGAGCGCGTCGCGCTTCTCCATCACGAGCGCGGAGTGCAGGAGCGCGGTGCCGGCGAGCCACGGCATCAGCGAGGCGTTCTCGACCGGATCCCAGAACCACCAGCCGCCCCAGCCGAGCTCGTAATAGGCCCAGTAGGAGCCCATCGCGATGCCGAGCGTGAGGAAGATCCAGGCGGTCAGCGTCCATGGCCGCACCCAGCGCGCCCAGGCGGCGTCGATGCGGCCGATCAAAAGCGCGGCGGCGGCGAACGAGAACGCCACCGAGAAGCCGACATAGCCGACATAGAGAAGCGGCGGATGGATCGCGAGGCCGGGATCCTGAAGAATCGGGTTGAGGTCGCGGCCCTCGAACGGCGGCTGCGCGAGGCGGGTGAACGGGTTCGAGGTGAGCAGCACGAACAGATAGAACGACACCGCGATCACCGCCTGCACGGCGAGCGAGGCGGCCTGCAGATCGAGCGGGATGTTGCGGCCGAATTGCGCGAGGAGTGCGCCGAACAGCGCGAGGATCAGCACCCACAGGAGCATCGAGCCCTCGTGGTTCCCCCACACGCTGGTGATCTTGTAGATCAGCGGCATGGTCGAGTGGGAGTTCTCGGCGACGTTGAGCACCGAGAAGTCCGACTGGACGTAACAGATCGTCAGCGCGGCGAAGGCGAGCGCGGCGAACAAGAGCTGGGCGAGCGCGGTCGGGCGGGCGACGCTCATCAGCGCGGCGTCGCCGGTGCGCACACCGGCGAGCGGCACGATCGCCTGGGCGAGCGCGAGCGCGAGCGCCAGCACCAGCGCGTAATGGCCGAGCTCGGGGATCATCGCGTCGCTCCGGCGACTGCGGTGCCGACCGGTGCGGGAAGCGCGCTCGATGCCCCCGGAGCGGCCCCCGGCGCGGCCGGCGAGCCGGCGGCGGGCGAGGCGGGCGAGCCCGCGGGCGCTTTCGCGCCGGCCTTGTCGTAGTCGGTCTGCCAGTGGCCCTGCTTCTTCAGCGCGTCGGCGACCTCGCGCGGCATGTATTTCTCGTCGTGCTTGGCGAGCACGGTGTCGGCCTTGAACACGCCGCCCGGCTCCATCATGCCCTCGGCGACCACGCCCTGCCCTTCACGGAAGAGATCGGGAAGGATGCCGGTATAGGTCACCGGCACCGCCTTGTTGCCGTCGGTCACCTCGAAGCGGACGTCGAGCTTTGTCGGGCGCACCACGGAGCCGGGCTGCACCAGCCCGCCGATGCGCAGCCGCGTGCCGGGACCGACGGGTTTTTCGGACAGCTCGGTCGGCGAGGTGAAGAAGGCGATGTTGTCGTCGAGCGCGTGCAGGATCAGGCCGACCGCCACCGCCAGCACGGCGACGCCGCCGGCGATCAGGGTGAAACGGCGCTGCTTGCGGGTCATTGCGGTGTCTCCTCGCCTGTCGCTCGTCGCCCGAACGGTCGTGGTCGCATTCGCGGTGGTCGTCTCGTCGTCTTCGTCTCGCGTCGTGTTCTCGCCGCCGCCGGCTCGCCGGCGTGCCGAAAAAGCTCAGCCGGTGATGCCGAGCTCCTTCACCACGCCGTCGAGGCGCTTCAGCTTGTCCGGGTCGCCGGCCAGCGCCTTGCGGGCGTCGCCGAGCGCGGCGCTCGCGCGGTCGCGCTGCCCCAGCGCCATATAAGTGCGCAACAGCTTCTCCCAACCGTCGACGTCGGAGCCGTCGGCCGCGAGCTTCTTTGCCAGCCGCTCGGTGAGAACGCGCATGGTGGCGTCGTAGTCGTCGAGCGTCGCCTCGGACCCGGCAGACGTCCCGCCGGCGGAAGCCGCCGTGCCGGAGGCCCCGCCGGCGGAAGCCGGCATGCCGGGAGCCGCGCTTTCGGCCGAGGCCGAGACCGGCGCCGTCGGCGTCGCCGAGGCTTCCACCCGCGCAGCCGGCGCGGACTGCTCCGGCAACGCCGGCAGCGCGATCGCCGGGCCGGCGGGGGCGGTCACCCGCGGGCCGGGGGCGACCGACGCGGCGGCCGCCGCCGGATCGAGCCCGGTCTCACGCAATCCCTGGTCGAGCAGCGCGAGCTTCTCGCTATTGCCGGCGAGCGCCGCACGGGCGTCGGCCGCGGCGGCGAGCGCTGCGGCACGGTCGCCCATCACCACGTGCGAGCGCACCAGCCGCAGCCAGCCCTGCACGTCGGAGCCGTCCTGCTTCAGCCTGGCGGCGAGCCCGTCGATCATGCCGCGCACCATGGTGCGCTGCTCGTCGGTCAGCTCCGGCGGACCACCGGCACCGGCCGCGGCCTGCCCGGCCGACGGCGCCCCTGCGGGCGCGGCGAGCGAGGCGAGTGCGTTCTTGACGAAGCCGGTCCACGGCGCGTCGGCCGGCGCACCGGCGAGCAGCGCCTCCCAGCGCGCCTTTGCGGCGTCGGGCCGGCCGGCCTGCTTGTCGGCGAGGCCGAGATAGAAGCGCGCCGAGACGTGCTGCGGATCGAGCGCCAGCGCCCGCTCGAACTGCGCTTTCGCCTCCGGCGTCACGGTGCCGCGGGCGACCCCGGTCATCGCCTCGCCGAGATCGGCGACCCGGTCGGCGCTGGCGCCGAGCAGGCGGATCACGTTGCGATAGGCGGTCACCGCCTCGGGATAGCGTTCGAGCCGCATATAGACCGGAGCGATCACCCCCCAGCCGCGCCCGTCGTCGGGATTGGCCTGCAGATGCGCTTCCACCCGGGCGACCATGTCGGCCATCGCGGCCTGCTGGTCGGCGACCGTCTTCTCGTCCTGCTGGAGGCGGGCGATCCGCTCGGCCAAGGGCTCGCCGGGCAGGTCCGGCGACCCGGTGACGAGATAGAAGCCGACCGCGCACAGCGGCAGCACCACGAGCACCACGCCGGCCATGCCGCGGTTGGAGCGCAGCGCCGGGGTCTTCCGCGCCGCCTCGGTCCCCTTGGCGTCGGCGGCGGCGATCAGCCGGCGCGACACCTCGATGCGGGCCGCCTCGGCCTCGGCCGGGCCGATGCCGCCCATCGACAAATCGCGCTCGATCTCGTCGAGCTGGTCGCGATAGACGGCGACGTCGTCCCCGCCGCGCACCGGCGCGGAGCGCCGCAGGAGCGGCCACAGAGCGGCGCCGACCGCCACGGCCGTCATCAGCGCGAACAGCAACCAGAACATGCCGAAACCCTATCCCGTGAGGCTCCTGTTGACCATGGCGCCCCCGGGCACACCTTGGCAAATGTCAAAACTCGGCAGCGGCGGAACGGCGCAGCCGCGCCCGGCCCCGGCCGGCTCGGCGGGCCGATACGGCACGAGCGCGCGAAAATTGTGGCGAGGGGGATGGCGAGTGGCGAGTGGGGAATAGCGAGTGGCGAATGGCGAATGGCGAGTGGCGGGAGGGCGCAGGAGGACGAAGGCGGGAGGAAGAAGAGGAGGAAAAGGAGGAAAAGGAGGAAAAGGAGGGAGGAAGTGGAAGGGGCGTGAAGAAGAGGGGGACGGACGGGGGTGAGCGGCCGGCCGTGCGCCGGCCGGCGACGCGGGCGGGTCCGTCAGGCCTTGGCGGACTTGGCCGCCTGACCGGCCTTGGCCGGCTGGCCGGATTTCGCCTTGCGCTCGCTGCCGACCGCCACCTCGGCCGCCCGCGACAAGAGCGTCGCGTACTCCTCGCCGAGAATTTTTGCGCAGAAGCGGGTCGCCGCCTCCATCTGCGCGGTCCGGTAGGCGAGCTCGGCCTGATCGCAGGCGCGCAACACGTCGAGAATCGAGCGCGAGCCGTTGTCGAGCTGGCTCTGGAGATCGGACAGCACCCGCAGGGTGATCTCGTTGAGCGCCAGCTCGCCTGCGTAAATCTTGCAGGCGGCGACGAAGGCGAGCAAGCCCTCGATCTCGGCGACCTCGCTCGGGTCGATCGTCGCGCCGCGCGGCAGCTGCTTGCCGGGCACGATGCGGATCACCCGGCGCACCCGGCCGGGGATCGATTCGAGTTCCGACTTGAAGGCGTCGGCGACCCCTGCCCGCACCGCGGCGAGGCGGCGGGCCGGCGGCGTGCCCGCCACCATGTTGACCTCGCTGCGCAAGCCGCGCACCGCCTCGTGGACGTCCTTGAGCTGGGCGATCGCCCGCACCATCTGGCCGCGGCGGAAGTCGCGCACCAGGTCGCGCACCTGCCGCTCGACGTCGCCGAGCACCATGTCGAGCGCGAGCCCGTAGGGGCTCTCGGCGATGCGGTCGGCCTTGTCGGACTGCACCGCCCGCAGCGCCACCCGGACGAGATGCCAGGCCGCCGGCATCCGGTTCATCACCAGGACCAGCGCGTGGCGCAACAGCTGCTTGTCGCGGGCGAGCGCGCCGTCGAGCACGGCGATCACCTGGTCGAGCTGATCGGCGGAGACGCTGCGGATGCGGGTGGGCAGCCGGCCGGCGATGGTGGCCAGCGCGTCGCGCTCCTTGAGGATCGTGTAGAATTCCAGCACGTCGTCCTGGGCGCGCGGGGTGCCGATGCGGAAGGCGATGCGGCGGCGCGCCTTGTCGTCCTTGCGGGCGGCCTCGAGAGATTCCTCGAGCCGCTTCACCACCACGTCCTGCAGGACGCGGGCGGCCTGGTCGGCCTTGGCGCTCTCCTTGGCGAGCAGGAAGCGGGCGACGTCGGCGAGATAGATCTTGGCCTCGGCGGGGGCGATGTCGGTCGACACCCAATCCCACAAGGGGCCGATGGCGGCGCGGGCGAGCCGGCCCTCCTGGGCGTGCTCGGGCTCGTCGTCGACGATGAAGGGCTCGACCGGCAGGAAGAACAGCCGGGCCGGATTGCCGATCCGCTCGGGGACGCGCTCGTCCTCCCACAGCGCCTCGCGCAGATGGGCGAGCAGCAGGTCCGACTGCGGCATCTGCTCTCCCCGCAGAATTCCCCGCTCGAGCTCGGCCATCAGCATGGCCCGCGCCTCCGGCGTGAGACCGCGAAGATAGGCACGCAGCTTCTCGGAGGACTGCTCGTCGCCTGCCATCCCCACACCCTGCAAACGGAATTTCTTCCGGTTCGGTATAGGGACGTGGTCTGAAGAAGCAGTTAAATGTCCGAAAGGTCGAGCGAGCGCGCGGAGGACGGGTGGCGGGGTCACGTCCGACCGGCTGCTCCGGGCGGGCGCTCCGAGGCCGCGGCTGGGCTGGACGAGGCGAGAGAGAAGCGCGGGTTTTGCCCGCGCCTCCGATGTCGGTCCGTCTCGATGTCGCGCGCCCCGAGGTCGGCACAAGGTCGCCACAGAGGTCGCCGCCGGAGGCAATCCGGCCGCCTCCGGCCGATCGTGCCGGCGGGTCGGCCTGGTTCAGCCGACCGGCTGCCAGCTGCCGTCCGGATTGCGGCAGGCGGTGCCGCGGGCGGTCTGCGGCGTGCCGTCGATATAGATCGTGTGGGTGTAGCTCCGGCACTGCGAGGGCCCCTGCTGATAGGCCGGCCCCGGCACCACGCTGCCGTAGCGCCCCGAATCCGGGTTGCGCCAGTTGACCGGTGCACCCGACCGGCCACTCTCGAGCGCCGCCATCTCGGCCGCATAGGCGCGCCGGCGGTCCTCGTCGTCCATCGCCGCGCCGATCCGATTGCCGAGCAAGCCGCCGATCGCCGCGCCGGCGACGCCGCCGGCGATCTTCGAGCCCGCACCGCCCCCGGTGACCGCCGCGCCCAGCGCCGCGCCGCCCAGCGCGCCGAGCAGCGTGCCGGTGTTTTCACGAGGGCCGGTTCCGAAATTGGGATCGCCCGCGCAGGCGCCGAGCATCAGCGCCGCCGCCGCGACCGCGACCCCGCGCCCGACGATTTTCCGCGGAGAGACTCCTCGTGCGAAATCGCGCGCGGCTCCTCGCGCACGTGGTGCAAAATCGCGCGCAGACGCGCTGTCGACGCTCATGGTCACCCCCCTCTCACCCGGCCGGCCGAAGTCGGCTCGTGGACCCTCCGGCCCAATGGGGTGAGAAATGGGGCAAAACTGAGGGGCGGTTCCGGATGGTCAGCAGGCCGTTGCGGCCGCCCCGCCGTGGTGGTCGGGAAAGAAGGACTTCAGCTCCGAAGCGACGACGGCCGGTCGGCTGCGAACCCGCGCGAGGTCGAAGAACACGAGCCTGCGCAGCACCACACCGGCGACGGGACCGCGATACGTCATCGCCACGAGCGACGACACGATCGCTTCCATCAGCGGCTTCATCAGCTCCTTCCGGCGACCCAAGAAGTCGGACACTGCGGGGTCGTCCTCGGCATCGTCGTACGTCTCCTCGAAGCCCTTGTGGCGAAACAGCAGATGCCCGAGGATTTTGCTCGCGATGCTTCGGTCGGAAATGATGTCGTTGAGAAATTCGATCAGCTCGACGATCCCTGAAGGTGTGTCGGGATCATCGAGCAACGGCGCGATGCTCTCGTAGAACTTGCTCGCATGCCGCTCGAACATCAATTCTTGCTTTGTTCTCCACCTCGTCCAGTAATAGACCGCAAAGACGAAAAGAACAAAGAATATGATCGCATAGGCCATGGTGCCATTCATCCCGGCGGGTCACGCTGTCTTTTCTTCTCCAGCCTCTCTTTCTTTTTCTTTAGTGAACGGGCAGCGAGCAAACGCTTTCGTTCTATCTCCGCCTCGATCCGCCTGTGCTCCCGAGCGCCGGTAAAAATCTCCCGGACGATATCCGGCAAGCGCCAGACCAGCATTCCCGCGGCAACGATGGCAAGCGTCCATTGCGGCGGATAGTTCCGTATGATCTCGGCAACAATCTGCCCCCAGCCGTCGTCCGACATGCCCTCGCCCCTGGCGAGAGGATAGGCACGTCGATCGAGGTTGTGTAGAGGAAAACCTCCCCTTCGGTCGAGGAACACCGGCTCGAGCGCCGCCCTACCCCGCCGCCGGCAGGGTGAGCTCGGCGCGCAGGCCACCCATCGGCGAGTCGGTGAGCACCAGGCGGCCGCCATAGAGGCCGGCGAGCTCCGTGACGATCGACAGGCCGAGGCCGGAGCCGGGCTTCGATTCGTCGAGCCGGCTGCCGCGGCGGGCGACCTGCTCGCGCTCGCCGACCGAGAGGCCCGGTCCGTCGTCGTCGACCAAAAGGTGCAGGCTCGGCCGCAGCCGGCCGCTCGCCGCGCCGGTGGCGGCGACCGGGGTCGGCGCCCCGGATCTGGCGGCGCCCGCCGCGCCGCCGGTCGAGCGCGACGGCTCCGACGACGCGAGCGGCACCGCCAAAACCTCGATCGAGACGCGCCCTTGCGCCCATTTGCAGGCATTGTCGACCAGATTGCCGACCATCTCCTCGAGGTCCTGCCGCTCGCCGAGGAACCGCAGGTTTTCCGGCACGTCGGCGTCGATGACGATGCCGCGGCCGTGGTGCAGCTTCTCCATCGTCCTGGCGAGCGCCTCGACCACCGGCCGCACCTCGGTGACGGTGCCGACCACCTCGAGGTGGGCGGCCAGCCGGGCACGCTCGAGCTGCCGCGCCACCTGGTCGCGCATGATCGCCGCCTGCTCCCGCACCTTTGCCGCCAGCGGGTCGTCGCGCCCGGCCGCCTCGTTGACGATCACCGTGAGCGGCGTCTTCAGCGCGTGCGCGAGATTGCCGACATGGGTGCGGGCGCGCTCGACGATCTCGCGGTTCGCCTCGATCAGCGCGTTGGTCTCGCGCGCGAGCGGGGCGATCTCGTCGGGAAACGTGCCTTCGAGCTTTTCGCTGCGCCCGGCGCGGATGGCGGCGAGCCCGTCCGACAAGCGCTTGAGCGGCGCCAGGCCGAACCGCACCTGAAACACCGTCATCAGCACGAGCACCGCCGCGAGCATCACGAAGGTGACGCCGAGCGTGCGGTCGAACGAGCGGGTCTCCTCGTCGATCTCCTGCGGGTCGCCGGCGACCGACACCAGGAAGCGGCCCTCGTCGCCGAGATCGATGATGCGCTCGACGAGCCGCAGCCGCTGGTCCTGGGGCCCGTCGACATAGCCGCGGCGGGTGCCGTCGGGCCCCGGCTCGACGCCGAGATCGGCGAGGTGCGGCAGGGTCGAGTCCCACAGGGAATGCGACGAGCGGGTGTCCTTGTCGCCGTCGAGCCGGCCGATCTGCCAGTACCAGCCGGACAGCGGCAGCTCGAACAAGGGCTCGCCGAGCGGCATCGGCGCGCGCTCGCCCTCGTCGGGGGCGGCGATCTCGGCCACCAGCGTGCGCAGATAGACGCCGAGCCGGCGGTCGAACGAGCGCTCCACGCCCTGCCGGTAGAGCGACGACAGCCCGATGCCGGTGGCGAGCAGGATCACCACGGTCCAGGCGGTGGCGGAGAGAAAGAGGCGGAGCGCGAGCGAGTGGGCGCGCACGGGCATGATCTCAGCGGGCCTCGCCCGGCGGCGTCAGCAGATAGCCGAGCCCGCGCACGGTCTGGATCACGTCGACCCCGAGCTTCTTCCGGATGCGCCCGACGAAAACCTCGATGGTGTTGGAGTCGCGGTCGAAGTCCTGGTCGTAGAGGTGCTCGACCAGCTCGGTGCGCGACACCACCCGGCCGGTGTGGTGCATCAGATAGGCGAGCAGCCGGTACTCGTGTGAGGTGAGTTTTACCGGCGCGCCGTCGACCGTCACCCGGCCGGTGCGGGAGTCGAGCCGCACGGGGCCGCACAAAAACTCCGCCTTGGCGTGGCCGACCGAGCGGCGCAGCAGCGCCCGCATGCGGGCCAACACCTCCTCGAGGTGGAACGGTTTTGCCACATAGTCGTCGGCGCCGGCGTCGAACGCCTGCACCTTGTCGCTCCAGCGGTCGCGCGCGGTGAGCATCAGCACCGGCATCGCCCGGCCGGCGCGGCGCCAGCTCTCCAGCACCGAGAGGCCGTCCATCCGCGGCAGGCCGATATCGAGGATCACCGCGTCGTAGGGCTCGGTCTCGCCGAGATAGTGGCCCTCCTCGCCGTCGAAGGCGCGGTCCACCACATAGCCGGCCTCGGTCAGCGCGGTGGCAAGCTGACGGTTGAGGTCGGGATCGTCCTCGACGACGAGAAGCCGCATGGAGAGAATCTCGGGCGGAGCCGGCGCACGAATCCGCCGATCGGCCGGGATGGCCGTATCACCCCGACTGTGGTTTCGAAAATGTCCAAAAAACGGCGGTGGCGCAACGCTCCCTTGCGGACGGTGTCGTGCAGGCGGGTCAGCGGGAGGCGATCAGGCTGCCGGTGACGGCGTCGACGGTCGCCCGCACCACTTTTCCGCCGCGCGGCAACACAGTGAGATGATAGACGAGGCGGCCGTTCTGCTCGCACAGGCGGGCGCGCACCACCTCGCCGCGGCGAGCTTTTGCGGCGTGCATCGCGCGGGCGAGCGAGACCACCGTGTGGTTGGCCGTGCGGGTGCGCTGCTCGGCGCGGGTGAGGCAGCGCGGACCGCCGGGCGCCGGCTCGCGCTTCTGCTGGGCAGGGCTCGCCGCATGCGGCCGGGCGCCGCTCTGCTCCGCGGCCGGCGCGCGAAACACGCCGCAGCCGGCGAGCAGCCCCAGCGCGAGCAGAACCGTTCCGGCCGTGTGCCGGCCGTTTCGCCTCCCGGCTTCTCGCGTCATGACGATCACGCCCGCCGACCTTTGCCGCGCCGCCCGGCGGCGCCGGCCCGTCCGTTGCTCCGGACAGTCCGGCGGCGCATTGCCGCCGGCCCCTGCCCTTTCGGCGTATTTAGGGGCACATTGCGGCGACGCAAAGTCCACCCGACGCCGCAGGCGGCGCGTTTCGTCGCCTCGGCACACTTCCTCGGCACACTTCCTCGGCGCGCCTCCTCAGCGTGCCCGCGCCGCGCCGATCACGCGGCCGACCAGCGAGGGCACCGGCTGGCCGGTGGCGAGCGCGGTCTTCTCCCGCGAGCGGCCCTCGACATAGACGCCGAGCACGGCGAAGCGCGCGCCCCAATAGAGGCCCAGGAGCCCGGTCGCCTCGACGGCGGCGTTCAACGGCGCGACGTCGCCGCGGGCGAGCGCCCACACGACCACCCCCCAGAAGGCGGCGCACTCGACGGTCAGCTCGAAGCCGTAGAGCGGGCGCCACCAGCGCTGCACCGGATCGCCCGCCAAGGCCTCGGCCCGCATGGTCGCCTGCGTCTCGCCGAGCGCCCGGCCCAAAAGGTCGGCGCGCGCCTTGGCGATATCGGCGAGCGCCGGCCATTTGGCGAGCGCCTCGCTCTCGGCGCCGGCGAGCTTGGCCGAAAGCTCGGCCGGCGCCGTCGCGGCGATGGCGGCATCGACCGCCTCCGGCGTCGGCTCGGCGCCGAGCGCTTCCGCCAAAACGCCGCCGACCGCGTTGCCCAAAAGGCCACCGAGCGGCCCGCCGAGCGCCGTGCCGATGATCGGAGCGCCCGCCTTCGCGAGCTGCCCGCCGAGATCGCGCCAATCCATCGTCAGCCTCCCCTGCCGATCCGCCGAACGACCACCGCTCGCGCTGCGAGAACCGCGGCCGAAGCCTTCTCCTCGGCGGCGAGGACGAGGCGGCAGAGACCCGCCGAGGCGCCGGTCCAGGCCCGCTCGATCAGCGCTTTGCGCCGGACCGCGAGCCAGCCGGCCACCAGCACGACGGCGACGCCGCTGCCGATCAGCGTCGAGGCGACGAGCGGCGTCAGGACGGGGGCATGATCGGGCTCGACCGTCCCCGTCTGCGTCACGACCTCGCTGCCGGTGCCGGCGGCGGCACTCGCGGCACCCGCGTCGCGCACCGCGCGCGCCTTTCGCGTCGCCTCGCGCGTCACCGCCTTCGGCGGGGCCGCCTCGGCCGGCGCCTTCGAGAAGATGATCGCCGCCTCCGGATCGGACGCGATCAAGCTCTTGAACACCGCGACACAGCCCGGCTGCGCGTCGGTGGCGGTCGGCGAATAGACGTGATCACGAACGTATTTTCCGGCGTGGTAGAGATTGGTCCACGACCACAGATACGGGCTGTTGATCTTTCCGAGATAGCCCCAGCCGTTGTACCGCTCGCATTCGTAGAGGATGCGCTCGACCGACCAGTTTTCGACCCGGTCGAGTCGGTGCCCCGCCATGGTGAGTGCATCGATCGCCGATTCCTCCCAGCCGTACGGCGGGCCGTGCGCGACCTTCGGGCGCCCCTTCGGCACCCGCCTGGTCTTCGCACGCAGCGGGTCGCCGTTGTGCAGATGGCCGGCGAAGGAGAGATCGCTCTCGCGCACATGGAGCGCGGCGATCACCGGCCACGGCACGCCGGTCGCGGCCTGGACCGCGGCATAGCGGCCCTTCACCCGGCCTATTCTCGTTGCGAGCATTGCCGCGTCGTCGCGGCGCGCCGCGTCGATCTCCGCGCGGCTCCACAGATTGCGATAGCCGGCCGCGGTCGCTGCGGGCGTCGGTGCCATGCACGTCTCCCGATTGTGATGAGATGAAGTGATCCAATCGCGGGCGCGCCCTCACGCGATCCGCACCCCCCAAAAAACGTTCTCGTTGCCGAGCACCCGACCGTTCGCGCCGGTGAACCAGATTTTTGGACCGACCGTCGCGCCCGCCGCGAGCGACAGGAGTGCCGTCGTGCGGCACTGCGTCTCGCCGGACACGAAGGTCGCGTCGCCCGTGGTGCCGAGCGTGTCGGCGGTCGGCGTCGCGCCGCTCACCGACAGGCCGACCTGCATCTTGCTCGGCGCGCTGCCCGCCTCGTAGGTCGCCGAGAGGCCGAACAGATAAACGCCCGCGGTCGGCGCGGTGAAGGTCAGGACGTTGGAGACGATCGCCGCCGCCCCCTGGTCGTTGTGACGGAAATTGTTGAAGAGAAGATCCCGCCACGCGCCCGCGGCGTAATCCTGCCCGTAGTTCAGATAGGCCGAGAATTTTGCGCCACGGACGTGATCGACCCGGCCATCCCCCTTGCGCACGACCAGCCCGGTAAAGAAGCTCGAGCCGTCCGGCGTCACCTTGACGGTGAAATCGTCGTCGCCCAGAAGGCCGAACAGCGCACGGGTGCTCCAGCCGTCCTGAAACACGAAGCCGGCGTCACGCGCCGCCGCACTCTTGTTGAGCGTGAGCCGCAGATCGCCCGAGCCCGGCGTCACGTCGTCGTGCGAGAACAGCGCCGTGTCGGTCTTCACCGCGAGGCGGTTCGTGGCATCCGCCGCGGTGAGAATGCCGATCCGCGACAGGCTGCCGTCCGCGACCGCACCGGTGGTGAGAAAGCCGAGCGTGCCGCCGAAATCGGTCCAGCCGCTGCCGGTCCATACCGAAAGAAGCTGCGCCGTCTCGTCCCAGCAGATCCAGCCGGATTTCGGCACCAGCTTGCGCCACTCGCCGTCGAGCTTCAGCGCGATATTGAGGTCCCAGGCGGACCACTCGCCGGTCGCGCCGGAGGCGACGCGGTAGCGGTCGCCGTCGACCACGGTTTCCGGCGGCGACGTGTGCTCGCTGTCGATCACCGAGAGTTGCACCACCGCATCGATGATCAGCAACGCCTCGTTGTGGGTGACGTGCTTCTGCGCCTGCGCCGCGGCGAGCAGCGGCAGGCCGAGCCGGACCGTGTCGGTCATGAGAGTCCCGTCTTGTGAGGAAATGATCAGAGCCAGAGCGTCACGGCGGCAGGAAAGCCGCGGCCGACCGTGCCGGAGAGCTGGAAGACGCGTACTGCGAGCGCCGATTGCGGCGCCCCGAAATCGGCGAGCTCGCTCGCCGCGGAATAGAGAGCACTCGGCATCGTGCTCCCGAGCGTGCGAAGCACGGTGTCGCCGGACAGGATGTCGACCTCGTAGGCCTCGACGCTTTCGCCGAGCGGCACCTCGGAAATCTCCCAGGAATCGCCGTCGCGCCGGGTGCGGCGAACCCATCTGATCACGAGACCCTCGGCCGTCCGTCGTCCCCGCACGTGCACCGGTGCGAGCGGTTTTGCCGCCGTCGCGTCGGGCGTCACGTGAAGAATGGTGGCGCTCGCCTCACCGTGGCTCCTGTCGGCAGCGACCGCGCGCAGCTCGATCGATCGCCCGAGGTTTTCCAGCCCCCGCACCAGCGGCGTCACCGCCTCGCCGAGCCGCACGAAGCTCGCCCCCGGCGGCACCGGATCGGCCATCGCGTATTCGCTGCCCGCCTGCCCCCGCAAGAAACGCGAGAGCATGTAGGTGCGCTGGTCCACCAGCTCGGCATTCGCGAACTGAAGCACCTCGCACACCCCGTCCGGCCGCTGCACCACCGCGGCATTGGCGCCGGCGAACAGCGCCTCGTCGCTGACGGAGGCGAGCGCGCCACCGTCGAGCCGCACACGAAACTGGTTTATCACGTCGAACCGCCCAGTCGGGCCGGAAAAGAGCGGGTCGAGCGTCTCGCCGGTCACGGCCGGCGCCGGCATCACCGCGATCCGCTCGAAATAGGCGCCGTCGAACGAGCGCCAGATCGCGATCGGCCCCGGCCACGGATTTGCGAACACCGCGGCGCGCAGCAGCACCGGCGCGTCGTCGGCATCGCCAGGCAAGGTCGGCAGCGCCATCACGAGGAGATGCGGCGGGCCGGCGGAGGCCGCCATCACCGGCGCGCTCCAGGCCAGCCGCGGCAGTGGCAACGAAAACACCTCCGGATCGATTGCCCGCGCCGTGACGCTGCGCGCGCCCGCATCGACCAGCTCGCGCACCTCGACGAGCCGCCGCCGCCCGGCGACCGTGAGGCCGATCACGTCGCCGGGCGCCAATGCGAGCCGGCTCGGCGGCAGTGCGAACGTGGCGCTCTCACGCGAGGCCCACGCGTCCTGAAGCAGAATTTCTGCGCGCCGCGTGGCGGCGCTGCGGGTGGTGACGGCGGCGAGATCGACCTGGGAGACCGCCATCGAGCCGCCGACCAGCTTGCGTGACTGCACCGCCGCGCGGCGATAGTCGGTCGCAAGATCGGTGAAGCCGATCGCGACCGCGGCCGGCAGCTCGGTCTCCTGCGCGCGGACGAGCTTGGACGAGGCGCCACTGTCCGACGTGATCAGATCGTTCTCGTCGATTTCCGCGACCGGAAGCCCACCGCGACGACGAAAGGCCAGCGTCGCCCCGTCCGCCACCGCGTCGAACGCAAAAGCCTGCGCCAACGGCTCGATCGCAGCGCGCGGCGTCATCGGCCGATCGATCAGATAGCCGTCGAGCGTGTCGGCGAGCGCCGAGGTGTCGATGCCGGTCACGCCCGCATCGGTCAGGATTTGCGCGATCAGCCCGTCGAGCGGGCACGCGCCGAGCCGGCCGGTGAGCCAGTGCCCGGTCTCCCAGTTCGGCCCCTCGCTCCACACCTCGGTCGCGGCGGGAAACATCGGAAACGGCCGCGCGTCCCAGGTCCACAGATGGATCGCGGAGGGCTCCACCATCGGCCCGCCATAGACCGAGGAGATCGGATTTCCCGCGGTCGCGCCGAGCGCGGGATCGAATGCCGTGAGAACGGCCTCGAGGCTGCGGCGCTGAATCACGTCGTCGCGACGGCCGTTGGAAAACCACGGCGTGCCGCTCTCCGACGATTTGGTGTCCGGAAACACGCTCGGCTGATTGGCGCCCTTGTCGACCGCCGGGCAGCCGACCTCGGTGAGCCAGATCGGCTTCGATTGCGGCACCCAGGCGGTCGGTGCCGAAAGCTCGACGCCGCCGACC
Source organism: Rhodovulum sp. PH10 (assembly GCF_000293785.1). GTDB lineage: Bacteria > Pseudomonadota > Alphaproteobacteria > Rhizobiales > Xanthobacteraceae > Rhodoplanes. Next base: position 15,156 of record NZ_AKZI01000113.1, on the reverse strand, counting down.
CGCTCGTGATGAGGATTGCTCCAAAAGTTCCAGAAATCTTTTGCGCGATGGATCCACGGTTTTTCCAGGCCGTCGGTGATCGGCGTGCGGGCTTGCGCGGCGCGTGCGGCATCGTCGGCGTAGTACCAATCGAAGGCTTCGCCGGCGCGGACATTGGCGGCGAGATAGACGCGGTCGTAGGGCGTGTCGGCTTGCGCGCGGTCGAGATGATCGGCACCGTCACGCCAGTCGGACAACGGCGCGTAATCGTCGATGCCGATCGCATCGATCGCGGTCGAGCCCCACAGACGATCGAGCGGAAAGCGGATCTCGGTGGCCGCCTCGTCGACCACGTGCGCGCCGTATTCGGTCCAGTCGGCGCCGTAGGTGACGAGCGTGCCCGCGCCCAGCATCGCCTTCACCTCGGCCGCGAGTGTCACGAGCGCCTCGACCGCAGGATAGACGCCGGAGGCGCTGCGCACGCGGGTGAGGCTGCGCAGCTCCGAGCCGATCAGAAACGCATCGACACCGCCCGCCTCCGCCGCGAGCGAGGCGCAATGCAGCACGAGCTTTCGGTAATTGTCGGGGGTCGCCGAGCCGATACCGAAAAAGGCATCGATCTGCGCCTGCGCGGCCGCAGTGCCGTCCGGCGAGCCGGGCCGACCCGGCGCCGGATCGCAGGTGATGCGGCCACGCCACGGATGCACCGGCTGCGAGCCCGCATCGCTCCACGGGTCGGGCCGCCCGTTGCCGGCCGGGATGTCCACCATCACGAACGGATAGAGCGTCACCTTCCAGCCGCGCGCCTTCAGCGACCTGATCAGATGGACGACGCTGTCGTCGGAGGGTGTGCCGCCATAAGCCGGGCGGCCGTCGATCTGCGAGACGAGATGGGCCTCGGCGCGCGAAAGGCCCGCCACCGACCACGTGTCCGGATGAGTGATTTTCGCCGCGTCGTCGACCCCCGGCTGCACGGTGCACACGCCGGTGCGAAGGTCGTCGCCGAACCAGGCGACCACCAGCGCGACCCGTTCGAGATTCGGGCACACGGCGGCGAGCTCGTCGAGCGCGACCTCGACGTCCGACGGCGCAGTGGTGACGTGGCGGTTCTCCGGGCTCGAGGCGCCGCGGCCGCGGGCCTGCACCACGGTGGAGGGCTCGTAGCCGAACTCGGTGGTGCCGGGGATCAGCGTCACCGCGCGCACCATCTTCTCCAACGCGCCGACCGGACGCAGCACCTCGAAGGAGAGCTGCGGAATGCGGTTGCCGAACTGAGCGAGCGGCAGCCGCTCGAACACCACGTAAGCGAGGCCGCGATAGGCCGGCGCGCCGTCCGGCTCCTTTGCGACGATCAGCGGATCGGCGGTCTGGTCCTCGGCTCCGGAATAGGTGCGCACCACGAGGCCATCGAGATCGAGCAGACTGCCGTCCGCCCAGATGCGGCCCACCCGGCCGATCGGCCCTTCGCACAGGCCGACTGCGATGTTGGCATAGTAGGTATAGGTGGTGGTCGTGGTTGTGCTCGACGCTCCCATCCCCTTGCCGCCGGTCGTCTCGGTGGTGGTCGAGATCACCTCCTCGATATCGGTCGCCCAGATTACCTGGCCGGACAGGCGCACCCGGCCGTAGACACGCGGAATCGGCGCGCCTTCGGTCGAGGCCATCACGTCGAGGTCGGCGAGGCGCGGGCCCTCCACCGTTCGGTCGTTGCCGCCGCCGAGCAGCGCGTGGTCGATCAGATTGCCGGCGACCGCGCCGGCGATCCGCCCGGCGATCGCCCCGATCGGCCCGAACACGCTGCCGACCGCGGCGCCGGCGACGGAGAGAACGAGAGCGGCCATGGCAGGTCCTACGCTTCGACACCGGGAAAGCGGAACGCCGCGGCGAGCTTTCGCCGCCACCATGGCGCGATCGCCACCTCGGCGACACGTGCGCCGTCGTGCGCATGCACCATCGTCTCGCGCGTCGTGACGATCGCCGCGTGCTTGGCCGGAAGGTTGTCACGCCAGCGAAACAGCAGCACGTCGCCCGGCGATACTTCCGACGGCTCGATCCTGATCAGATGGCGTGTCGCCGCCTCGAGCAGCGTGTCGCGGCCGCGCGCCTCCGCCCAGTCCGGCGTGTAGGGCGGCGGCGCTTCCGGCTCGCCCCCGTAGAGCGCGCGCCACACGCCGCGTACGAGGCCGAGGCAGTCACAACCGACGCCGCACAGCGACGCTTGGTGGCGATAAGGCGTGCCGATCCAGCGCCGCGCCTCCGCGACGATTCTTTCTCGTTCGATCATGGTGGGTCTCGAAGCGCCGTGAATCAGGACGGATAGCGGATGACGAAATCGTTGCCGGGAATGTGCGGAAATCCGCGGAAATTCGCCGTGTTGGCAAAGCGGTCGCGGCAGGTGACGAAGCGCTTGTCGCAGCCCGACGTGATCACGAATCCATCGCCCGGCGCGATCGGCTCCGGCATCGCTTGCCACAGGGTGATGACGACACCCTGTGGATCGATCGCGTGGCGCTTCACCTCGCTCTCGACGCCCGCATTGGCGCCGCTCGCAAATGTCAGGCGGCCGGCGGTGAACGCGCCGTCGGCAAATGCCTCGCAGCCCGACACCCGCATCATCGAGGTACCGAGCAAGCTCGTCACGGTGCCGTCGGCGCGATGCGCGGCGGAGGAAAGGTCCACGCGGCATTTCGCGTCGCCGAGACTTGCGGTGCAGTCGGCGGTGTAGAGGCGGCCGCTGGTCTGCGCCAAGCGGTCGGCGATGCCGCGCAGCTCCGCGGTGAAGGCGAGACCTTCGCGGCGCACCTCGCCGAGCGTGCCGGCGAAGAGCAGCACCGAGAGCGCCGGCTCGCTCCAGTCGACCAGATGCGTCTCCACCGTTGCGGCGTCGTATCGTCCGGCGGCGAGGTCGGTCTCCGCGAGCGAGTCGGAGGCGAGCGCGCCCGACACCTCGCCGCCGTCGATCTGCAGCCCGAGCCGTGCAGTCGCCTCCGAGGCGTCGAGGCCCGTGCCGGCGAGGCAGACGATCCCGCCGAGCGAAACGTCCTCGTCGTGATCGGTGAAGCCGAGCACGACGCCGTCGCGTCGGCGGATCAGCCAGCAGCGGCACAGCGTGGTGACGCCGGTCTCCAACTTTGCCTGCAAAGCGGCCGGAAGAGTGCGCATGAAAGACCTCCGACGTCGGTCACGGCCTGATCTCGACCAGCGGAATTTTCGGGATCGCCCCCGCCTCGAACGCCGTCAGATCGACCTCGAGATAATCGGTGTCGAACCGCACCGGCACGTCGAACAGAAAGCCCGCGGTGACGGCGGCGCCCGCGACCGGCAGGTGGCCGCCGAGAAACGTCACCGCGCCGGTCGTCGTGTCGCACACGAAGGCTGCGCCTTCCGTCTGCTCGATCCCGCCGACCGCGACCCGCACGCTGCCCGCCACCGGCTTTTCGATGGTCCGCCGATAAGGCGCATGCACCGAGCCGTAGATCTTCACCAGCGGAAACACCGCAGTCTCGCCGTCGCCGGTGCCGAGGGCTTGGTCGAGCGGGCTCGGCGGGCCCGCGCCGGACGAATGGTCGAGCCGATCGCGCCAGCGAAAGCCGTGCAAACGGCCGCGCCGCTCCTCGAAGAAGGCCACCACCGTCGACAACGCCGCGATGGTGCGCACGCCGTAGCCGGCGTCCCAGCGGCGGCGCGAATGCGCCCAGCGCGCGTTGCGCTCCTCGCGGCCGGAGCCGAGCGTGACGATCTCGGTGCGCCGCTCCGGCCCGCCCGCGCTTCTCAGCGCGATGTCGAGTGGAAACAGCACCTCGTGGAAGGCGGCCATCCCGACCCCCGGTTTGCTCGATCAGAGTCCGCGCCGCCCGCGGGCGACGGCGCGGGCGATCTGGCCGGTGAGATAAACCTCGGAGCCGCGGAAGCTGGAAACGTCCTGCGCGGCGATGTTGACCGTCACCTGCGTCGCGGTACCCCCGCCCCCGCTCGCGGCGATGCCGAGCGCGCCGTCGGCGCCGCGGGCGAGCGGCACGATCGCCTCCAGCCCCGCCTCGCCGGCGAGCCCGAGCCCGCCGCTCGCGAGCGGAAAATAGGTCGGCGTGCCGATCACCCCGCCGGTCGCGAACGGTTTGATCGCCCCGCTCGCGGCGGTCAGCTGCGTGCCGCCGCCGAAGCTGCCGAACAGCCCGACGAGAGACTGCAGCGACGAGGAGATCCCGCCGGTGAGCGGCTGCAGCGCGGATTTGAGCGCGAGATCGGAAAGGCGCAGCGCCAGCGACTTCAGCACGTCGTCGAGCTGGCGACCGCTCGAGACGGCCTGCGTGAAGGCGCGGGTGGTGGCGCGGGCCACCGCATCGGCGCCGCTCTCCAGATCGCCGAGCTTGAGCGACAGCGCATCCGCCGTCTCGGTCGCGGTGGCGAGGCTTTCGCTCGTCTGCACGAGCTTGTCGGTGTCATCGGGCATCGGGAAACCGCCTCATCAGGTCGGCGAGCACCGCCCGGTCGGGCGGCGCGGGTGCAAGCCCGTGCCGCGCCCGCAGCGCCAGTGCGAGCTCGCGCGGGGTGGTGCGCCAAAACACGTCGGGAGAAAGCCGCAGGACGGCGAGGCCGACACCGATCGCCTCGTCCCAGGGAAACGGTTTCAACCGTTGCCCCTGTCCTGCGGCGCCGGAGGGTTTTTCTGAGCACTCGCATCCCCGCGCTCTCCGCCCGGAGCCGCCGAGCCAACCGGCGAGCCGGCGCCGAAGGTCGCGACCAAAAGGTCGGCGGCGATCGCGGCAAAGCCGGCGGCGCCGCCCGGCGTCGTCATCGCCGCGACCTCGGCATCGGTCACGGCATCGCCTGCGCCGCGCAGGCCGGCGCCGACGATCCGCACCAGATCGGCCGCCTTGATGCGGCCGGAGGCGAAGCGGTCGGCGAGCGCCACCAGATCGTCGGCGCCGCACGCGGCCTCGAGCTCGGCGAGCGCGCCGAGCGTGAGCACCAGCCGGCGCGACACGCCGTTCAGCTCGGCGTCGATCTCACCGCGATGGCGGTTGGCCATGACACGCCTCCTCGTCGCCGGAGCGGGGTCGACCACCGGGGCATCCCGGCACGGGCGCCGGCGCGAACCGGTTTTTCGGCAATTCCTTTTTCATAGTTATTAGCCCGCCGCGGCTAGATGTTTTACGTATTCATTCATCGAATACATCTTTCTCTTTCACCCCCAGCTCGTATTCATGTCCATTTAAGAGGTTCGGTGCAGCGTGCGATGTGAATAATTCTCACTCAGAGGCAATCATGCTGAACCGGGTGTCGTCGAACATTCTCTTGAAGGCGGTCATCGCGCTGATGGCTGCCGGGCTCGTTCTGGTGCTGGCACTCGGCGCGTGGAGCACCTCGCGAGAGCTCGCCGCGGCGAGCCGGCTCGCTGCGGTCGCCGACGTGCAGGGGCGGATGTTCCGCGCCATGGCGAACCTGCGGCTCGATCGCGCGCTCACGGTGCGGGCGCTCGGCCTCGACGGCAGCATCGACCCCGGCCAGCGCAAGCAGATCGACGACGCGCGCGCGGCCGGCTGGCCGGCGCTGCAGGCGGCGTCGCGCATGCTTCCCGCGATCGACTTTGCCGGGCGCGAGACCGACCTGCCGGAGTTCGACCGGCTGGTCGCCAGGCTCGGCGATCTCTATCGCGACACCGCCGCCGACATGGCCAAGCCGAAAGCCGAGCGGCGCCCGGCGCTCGCCGAGGATCTGCAGTCGACCGCCACCGCGATGCTCGCGCTGATCCAGCGGATGAGCGGGGCGGTCGAAGCCAGCGCCCGCGGCCAGGACGCGTTCGTCGATCAGATGATGCTGATCAAGGACGCCGCCTGGATGGCGCGGGAGGACGGCGGCAACATGTCGGTCACGCTCTCCAACGCGATCGCCTTCAAGAAGCGGCTGTCGCCCGAGGGCTTGGAGCAGCTCGCCGAGCTGGTCGGCCACGGGCGGGGCGCCTTCGCCATGCTGGAGACGCTGCGGGTCGGGCTCGGCCCGGACTCGCCCGTGGTGCAGGCGATCGACAGGGCCGAGGCGTCCTTCTTCGCCCCGGCGTTCGTCGACAAGCGCAAGCGGATCGTGGCGATGCTCTCGTCCGACCAGCCGATCGCGATGGCGACCAGCGAATGGACCCTCGATTCGGTGCCGCGTCTGAAGACCGTCCTCGAGGTCGCCGAGACCGCCCTCGACGTCGCCGAGAGCCACGCACGCGATATGGTCGACGCCGCGCGGACCGATCTGATCCTGCGGCTGGTGCTCCTGGTCGGCGCGGTGGTGATCGCGGCCGGCGGCATCGTGCTGGTGTCGCGCCGGGTGATCGGGCCGCTACAGGCGATCCGCGCCGCGATGCTGAAGGTCGCCGCCGGCGATCTTTCGACCGAGGTGCCCTATCGCGGCCGCTCGGACGAGATCGGCAGCCTCGCCGGCGCGCTCGCCACCTTCAAGCAGAACGCCGAGGAGAAGGCCCACATCGAGGCGGCCGAGACCCGCAACCGCGAGCAGGCGGTGCAACGCCAGCAGACGATCGAGCGCCACATCGCCGAGTTCGAGGCCGGCATCGGCGAGGCGCTGCGGGCGCTCGCCGGCGCGGCCGGCGAGATGCAGGAGACCTCCAACATCCTCACCGGCACCGCCGCCCGGACCAACGACCAGGCGCGCGAAGCGGCCGCCGCCTCCACCGACGCCTCGCACAACGTGCAGACCGTGGCGGCCGCCTCCGAGGAGCTCAGCGCCTCGGTGGAAGAGATCGGCCGTCAGGTCTCCCACGCGGCGACCATCGCCAAGCGCGCGGTGACCGAGGCCGAGGAGACCGACGGCACCGTCCAGGGCCTCACCGAGGCGGCGCACCGGATCGGCGAGATCGTCAGCCTGATCACGGCGATCGCCAACCAGACCAACCTTCTGGCGCTGAACGCGACGATCGAGGCGGCGCGCGCCGGCGAGGCCGGCAAGGGGTTCGCCGTGGTCGCCTCCGAGGTCAAGACGCTGGCCGGCCAGACCGCCAAGGCGACCGAGGACATCTCCTCGCAGGTCGGCGCCATCCGCGAGGTCGCCGACCAGGCGCTCGCGGCGATGCGGCGGATCGGCAGCACGATCGCCGAGGTGTCGTCGGTCGCGAGCTCGATCGCCGCCGCGGTCGAGCAGCAGGGTGCGGCGACCCAGGAGATCACCCGCAACACCCAGGAGGCCGCGCGCCGCACCATGACCGTGTCCGACAACATCGCCGGCGTGACGACCGATGCCGATGCGACGGGCGCGGCGGCCGAAGGCGTGAAGACCAGCGCCGAGGTGCTGAACCGCCAGTCCGACACGCTGCGCCACCGGATCGACGGGTTCCTGCAGAAGATCCGCGCCGCCTGATCCGGGCGGCGGCCGGATCGCCACCGCGTCATCGCCACCGCGTCCCGCGGGCCGACCGTTCGCGGGCGCGCCGCCATCGCAGGACCGGACGGCCCGACACCGGCCGGGCCGGGCCGGAACAACCCGAGATAAGTAACGAGAGACCTTCGCACTTAATGCTCATTTAACCGGAAGTTGCGGATAGTTCGAGCGGCTGCGAACGACCGAGGCAACGGACTCCCGCACATGACCGCTTCCCACCAGCTCGACGAGCGTTTGGCGTTCGTGGAAATCGACGCGGAGACCCGCGCGCTGCTGCGCGAGCTTCGGCCGCTGATCGCCGCCCATCTGCCCGGCATCCTCGACGACTTCTACCGCCAGGTGAAGCGCCACCCGCCGGCGGCGAAGATGTTCCGCGACGACCGCCACATCCGGCACGCCCGCGACAAGCAGCTCGCGCATTGGGACACCATCGCGGCCGCCGAGTTCAGCGACGACTACGTGCGCTCGGTGCGGCGGATCGGCGAGGCGCACAACACCCTCGGTCTCGAGCCGCGCTGGTACATCGGCGGCTACTCCTTCGTCGCGGTGCGCCTGCTCGCGACGATCGAGCACGCGATCCCGTCCGGCCTGTTCGGCCGCGGCGCCGAGAAGAAGGCGAAGCTGCTCGGCGCCTTCGTCAAGGCGGCGATGCTCGACATGGACTTCGCGATCTCGGTCTATCTGGAGGCCGGCGAGCGCGACAAGCAGAATGCGCTGGAGCGCATCGCCGCCGCCTTCGAGCGCGAGATCGGCGGCATCGCCAATTCGGTCGCCGAAGCCTCGTGCCACCTCGAAGGGGCGTCGCGCACGCTCGACAAGACCGCCGACGACACCCAGGAGGTCGCGCTGGCGGTCGCCGCCGGCTCGGAGGAGGCCTCCACCAATGTCGGCTCGGTCGCCGCTGCCGCCGAGGAGCTGACCTCCTCGGTCGCCGAGGTGACCCGGCAGGTTCACGACTCGAGCCGCATCGCCGGCGAGGCGGTCGCCCAGGCGGAGAAGACCGACGCGCGCATCACCGCGCTGTCGCAGGCCGCCGGCCGCATCGGCGACATCGTCCAGCTGATCGGCAGCGTGGCCGACCAGACCAACCTGCTCGCGCTCAACGCGACCATCGAGGCGGCGCGCGCCGGCGAGGCCGGCAAGGGCTTCGCCGTGGTGGCGCAGGAGGTGAAGGCGCTCGCCACCCAGACCGCCAAGGCGACCGAGGAGATCGCCTCGCACGTCTCCGGGATGCGCAGCGCCACCGAGGACTCGGTCGCCGCGATCAAGGAGATCGGCGCGACCATCCTGCGCATCTCCGAGATCACCGGGGCGATCGCCGCCGCCGCCGAGCAGCAGGGCATCGCCACCCAGGAGATCGCCCGCAACATCCAGCACGCCGCCGCCGGCGCCGCCCAGGTGACGGGCCACATCACCGAGGTGAACACGCGCGCGGCGGAAACCGGAACGGCCGCCGGCGACGTGCATCAGGCGGCGCTCTCGCTGTCGGAGCAGAGCGGGCGGCTGAAGGCCGAGGTCGGCCGTTTTCTGACGATGCTGCGCAAGGACTGCACGAACGGCGCATGAGTCGCGCGGCGCGCGTGAATTTTCACGCACGAGAACCACACGCGTGACGCCTGCGCGAGCAAACTCCGTGCGCGCGAAACAGCACGGGCGCTGCAGGAGGCGGCCGACAAAACAATGGTCGCGGACCTCATCATTTCACCGGATCGTGCCCGAACCAAGGCAAGATGCGGCCGATCGGCTCGGACGGAGCACGGCGGCAACACCTCACGGGTCTCGCCGCTCGCGCCGCCACGCAGTCCATTGACTCCCTGCGAGGATGATATTTTAGCTCCGGAGCGATCCGTTTTTGCCGGTCGCGAGTCGCGACGGCGCGTGTCCGGATCGATCGGAGGGGATATGTCTCGGTTGAAAGTGGCTCTCGTGGCCGCAGCGGCTGCGCTTCTCGCGCCGCTGCCGGCGGCGGCGCAGTCGGCGATGAACATCGGCGTTCTGAGCTGCGAGGTGGCGCCCGCGGTGGGGCTGGTGGTCGGCTCGACGCAGCCGGTGCGGTGTGTCTTCCGGGCCAACAACAGCCGGCGCCGCGAGGTCTATCACGGCGCCATCTCGCGGGTGGGCCTGGACGTCGGGATCACCGAAGGCAGCCGTCTCACCTGGAGCGTCTGGGCGCCGACCCGCCGCATCCAGCGGCACGGCCTGGTCGGCCGCTACACCGGCACCAGCAGCGCGCTGGCGATCGGTGCCGGCGCCGGCAGCAGCACCGAGCTGCTCGGCGGCCCGGCCCGCGGGATCGCGCTGCAGCCGCTCGCGCTGCAGAACGTGGTCGGCGTCAATGTGGCGCTCGGCATCACCGGCCTGACGCTCGAGTGAGAGAACGACCGGCGCCGCCGACGGCGACGATCGGATACGACCGTATCGTGACAGGACCGGGGCGCGTCTCGCCCCGGTCCTTTTTCTTGTCCGGCGCGGCGATCTCACGTCGCGGCGAAGGCGAGCGCGCCGGCCGACTCGAGCGCCAGCTCGAAGGTCACCTCGCCATTGTGCTCGCCGGCAAATTCCAGGCTGGTGATCTGGAACGGCCCCGTGACGGTGCCGAAGTCCGGGATCACCACGCGCCAGGTGCGCACCGCCCCCTCGAAGAAGATTTCGCGCAGCAGGGCGTCGGACGTCGCGTCGACGAACAGGCCGCGGCCGGACAGCGAGGCGCGCTTGACGCCCGCGCCATCCAAAAGCTCGCGCCAGCGGTCGACCGACTCCGCATGCGTGGTGTCGACCGTCTCGGCGTTGAAGGCGATGCGGCGCGAGCGCAGGCCGGCGACCGTCACGAAGCTGCCGCCCTCCTCCAGCTTGAGCAGCAGATCCTTGCCTTTCTGGGCCGTCATGGCAGCTCTCCGAAGCGTATTGCGAAAGCGGCTCGCCGCGGCGCGGCACACCAAGCGAGGCGTGTCACGCCGGCGAGGTGACGGCGCGAAAGCGCACCTGGGCGTGGTGGGTGAGGCCGTCCGCCTCGCGTCTCACGTCGGCGAGCGCGAAGCGCAGATTGATCAGCCGGTGGCCGGCGAGCGACAGGTCGGCGTCGTCGAGCGCCTGCAGCAGCGCGCCGGCGATCAGATGCGCCTCGCGGTGGCCGCCCTGGCGCGACCAGGCATGCAGCACCAGCGCGTGCTCGGTCGCCGGCGCCTCGTCGGAGCCGTAGTCGGTCACCCGCGCCTCGCCGAGGGTCACATAAGGAAACGAAGCGCCGCGCGGCACCTCGTCGAAAACCCGCGCGCCGCCGAGCAGCGCGACCAGCGCGCCGTCGGCAACGAGCGCGGAACGCACGGCGCTGCGCAGCGCCACCGCGGCCTCTGTCATTTTTTTGTCACCTCGGTTGGTGGAGAAGGAAGCGGTGGTGTGCGAGGCGCGGCGACGCCGAACGCGTCAGTCGGTCCACTCCTCGGCGTCGATCTCGAGAAAGCCGAAACCCGGATCGCGCACCGCCAGCACGCGCAAGATCCGGGCGCCGAGCCGGAGGCGATGGCGGGTGGTGATCTCGCGCGGCGCGCGCATCACGATCCGCCAGGCGACCGTCGCACCGTGTGCATCGGCCTCGCTGCCATGGGTGGCGGAGACCGGCGTCACCGCGGCCCACAGCGTGGCGACCTCGGCAAATGTGCGGACGACGCCGCCGGCGCCGTCGTCGGTCTCGGCCGGCGCCTCCAGCACGAGGCGGCGGTTCAGGCGTCCCGGATCGCGCATCATGGCAACAGCACCCGCCACGGCGCGAGCAGCGCGGCGACGCCGAGCGGCAAGGGCTGGGCGCTCGTCTCGGCGACCACCGCGCGGTTCGCGTACCAATGAGCGAGCAGCATCCGCACCGCCTGGACGAGCGGCGCCGGCACCTCGGCGGCGGTCTCGCCATAGCCGACCGAAACGTCGATCTCGATGCCGGCGGTGCGCCGGCCGGGCGCGCGCGGCACGTGCGGAGCCACCGCGATCACGCCGGGCGCGTTCGTCGGGTCGAGCGTGAAAATCTCCGGGTCGATCGCCCGAGCGGTGCCGGCGGCGTCGAACACCCGTGCCGCGACCACCGTGCGCAAGGGCGCCGGCAGCACCGCGATCCGGCCGCTCGCGGGCCAGGCGTCGCGGGCGAGCCGCCAAGTCTGGACGAGGAGCGCCCGCCGGGTCACCGCCTCGACATGCCGGCGCGCCGCCGCAATCAACGTGGCGATCAAATCGTCGTCCGTGTCGTGCTCCACCCGCAGGACGAGCTTTGCCTCGGCGAGCGACAAGGGCTCCGCGGCGGGAGGTTGGAGAAGCATGGCCATGGGGTTTTTCCGATGGATGTTGACAAGCCGGGCCGGCTGCGGTTCCTCGCGCGCATGCGCGCCCTCCCCGCCTCGCGGCTGTGTCTTCCGCTGCTCGTGTCGCTCGTCGTGACGCAGGCTCGTCCCGCCGCCGCGATGGTCGGCGCGGCCGACGCGCCGGCTTCGCTCGCCCGCCACGTCGTGCTGATCGTCGGCTCGCACGGCACGTCCTGCACCGGCGCGGTGCTCGCGAAAAACCTCGTGCTGACGGCGGCGCACTGCGTGCAGCCGGGCTCCGACTACAAGCTGGTGACGTTCGACGCGGCGCGGCAGCCGACGCTGCTCGACGTCGCGACCATCGCCCGCCATCCCGGCTTCGACATGAAAAGCCTGCTCGGGCACCGGGCGACCGCCGATGTCGCGCTGATGAAGACGGCGGCGTCGCTGCCGGAGACCTTTTCGCCGGCCCCGCTGGCAAGGCTCGAGACGCTGTCGGTCGGCCAAAGGTTCACGGTCGCCGGCATGGGCGTCGCGGTGCGCGGCGACGGCCGCAGCGGCGGCACCGTGCGCGCCGCCGATCTGATCGCGACCGGCAGGCCGGGCACGTTGCAGCTCCGCTTGATGGATCCGGCGACCAAGGGCGAGCGGCCGGGGGCCGGCGCCTGCACCGGCGATTCCGGCGCACCGGTTTTTTCGCTCGGCGCCGCTCCGGCGATCGCCGGCGTGGTGAGCTGGTCGACCGGGCCAAAACTCTCGGCCGGCTGCGGCGGGCTCACCGGCGTGACGCCGCTGATCCGCTACCGCGGCTGGATCGTCGACACCGCCCGCGCACTCGGCAGTTCGGTCGGCAGCCCGGCCGCGCCGTGATGCCCGCGCCCTTCGTATAAAGCATCACAGCTGCCGCACCCGCGGCCGGCCACGGCCGGACATCAAGGCCGTCACCGCCCACACCAAAGCGTCGAGCCGGTCGGGCGAGCGGCCCGACGACAGCCCGTCGAGCCCGAAATCGCACATCTCGTCCTCGAGCGCCGGGAAGGCGCCGACATGCTTCACCCGACCCTGCTCGTAGAGCGCGGCGACCGGCTCGGCCCGCACCCATTTGCCGCGCGTCGCGTGCACCTCGACGACCGGCACCGAGGCATCGAGCTCGCGCAGCACGGTCTTCACCATCTCGCCGCCCATATTGGTCTCGGCGATCAGCGCGTCGGCCGCGAGCCGGCGATAGAGTGCGATCGCCCGCGCCGCCCAGGCGGACGGCGTGAGGCCGTTTGCGGACGCGTCCTCCAGCACGAACACCGTGCCGTCCTCGGCCCTGCCCGCGGCGACGATGCCGCAGGCATCCGCCGTGCGGCGCGAGGAGCCCGGCGGATCGAGCCCCACCACGATCCGGCCGAGCGGCGGCGCGGCAGAAATCCGGCAGGCCTCCAGAAGCCCGCGCGACCACAGCGCATCGGGACGGTCCTCGATCAGCTCGCCGTCGAGTTCTTGGCGGCCGAGCCGCGTGCCGGCATAGCGCGCGACCACGGTTTCCAGAAAGGCAGGCGACAGGTGCGCCCTGTTGGCGGCGGTGCCGGCCCGCGTCACCCGCGTGCGCGGATCGGCGATCAGCCGGCGGATCAGCGGGATCGGCCGCGGCGTGGTGGTGATCATCTGGCGCGGCGACGGCCCGAGCCGCAGCCCGAACTGCAGCATGTCGAACGCCGCCTCGGCGTGGCGCCATTTCGCCAGCTCGTCGCACCAGGCGGCCTCGAACTGCGGGCCACGCAAGCTGTCGGGATCCTCCGCGGAAAAGATCTGGGCGACCGCGCCGTTCGGCCATTCCAGCCGGCGGCGCGTGGCGATCCACACCGGCCGCTCGCGCGGCGGCGAGATCTTCAACAGCCCCGAAGCCCCCTCCACCATCACGTCGCGAGCGTCGCGCTCGCTCTCGCCGATCAGCGCCAGCGCGCCATAGGCGTGGTCCGCCCAGGGCGGAATGCCGCCGACCAGCGCGCGCACCCATTCGGCGCCGAGCCGGGTTTTTCCGGCGCCCCGCCCGCCGAGCACCAGCCAGGTGGTCCAGGGCGTGCCGTCGTTGCCGGCGTCGCGATGCTCCTGATGGGCATGCGCAAAGATCGCAAAATCGTCAGCCAGACGCGTCAGGCTCGCCGGGCTCAACGCCTCCAGCACCCGCGCCGTCGTCCTCGTCCTGCACGAGCTCCGCAATGCGGCGCGCAAGCACGCGACGGAACTCGTCGATGTCGCGGGGCAGATCGTCATCGGGCTCCCGGGCCTCGGGCTCGCGCAGCCGGCGCACTTTTCCCAGCGTGTCGGTGAGGCGCTCGAGCGTGCGGGCGACGCGCTCGGCGTCGGCGACGTCGGGCGCGGCGGCGTCGCGGCGCACCGCCTCGACACGGGAAATCTCTTTGGCGAGCAGCCGCTCCAGCCGGTCGGCCATCGAGCGTTTCTTTTGTCTGCGGACCCGTGCCTGCGGCGGCTTGCTTTTCGGGCGCGAAGCCGCAGTGCCGCCGCGCCGCCAGCCTTCCCGCTCGGCGACGAGCGTCAGGCTCGACGGCGAGACGCCGAAGTCTTTTGCGACGCCCTTCAGCGTCGTCCCGGCGGTTTCATAGGCGCGGCGCAGGGCGGCGCGCTCGTCGGCCGCGAGCGTTCGGATCGGTCGCGTGTCCGGCATGGCGTCGCTTGCGCTGAACGAAAACGAGGCCCGCGGGCCGAGAGGTCGGCCCGGCGGGGCGATCCCACGAGATGCGGCGCCGAAGAAAAACCCGGCGGGCGGAAAAGCGGCCGCGTCAGGGTTTTACGGTGGTCACTTCCTTGCAGCTCCGGCTGCCGAAATAGCCGTGGGCGCACTCGCGGGTGGTGACGTATTTCGGCGCCGGCGGCGGCGCGGGCTCCTCGGCCGGTGCGGCCGCCACGGCGGGTGCGGGCTTGGGCGCCGCCGGCATCTTGGGCGCGCCGGGATAAGGCAGCCGCGACAGCGTGAAGAGAAGAAGAACGACGACCAGAACAGCGAAGAGGGTACGCATCACGTCTCTCCGTTCGGAGCGTCCGGCTCACGGAAAAAGCGGACGCGGCCGAGCATCAACGAATTTCGAGCAAACCAAATCTTCGCTACCCGGGCGCTCCCGCACGGTCAAGGAAAACGCGCATGCATGCTTAAGCACGCCGCCGGCGTGCGCCTCACGAGGTGACGCGTCGCGTGATGGCGCATCACGCGGCAGCCGTCTCGACGGCCACCGTCTCGACCGCCTCTCGCCACGGCCTCTCTCGACGGCCGTCTCTCGCCCCCGCCACCCGAGTTCCAGCCGCAGGAACCATCACCATCATGCCCCGTTGTCCCTCCGTTCGGCCGCGCGGGAGCGGCCCGTGCGCAGGAGGCAACGCATGAACAGCATCATTTATCTCGTCGGCTTGGTCGTGGTGGTTCTCGCCATTCTGTCCTTCCTCGGCCTGCGCTGACGCGCTCAGAGCCCGTTTGGGAACTCCGACGGGGCTGCGCCGGAGCCGC
>NZ_AKZI01000112.1 GCF_000293785.1 Rhodovulum sp. PH10 | reverse complement strand
GACTCCCGCCGGGAATCCCGCCTCGGAACCAATCAGCCGAATCCGGTATAACTGGATGGTAGTATTGTCTTATCGGTTCCGGCGCGGGGTGGGCCGGGGCGCGGGCGCCGCTCTCCGCGGGCCGTTCGACCGCCGACGCAAGGGTTTCTCGAGCTTTCTCCGTCAAGGTGGCGGCGGTCGCAAAATACCCGCAAGAGGCGCTCGAAGCTCATGATTCTCGTCCGACCCCCCGACGATCGCGTGTCCGACGATCGCGTGTCCGACGACGCGCCGGCCGGGTCGCCCGCCGCGCCGCCCGCGGCCGTCGGTGCCGGGCCGGTCCCGCGCATCGAGATCGTCGGCGATCTCGCCGCCGCAGCGCCCGCTTGGCGGGAGCTGGCGGAGCAGGGGCTCGGCACCCCGTTCCAGCGGCTCGACTGGGTGTCCGCCTGGCAGCGCCACGTCGGCACGCCCGCCGGCATGCGGCCGGTGGTGGTGATCGGCCGGAACGCGCGTGGCGCACCGGCCTTTCTGTGGCCGTTCGCGGTCGGCAGAGCCGGACCGCTCGCCGTCGCGAGATTTCCCGGCTGCAACCATGCGGGCTTCGGCATGGGCGTGTGGCGCCCCGAGGCCGCCGCCGCGGTGACCGCGGAGGAGGTGGCCCGCACGCTCGCCGCCGTCGCGCGGGCGGAAAAGATCGACGTGTTCTCGCTCGAGCGGCAACCGCGGCGTTGGCACGGCATGGACAACCCGTTCGCTGGCCTGCCCACGACGCCCTCGATCGACGACGTGGTGGGCGCGACCTTTCCGCCGGGCGACGTCGAGGCGGTGCTCGCCGCGGTGATGACCCGCGACATGCGCTCGCGCCTGCGCAACAAGGAGCGCAAGCTCGCCAAGCTGCCCGGCTATCGCTATCTGCGCGCCGGCGACGCGGCCGAGGCCGAGCGGCTGCTCACGGCCTTTCTCGCCCAGAAGGCGGCGCAGTTCGCCGCCCAAAATCTCCCCGACGTGTTCGCCGAGCCCGGCGTGACCGACTTTCTGCGCACGGCGTGCCGGGAGGGGGTGGGCGAGGGGATGCCGGCGATCGAGCTGCACGCGCTCGTGTGCGACGCGGAGGTGATCGCGGTGATGGGCGGGGTCGCCGATCGCCGCGGCTTCTCCTGCATGTTCAACGCCTACACGGCGAGCGAGAACGGCCGCTGGAGCCCGGGCCTGGTGCTGATCACCCACATCGTCGCGGACTGCGCGGCGCGCGGCCTGACCGGCTTCGATCTCGGGCCGGGCGCGGCGTCCTACAAGACGTTCTTCTGCCGCGAGCCGGCCGGGCTGGTCGACACGCTGTTGCCGGTGTCGGCGAAGGGACGGGCGGGCGTCGCGGTGCTGACCGGCCTGCGCGCCGCCAAGCGGCGGATCAAGGCGAGTCCGCGGCTTCTGGCCCTGGTGCAGCGGCTGCGCCGAGCGGCCGGCCGGTCGTCCGGCTCGTCGCCCGACCCGTCGTCTGCGTAGACCGCGGGAGCTCAGAGACCGTTTGGAAACTCCGACGGGGCTGCGCCGGAGCCGATTTCGCC
>NZ_AKZI01000111.1 GCF_000293785.1 Rhodovulum sp. PH10 | reverse complement strand
AACGAGCCGATGGGAGTCCGCGCCGCGGACACGATCACGATGTCGGTCACTCGTGCTTTCCTTACAATGTATGTCGAGACGGCCCGCCGGGCGGCGGGCGAGCGTCGGGATGGCGGGGCGCCCGCGTGCGGGCTCGGCGTCGATCGGCCGTGGTCGAGACCGCGGTCCGGACCGTGAGCGAGGCCGCAGGCCGTGCTGTGCGCGACCGGCGTCTGTCGAGCTAACCGGAGGAGCCGCGCACCGGCAACTTCGCACGACCTCGTAAGGCCGATGACGCGGCGAATGCCGGTGCTGCAACTTTCACGCGGCGGCGCGCCTCACGCGGCGACCGCCCAGCCGACGTTCTCGCGCCCCTTGAGCCCGAGCCTTTCGCGTGCATCTGCGGCGGTGGCGATCTCGATGCTCAGCGCCTTGGCGATCTGCACCACGCGCTCGACCTGATCGGCGCTCGAGGTGGCGAGCTGCTTGGGCGCGACATAGAGGTTGTCCTCGAGGCCGACCCGCACGTTGCCGCCCATCGCCATCGCCGTCGCCATCATCGGCAGCTGCGCACGTCCCGCCGCCGACAGCGACCAGGTAAAAGTCTTCTCGCCGAGCATCCGCACCGCCGATTCGTGGAGAAAGACGAGATTGCCGACGGTCGCCTGCATGCCGCCCAAGATGCCGAGCACGAACTGCACGTGCACCGGCGGCTTCAGGACGCCGGTCGCGAGCAGGAACTGGATGTTGCCGAGCATGCCGGCGTCGTACACCTCGAGCTCCGGCTTGGTCCGCGCCTCGGCCATGAACGCGGCGAACTCGCCGAGCGTCTTGAAGGTGTTCGGGAAGATCCAGTCCTCGGTCGCCTGCAGGAAGGGAATCTCCCAGTCGTGCTTCGGCTGCTTGATCTTCTGCGCCAGCGGATGGATCGCGAAGTTCATCGAGCCGGTGTTGAGCGAGGCGAGCTCGGGCTTCAGCAGCATCACCGAGCGGGCGCGCTCGGCGACCGACATTTCCTTCGATCCGCCGGTGGTGATGCAGATCGGCGCGTCGACCTCGGCGCTGATCTTTTTCACGATCTCCTCGTAGAGCTTCGGATCGGCGCTCGGCTTGCCGGTCTGCGGGTCACGCGCGTGCACGTGCACCATGGTGGCGCCGGCGGCGACCGCCTTCACGGCGTCGGCGGCGATCTCGTCGGGCGTCACCGGCAGATAGGGCGACAGGCTCGGGGTGTGCACCGATCCGGTGATCGCGGCCGTGATGATCAGCTTCGACATGAAGATGTCCTCGTCGATTTCGGGGGAGAGCGTCGCACTCGTGACGCGGCGGCTCACGCGTCCAGCATGGCGACGGCGCGCGTCCAGCCGGCGGAGGCCGCGCGGATTTTCACCGGGAAGCACGACACGGTGAAGCCGGTCGGCGGCAGCAGATCGAGGTTGTGCAGCTTCTCGAGGTGGCAGTAGCCGACCGTGCGGCCCGACTTGTGGCCCTCCCAGATCAGCCCGGCGTCGTGCGTCTCGGCGTATCGCTTCGCGGTGAAGACGAACGGCGCGTCCCAGCTCCAGGCGTCGGTGCCGGTCACCCGCACGCCGCGCTCGGTGAGATAGAGCGTCGCGTCGCGCCCCATGCCGCAGCCGGCGGCGACGTAGCCCTCGCGGCCGAACATCTCGCCGGCGCGGGTGTTCACCACCACGATCTCGAGCGGCGACAGCGTATGGCCGATGCGCTTCAGCTCGGCCTCGACGTCGGCGGCGGTCGCGACATAGCCGTCCGGGAAGTGGCGGAAGTCGAGCTTGACGCCCGGCTGAAAACACCAGTCGAGCGGCACTTCGTCGATGGTGATCGCGCGCTTGCCGTCGTCCATGGTGGAGGCGAAGTGATAAGGCGCGTCGAGATGCGTGCCGTTGTGGGTGGTGATCTGCATCCACTCGATCGCCCACGCCTCGCCGTCCGGCATGTCCTCTGCCTTCAGGCCGGGGAAGAAGGGCAGAAGCTCGTCCATCGTCTCCTTGTGATCACGATACTTGATCTTCGGCTCGTAGATCGGCGGGTCCGCCAAGGTCCCGTTGTCGAAGGGGATGGAGAGGTCGATGATCTTTCGCATGGTGGTCGTCCGGTTCTGTCTCCGGCCCGCCGGGCGGGCCGCACGCCGGCCGGCGGGACGCGCCCGCACGGCCGGCATCGGGTTCGTCACGCCTCGGATTTGGCGGCGGGGAGCGGCTCGTTCATCGTCTCGGTGCTCGGCAGGAAGGCGGTGAGGATCGCCGAGATCAGGAACGGAACGGCGCAGATCAGGATCGAGGTCTGCAGCGAGGTCGCGGTGGCGATGCCGCCGAGAATGAACGGCGCGAACGCCGAGACGCCGCGGCCGACATTGAAGCAGAAGCCCGAGCCGGTGGTGCGCATGCGCACCGGGAAGAGCTCGCCGTAATAGGAGCCCATCAGGCCGACGAAGGCCATGAAGAAGGCGTAGGCCGGGCCCATCCACAGGAGCGTGGTGTGGTTCTCGGTCATCGCATAGACCGCGAGCATCACCGCCGAGCCGAACAGCGACAGCACCAGCGCGTTGCGCTTGCCGATGAAGTCGGCGACCCAGCCGAACACGTTGTAGCCGAAGAACATGCCGACGCTGAGAA
Source organism: Rhodovulum sp. PH10 (assembly GCF_000293785.1). GTDB lineage: Bacteria > Pseudomonadota > Alphaproteobacteria > Rhizobiales > Xanthobacteraceae > Rhodoplanes. The sequence continues at coordinate 16,334 of NZ_AKZI01000111.1, read as the reverse complement.
TGGTCATGAACATGCCCATGTCGGCGACCGACAGGCCACGCTCCTTGACGAGATAGGTCGGCAGCCACGTCGTGGTGCCCCAATAGGCGGTGAGCGCGAAGGCCGACACCAGCGTCGCCAGGATGGTGGTGCGCGCCATGCCGCCGGTGAAGATCTCGCTGACACGCACCTTGTCGGCCTTGGCGCCCTGGCCGCGCAGGCGGGCGTCGCGCTGGGCCTTCCACACCTCGGATTCCGGCACGAAGAAATAGACGTACATCGCGACGATCAGCGCGATGCCGGCGGTGAGGAAGAGCGCGCGCCAGCCGAACACCGGGATGATCTTGCCGGCGAGGAAGGAGGCGAGGCCGACGCCGACCGGGAACGAGCTCATCACGAAGGCGGCGGCGCGGCCGCGCTGCGCGGTCGGCCAGGTCTCCGCGATATAGGCGGCGATCACGCCCCACAGGCCGCCGAGGCCGAGGCCGGCGAGGAAGCGCAGGATCAGGATCTCGGTCCAGGTGCCGGCGAAGGAGATCGCCATGGTGAGCACCGAGAAGCTCACCAGCGACCACAGCATCGCCTTTCGCCGCCCGTAATTGTCGGAGTACCAGCCCATCACCACGCTGGAGATGCCGACGCCGACCAGCGTCGCGGTGGCGAGCAGGCCCGCCTCGGAGCGCGACAGGCCGAGATCGGCCATGATCGGCTGGAACGCCATCGCCAGCAGGACGAGGTCCATCGCATCGAACGTGTAGCCGGCGAATCCTCCGGCGAGGACGCGCCATTTGGTGCTGTTCTGCATCGTCGAAAATCCCCGCAGTTCGTTCTCTCGTCGCCGCGCACGGCCCGCGTCGGAGCCGGCGCCGAAGCGTCCGGACCGGCGGAGCGGAAACGTGCGGCGACCTGTTTCGTCATCGCTGTCGTTCGCGATACCGAACGCTAGACTGAACGTACGTACAGTCGATACGCAGAACTACGCGGCCCCGGCGGCGTCCCGCCGGCGGCGCGGTGAGGCCCCGCACGGGCGGGCGTAAAAACTTGAATCTTCGGGCGAATTGCTGGGCCGCGCGAAATGCGGGTTTACAGCATGGCAGCCCCCCTCCTAGAGTGGGGCTCGAGCTTTTGACGCGATGATCACGGATGCTCCGCAGGCCGCACGCGCCACCCGACCTCCGGATCCGCATGACCACTGCCGACAGCACGACCCGCTCCGCCCCGCGCCGCGCGAAGCCGCGCAAGGCCGCCACAACGCCCGAGACCGCCGAGCCCACCCGACGCGCCCGCATCCTGCAGGCGGCCGAGCGGCTGTTCGCGCTGGAGGGTTTCCACGGCACCTCGATGCGCAACATCGCCGATGCGGCCGGCGTCGGGCTGTCGATCGTGGTCTATCATTTCGAGACCAAGCAGAATCTCTACCGCAAGGTGTTCGAGGAGCATCTCGGGCTGTTCGAGGCGCGGCTCGCCGCCCTCGCCGAGGTCGCCGACCCGACCGCGCCCGACGCGGTGGAGCGGATCGTCGAGGCGTTCGTGATGCCGGTGATGCGGCTGCAGGGCACGGCCGAGGGGCAGTACTACTCGATGCTCACGGTGCGCGAGGCATCCGACCCGCAGGAGAGGAGCCGCGGCATCCTGCGCGACTATTACGACCCGATGGCGCGCGAGTTCATCGCCGCGCTGCAGCGCGCGCTGCCGGACAAATCGCCCGACTATCTGCACTGGGCCTATCTGTTCGCGGTCGGCGCGCTGGTGATGAACTTCTTCGACGAGCGCATGGAGCGGCTCTCCGAGCATCGCTGCAAGCCGGGCGACCTGCCGACCAAGGGGCGCTATCTGGTGCAGTTCATCGCCGCCGGCATTCGCGGCGGACCGGACGTCGGAGCGACGGCAAAGCGCACGTCGCAAAAGGACTGACGCACGGGAACGCAGAGACGGGGACGCTTCGTGGGCACGGCGCTCCGCGCCTCTGCCCACCCTACTGTCCTTTGCTATAGTGTCCCGCGACGAGGCCGATGGACGAGGCCCGTTCTTCCTCTCCCCGCACCGGTCCCTACTTCTCTCCCTCGCCGGGCGAAATCCCGTAGGGAGCGACGAGGTCCCACACGTGCTGCGGCACCATGTGGCGAATGCGGCGGGGCCGCTCGCGGCGCAGATGAAGGATCGTCTCGATCGCCTTCATCTCGACGCGCGCACGAGCGAATTCGAGCCCGCGCGGGCCGATCTTCGGCATCAGCCAGGCGACCAGCGGCCGCAAGAAGTTCGGCGTGCCGCGCACCGGCAAACCGCCGGCGGCGCGCTCGGTGTTCTTCAAGAAGCCCTTCACCGGGGCAGCGCGCTTGCCGGCACTGCCGGGCGGCGCCGTTCTCACCTCGTCGCCGAGCAGCGACAGAATCTCGGCGCCGCGATCGTTGCGCACGAGAAGCCACTGCTCGCCCTCGCCGCCCATGTAACCGACCGTGATGTCGGCCAGCGTGTTGGTGTAGTCGACGCAGGTGCGGCAGGTGAGCGGAAAGAAGTCGCGCGGCAACTTCGAGAGCGGCAGCATGAGAAACGGCACGCGCTTCTCGCTGCCGTCGGAGAAGCGCAGCTCGACGCAATAGTCGGCGCGGAACTCGAGATAAGTGATGGTCGACGGGTCGTCGGCGAGCAGCGCGAGAAACTCGTGGAACCGCTCGGTCGTGGTGTTGTCGGAGCACGGCGTGCCGACGACGTAGATTTTCTCGAAGCCGAGGTCGTCCTCGAGCGCGCGCAGCGCGTGGATCTGGCACGGGATGCCGATCACCGCGATCTTCTCGAACCCCTGCGCCCGCGCCGGCTCGAGCAGCGCGAGCAGCGGCGCCCAGCCCATCCGCATGCCGCGGCACTGCGCCATCGCCTCGGGCTTGGTCACCAGCACCGGTTTCGGGCGCCACACGTCGGACGGATCGGGCGCCATGGTGAGCACCGCGTCGACCATGCCGGTTTCGAGCAAGCGCTCGCCGAGCCGGGTGGTGATGCCGGTCCACTGGGCGCCCGGCCGCGGCGCCTTCAGCGCCGCCCGCACCATCTGCTGGAACGGCCCGAAGAAGCGCTCGTCCGGGCGGGCGGGATCGCGGGCGCGGCCGTGCACGCGGCGCTCCATCGCCGGATAATCGGGCTTCAGGAACTGGCAGGCATGCCCGCAATCGCCCGGCCGCGCGGTGCGCGAGACGCCGCAATCGGTGCACAGATCGCGTCGCACGGCCTCGTCGATCGGCGGCGCCCAGAGAGGTGGAACGGAGGGGTGCGGAAGCGAGGGCTCGAGCAACGTCACGGCACACGTCCCCGTGGCAAGCGGCCAAGCCGGCCGCGCGTCAGTGATAGCCCGGATGCCTCTCGACGCAAGCGGTGAAACGCGGATGCGGCGGCACGGCGCACACTCGGCCGTCCGCGTCGTGTGTCCGGGGATCAGGTCTTTCCGTAGACCGGCACGACGGCGCCGCGGGTGACGCGGTTGTCGGCCGAGGCGAGGAACAGAATGGTCGCCGCCACCTCCTCGACCTTCGGCCAGGCGGGAAAGTCGGCCTTCGGCATGTCCTTGCGGTTCGCCGGGGTATCCATGATCGAGGGCGCGACGGCGTTGACCAGCACGTCCTCCTTGGCGACCTCTTCCGCCAACGCGACGGTCAGCGCCGCGACCGCCGCCTTGGTGGCGGCATAGATCGCCATGCCGGCGCCCGCCCGCGGCTCCAGCGCCGGGCGCGCCGCGACATTGACGATCCGCCCCTCCGCCCCGGACCGGTGAAAGGTGCGAAGAGCTTCGCGGCAGCACAGCACGCAGGTGCCGAGATTGCCGGCGATCTGGCCGGCGAGGGTGTCGTCCTCGGCATCGCGGAAGCACCCGAAGGCGAAGCCGCCGGCGAGGTGGAGCGAGGCCCACAGGCCCGGCAGGCCGTCATAGAACGTGCCGACCGCCGCCGCATCGACCAGATCGACGCCCCGATAGAGCGCCACCCGCGGATGGTCGGCGAACGGAAAGCCTTTGGGCGGCCCGCTGCGCACCGGCAGGTGGCACACCGCCCCCGCCTCGACGAGAGCCGCCGTCACCGCAGTGCCGAGCGCCCCGGTGCCGCCCGTGACCACCACGTGCCGTCCGTGGAACTCCATGCGTCGCCTCCCCTCCTGCCTCCCGGCACCATCGGCACGGGAGCCGTTTTCGGATAGCATCCGCGTGGCACGGCCGTCGACCGCCACCCGCAGGGCGAAGGCCTCGGCGTTTTCCCGCCGTTAACGGGGAATCGCTAGGGTTCCGCCGGTCGACGCGCCACCCGTGGCCACGCCCCTCCGGAGAGCCTTCCATGCAGATCGCCGACCCCGCCACCCTGGAGATGCTGCGCGGCAAGCAGGTGCTGGTGGTCGACGACGACGGCGCCTCGCGCCGGGTGGTGCGGGCGCTGCTCGCCGGGCTCGGGATCGGCCGGGTGATCGAGGCGCCGGACGGCAAGACGGCGATCGAGGCGATCCTCGCCTCGGCGCCCGATCTCGTGCTGCTCGACTGGCAGATGCCCGGCCTCGACGGCGCCGGCCTCCTGCGCTGGGTGCGCCATCCCGGCGTGTTTCCCCATTGCGACGTGCCGATCGTGGTGCTCACCGGGCACGGCGAGCGGAGCTGCGTCACCGAGGCGATCCGGCTCGGCGCCCACGAGTATCTCCTCAAGCCGGTGTCGACCCAGGCGCTGCTCGCCCGGCTGGTCGCGGTGTTCTGCCATCCCCGCCCGATGGTGCAGCGCGGCGGCTTCTACGGGCCGCAGCCGCGCCAGACCTCGGCATTCCGGCCCGACGCGCCGGCCCGGCGCGACACCCTCTTCCTCAACTGACCTTTCACTCGCCTTCTCGCCGGCAGCGACGGCGCGCGTAAAAAAGATTCCGGTTGACGCGGCGGCCGTGGTCCGCATCAAGGAATCCTCTCTCGAGGAGACCGACCGCCCGCGATGCGACGTGCCTTCGTTCCCCCAGACAACACCCCGCCGGCGGTGCGCTTCGAGGCCGTGACCCGGCGGTTCGGCGACCATGTCGCGGTCGATGCCCTGAGCCTCGACATTCACGAGGGCGAGTTCTTCGCCCTGCTCGGCCCGTCCGGCTGCGGCAAGACCACGCTCCTGCGCATGCTCGCCGGCTTCGAGACGCCGGACGCCGGACGCATTTTCCTCGGTGGCGACGACATCGGCGCGGTGCCGCCGCATCGTCGGCCGGTCAACATGATGTTCCAGAGCTACGCGCTTTTTCCGCACCTGACGGTCGCCGGCAACGTCGCGTTCGGGCTGAAGCAGGAGCGCCGGCCGAAAGCGGAGATCGCCGAGCGGGTGGCGGCGATGCTGAAGCTGGTGCGCCTCGAAGGGATGGAGCGCCGCAAGCCGCACCAGCTGTCGGGCGGCCAGCGCCAGCGCGTCGCGCTCGCCCGCGCGCTCGCCAAGCACCCCCGCGTGCTGCTGCTCGACGAGCCGCTCGCCGCGCTCGATAAAAAACTGCGCGAGGAGACCCAGTTCGAGCTGATGGAGCTGCAGGCCCGGCTCGGCACCACCTTCGTGATCGTCACCCACGACCAGGAGGAGGCGATGACGGTCGCCCACCGGATCGGCGTGATGGCGAACGGCCGGCTGGTGCAGGTCGGGCCGCCGCCGGAGATTTACGAGGAGCCGCGCTCGCGCTGGGTCGCGGCTTTCGTCGGCGACGTCAATCTGATCGAGGGTACGGTGGTGGCGATAGACGATGGGCGCATCGAGATCGCCGACGCCGCGGGACGCCGTTTCGTGGGGTTCGCGCAGCCCGGTACGATACCGGCACCGGGGACGCGGGTGGCGTTCGCGGTGCGGCCGGAGAAGTTTTCGGTCACGACTTCGGCGGCGGCTCTCGAGCCCGACGCTCTGGAGCCGGGGACTCGCGAGCCGGGGACTCTGGAGCCGGGGACTCTGGAGCCGGGGACTCGCGCGCAGTCCGCATCCGAGAAACGCTCGCGAGCGGTCAACCGCTTCACCGGCCACGTGGCCGACATCGGCTATCTCGGCGACGTCTCGGTCTACAAGGTGCGGCTGTCCGACGGCACCGTGTTCAAGGCCGCGGTCACCAACGCGACACGCCGCGCGGCTCCTCCGATCGCATGGGACGATCCGGTGACGCTGTCGTTTCCGCCCGACGCCGCCGTGGTGCTCACCGAGTGAGGCCGGTCGTGACGATGCGGACGCACGCTGCTGCACACGGAGCTGCGCGCACGCACCGCGCCCCTGCTCCCTCTCCCCGCCTGCGGGCTACAGGATGCACGCATCGCCTCGGATGCATGCGTCCGTCATGCGCGGGCTCCGACCCGCGCATCCATCGAAATCAAAAAATGCTCTCGTATTCAGTTCGATGGATCGCCGGGTCACGGCCTACGGCCGGCCCGGCGATGACGGAGGAGTTTTTGGAAGGCTTCGCGACTCCCATTGAGAACTCGGTGCTCTCGAGGATGTGTGCATCCCGTGGCACAAGCGGGAAGAGGTGAAGGTGGCCAAATCCCCACACGCCCCGCGCCGCTCGCTCGGCGAGCACATCGTCGTCGCGCTGCCCTATCTGTGGCTGATCGCGTTCTTCCTGGTGCCGTTCGTCATCGTCGCAAAGATCAGCCTGTCACAGACGGCGATCGCCCAGCCGCCCTATCTGCCGGTGCTGGACCTCTCTCAAGGTTTCGCAGGACTGGTCGCCTTCGCAAAAGAGCTGTCGCTCGCGTCCTATGCGCTGATCGCCAGCGACGACATCTATCTGCTGTCCTATCTGAAGAGCCTCGAGGTCGCCGGCCTCTCCACCCTGATGCTGCTGGCGCTCGGCATCCCGCTCGCCTACGGCATGGCGCGCGCACCGAAACGGCTGCAGCCGGTGCTGGTGATGCTGGTGGTGCTGCCGTTCTGGACCTCGTTCCTGATCCGCATCTATGCCTGGGTCGCCATTCTCCAGCAGGACGGCCTGCTCAACCGCGTGCTGCTCGCGCTCGGGGTGATCGACGCGCCGGTGGTCTGGCTCGCCAGCGACACCGCCGTCCATATCGGCATCGTCTATTCGTACCTGCCCTTCATGGTGCTGCCGCTCTATGCGAGCTTCCAGAAGCTCGACGAGAGCTTTTTCGAGGCCGCCGCCGACCTCGGCTGCCCGCGCTGGCGGGCGTTCTTCACCGTCACGCTGCCGCTGGTGATGCCCGGCATCGGCGCCGGCGCGCTTCTGTGCCTGATCCCGATCATCGGCGAGTTCGTGATTCCGGATCTGCTCGGCAGCTCCGAGACGATGATGATCGGCCAGACCTTGTGGACCGAGTTCTTCGCCAACCGCGACTGGCCGGTCGCCTCGGCGATCGCCATCGTGCTGCTGGCGCTCCTCCTCGGGCCGATCGCGGCGTTCGAGCGCGTGCAGGGCCCCGAGCTCGGAGGGCGCAGGCGATGAACCGCAGATTTTCGCGATTCAATCTCGTCTCGGTCGCGCTCGGCCTCGCCTTCCTCTATCTGCCGATCGTCGTTCTGGTGATCTACTCGTTCAACGATTCGCGGCTCGTCGCGGTGTGGGGCGGCTGGTCGCTGCGCTGGTACGTGGCGCTCGTCGACGACCGGGCGATGCAGGAGGCGGCGCTGAACTCGCTCGGCATCGCGCTCGCCTCGGCGAGCCTCGCCACCGTGCTCGGCACGCTGGCGGCGCTGGCGCTGACCCGGCTCGGCCGGTTCCGCGGAAGGCTGCCGTTCGCGGCGATGCTCTATGCGCCGCTGGTGATGCCCGAGGTGATCACCGGGCTCGCGCTCCTCCTGCTGTTCGTCGCGGTCGGGCTCGAGCGCGGCTTTCTCACCATCACCATCGCCCACACCACCCTGACGCTGTGCTTCGTCGCGGTGGTGGTGCAGTCGCGCCTGGTCGATTTCGACCGCACGCTCGAGGAGGCCGCCGCCGATCTCGGCTGCCCGCCCGTGAAAACCTTCCTCACCGTGACGCTGCCGGGGATCGCCCCGGCGATCGCCGCGGGCTTCCTGCTCGCGGTGTCCTTGTCGCTCGACGACCTGGTGATCGCGAGCTTCACCACCGGCCCCGGCGCCACCACCCTCCCGATCCGCATCTATTCCGAGGTGCGGCTCGGGGTGAAGCCGGAGATCAACGCCGTGTGCACCATCTTCATCGCGGTGATCGCGGTGATCGTGATCGCCGCGTCACTGGCGACCCGCCGGAGCACGACGAACGACGCCGGCACGCCCGCCGCTTGAGGCCGACGCCTCGAGGCTGGGCAGAGAGCCCCGGTTCTGCCCGCTTTTTCGGCCACGAAAGGGTCACAGAGATCGCGCAGGTTCCGCGCCGCCGGGCAGAGATGTGCCCGCCCGTCCTCGACCACACAGCACCGGATCGAACAGCCCGTGACCGCCTCCGTCGGCTTCAAGCGTCTCGGCGTCGCCGTCGTCGCGATGGCGAGCCTCGGCGTGCTGGTCCTGGGGCTCGCCTCGTGGCTGGTGTCGGTCGATGCGGCGCGCGACGCGGTGGCCTCCGAGGTGCGCGCGGTGACCGGCCTCGAGCCGACCGTGCACGGCCCGGCGACGCTGTCGATGTTCCCCTCGCCGCGGGTCTCGCTCGAGGACGTCACGCTCGCCGGCTTCGCCGACGACGACCAGCCGTTCGTCGCCGACACGCTGGTCGCCAATGTCCGCTGGCTGCCACTTCTGATCGGGCGGATCGAGATCGCCGACGTGGCGCTGATCCGGCCGCGCATCACCGTGCGGATCGGCGGGAACGGCCGCACCAACTGGTCGCCGCTGCTCGCCTCGCTCGCCCGCACGGTGCATCCCGGCCTGCAGCCCGACCCGCGCACCCTGTCGTTCTCGGAGATCCGCATCAGCGACGGCACCGTCGTCCTGCAGGACGACCATCGTGCCCGCACCGAGTTTTTCGACGGCGTCGAGATGTCGCTCGCCTGGCCGTCGATCGCCCGCGGCCTCGGCGCCACCGGCCGGGTGCGCTGGCGCGGCCAGCCGCTCGACGTCGCGCTCGCCGTGGTCGACCTGCCGGCGGCGCTCGCCGGCGACACGTCGGGCCTGAAATTCCGGGTCGGCGGCAACCTGATCAATCTCGCCTTCGAGGGCACGCTGTCGGCGCTGCCGAGCCTGAAGATCGACGGCACGCTGGCCGCCGGCGCGCCGTCGCTGCGCGACGCGATGGGCTGGATCTCCGGCAAGCGGCTGTCCGGCAACACCGGGCTCGGCCGCTTCGCGCTCAAGGCCAAGACCAATCTGGTGGCCGGCTCGCTCGCGCTGTCCAACCTCAATATCGAGCTCGACGGCAATCTCGCCGAGGGCGTGCTGACCTATGCGCTCGGCGGCCGCCAGTCGCTGCAGGGCACGCTCGCGGTCGACGCGCTCGACCTCACGCCCTACGCCCCGGCGCTGCGGCTGATGGCCGCGAACTCGCGCAACTGGAACGGCCGGCCGATCGCGCTCGACTGGTTCGACGACGTCGATTTCGACGTGCGGGTGTCCGCCGCGCGGGTGCTGATCCCGCAGGGGCGGCTCGGCCGCACCGCGGTGGCGGCGACGCTGCGCGACGGCCGCCTCACCGTCACGGTCGGCGAGTCGCAGGCGTTCGACGGGGTGATCAAGGGCTCGCTGGTGCTCGCCAAGACGGCGGACGGCGCCAAGGTGCGCTCGCAGGTCGCCTTTGCCGGCGTCGATCTCGAGACCTGCCTCGCCGAGCTGATCGGCGTGCGGCGGCTGGAGGGCAAGGGCAACCTGTCGGTGTCGCTCGAGGGCGCCGGCCACAGCGTGCTCGGCGTCACCCGCACGCTCGACGGCACCGTCACGCTCGACGCCACCTCCGGCATGCTGGTCGGCATCGACATCGAGCAGCTGTTGCGACGGCTGGAGCGCCGGCCGCTCGGCGGCGGCGCCGATTTCCGCGGCGGCCGCACGCCGTTCGAGACGCTCGGCGTCGATCTGCGGATTCACCAGGGCAATGCGCGGGTGGAGACGGTGCGGTTCGACGGGCCGGGCGTGCGGCTCGGCATCCGCGGGCAGGCCTCGGTGCCGACCCGCGAGCTCGACCTCACCGGTACCGCGACCCTGCTCGCTGCAGCGACCGAGACCCCGCCGCCGTTCGAGCTGCCGTTCTTCGTGCAGGGCACCTGGGACGACCCGATCATGCTGCCGGACACCCAGGCGCTGATCCGCCGCTCCGGCGCCGCCGCGCCGTTCCTCGACGCGCTGTCGGAGAAGCGCACCCGCGAGGCGGTGCGCTCGGCGATCGACCGGCTCGGCCATGGCGACGGCGCCGCCGCACTACGCCGCTTCGGCCTGCCGGTGCCGGACCCGGACTCGTCCGACGCGGGCTCGCCCGACGCGAATTCGCCGGATGCGGGCACACCCGAGGCGACCAATCCCGAGACCGGCAATCCCGAGACCGGCAATCCCGAGGCCGGCAATCCCGAGGCCGGAACACCCGGTGCGGACGCCTCGTCGGCCGTGCCGTCGCTGATGGAGACGGCCACCCCCGAGGCGGATCCCGGCGTCACCGAGCCGTCCGTCACGCAGGAGCCCTCCGTCACCGAGCCGTTCGGCACCACCACCCCCGAGGCGGCTGCCCCGGCGGCGGCCGACACCGCCGCCACCCAGGACAAGACCCCGCCCGCGCCGTCGGCGCCCGCAGCGGCCGCATCTGACACGCCTGCCTCCGACGCGCCTGCTCAAAAGAAAGATTCCGCGGCGGCGAGCAAGACCAAGAATTCGGCGGCAGCGGACGCCGGGCGCGCCGGCGCCCGCGAAAGCCGGGCCGACCGCTCGCCGTCCGGAACGGCCGGCACCGCGCCGTCCGCCGCGGCGCGCTGAATTCTTCCCCGAAGAGCCGCCACGACGCCATCGCCATCGGCAGACGCCCTCCGAATCCCGGACCGTGCGGACCACTCCGATACGGACCACTCCGATACGGGCCAGTCCGCCGCGGACCATCCCGACGCGGACCATCCCGACGCGGACGAGTCCGGGCCGGACGAGTCCGAGACGGACGCGTCCGCGAAATCGTTCGGCGCCGCGCCGATTGCGCGACCTCCCGCATCCCCTCCCGGCCTGCCCTGTACTATGATCGCCGCGGCGAATCGGCTGCCCGCTGCGCGGCCGTGCGCCGATCGGCTGCACGGAGCCGGGCGTGACGTTCTCTTTCGGCGCTGCCGGCCGCGCCGTCGCGCAGAGCCCGGAGATCCCGAAATTCTCGGTGCGCGGGAGGGGGTGGCGCGATGTGGAGGGTCATGCACACCACGGCCAAGGTGGCGGTCGCCTCGCTGATCGTCGGCACCATCTTCGGCCATTTCGGCATCACGCTGGAAACCCTGGCGAACGAGCTCGGCCTGTCGTTCGAGCGGGTCGGCGCGCTGGTCGAGCGCGCATTCGGCTGGGCGATGCCGAACCTCGTGCTCGGCGCCGTGATCATCGTGCCGATCTGGGCGCTGGTCTACATTCTCCGCCCGCCCGGCCAGAGCAGCGAATAGTCTTTCGACCCTGCGCCGGGACGGACGGGACGGACGTGCCGTTCCGGGAGACCGGCCGGCGGCCGGTCCGGGAAAAACCGATCACGGCTCGGTGGCGAAGCGCATCCGGCCGGCCGGACGCAGCGTGCCGGCGTCGAAGGTGCGCACCTCGAGCCCGCCCGCGGTCTCGACCGTCACCACCAGGCGGTCGCCCGCCACCGCCGTCCCGATCACCTTCGCACCCTTCGGCAGCACGACGGTCTGCTCGGCGGCGGCTGCGCTTCCCTCCCCGCGGGAAACGCGGTAGCCCACGACGCCGAGCACGACGACGATGCCGAGCAGGGTGGCGAATCCCGAGATCGCCATGAACAGCTTCATGCGGGCCATCAGGCGCGCCTGATCGGCGTCGAGCGGCGGGGCGTCGGGATCGGATGGAGAGCTCATGACGGGTGCGAATCCAGCAGGCGGCAGGCAGGGACGATCGACGGTCGAACCGGTTCCGGTCGAACCGGTTCCGGTCGAAGCGGAGACGGTCGCGACCGGTCCGGTCGACACCGATCCGGCCGAGACCGGCGCGGCCGGCGCCGTCGCGGTGGAGACCGTGACGATCGCCTCGGCCGAATCGGGCGAACGGCTCGACCGCGTGCTGGCCGCCCGCCTCGCCGACCTGTCGCGCTCGCGGCTGAAGACGCTGATCCTCGCCGGCCACGTGACGATCGGCGGCCGCACGATCCGCGATCCGGGGCAGCGCGTCAATGTCGGCGAGCGCATCCAGGTGGCGGTGCCGCCGCCCACCCCGGCCGAGCCGGAGCCCGAGCCGATCCCGCTGGTGGTGGTGTTCGAGGACGACGAGATTCTGGTGATCGACAAGCCGCCGGGCCTCGTCGTGCATCCGGCCGCCGGCCACTGGAACGGCACGCTGGTCAACGCGCTTTTGGCGCATTGCGGCGACAGCCTGTCGGGGATCGGCGGGGTCGCCCGGCCCGGCATCGTCCATCGGCTCGACAAGGACACCACCGGGCTGATGGTGGTGGCCAAGACCGACCGCGCCCACCGCTCGCTCGCCCGCCAGTTCGCCGATCACGGCCGCGAAGGGCCGCTCGAGCGCGGCTATCTCGCCTTCGTGTGGGGCGTGCCGGACCGCCCGCGCGGCGTGGTCGACAAGCCGATCGGCCGCCACCCGACCGCCCGCGACAAGATGGCCGTGCGCACCGACGGCCGCAACGCGGTGACCCATTGGGAGCTGGTCGAGCGTTACGGCGCCCGCGGCGGCGGCGAGCCGGTGGCGTCGCTGCTCGCCTGCCGGCTGGAGACCGGCCGCACCCACCAGATCCGCGTGCACCTCGCCTCGATCGGCCACCCGCTGCTGGGCGACCCGATCTACGGCCCCGGCTTCCGCACCAAGGAGGCCCTGCTGCCCGATGTCGCACGCAACGAGCTGGCCGCCCTTGGCAGACAGGCCCTCCATGCCTATCTGCTGGGTGTGCAGCATCCGCGTACGAAGAAGCAGCTTACATTCCGCTCCGACCTGCCCGCCGACCTGGCTCGCCTCCACCGCGCTCTGGGCGGTGGAACCATCTTGCCCGGGTCGCGTTGAGAGGGCGTGCGCCGACCATCCGGACGACCCACCCGACCCGGCTATCGGACACGTTTAACGTGTCGGAAGGACGGGCCGTGCGATCCGGTATCGAACGCGGTTCGTCGCTCGGTCGCGGGGCCGTCACGCCGAGGTGACGGCTCGGAGAGTTTCTTCGCTCGACCCGCCCGTGTATGCTGCGCTGTGCGTGCCGATTTTCGGTCACGCGCAATGGGAAGGTGCCGTCGGCTCAGGAGAGCGACGACACGTCATCGCCCGCCGCAGCACCGGGGGCAACATATGGAGGGCGCAACCATGGCCCCAAGCTTGCCGGTCATCACGGCCGAATCGGGTCTCTCCCGATACCTCGAGGAAATCCGCCGGTTCCCCATGCTGGAGCCGCAGGAGGAGTACATGCTCGCGAAGCGCTGGCGCGAGCACGACGACCGAGGTGCGGCCCAAAAACTCGTCACCAGCCATCTCCGCCTCGTCGCCAAGATCGCCATGGGCTATCGCGGCTACGGCCTGCCGATCGCCGAGGTGATCTCGGAGGGCAATGTCGGCCTGATGCAGGCCGTCAAGCGCTTCGAGCCGGACAAGGGCTTCCGCCTCGCCACCTACGCGATGTGGTGGATCAAGGCCGCCATTCAAGAGTACATCCTGCGATCGTGGTCGCTCGTGAAGATGGGCACCACGGCGAACCAGAAGAAGCTGTTCTTCAACCTGCGCAAGGCCAAGAGCCGGATCTCCGCGCTCGAGGAAGGCGATCTGCGGCCGGATCAGGTGAAGATCATCGCCAAGCGGCTCGGCGTGACCGAGCAGGACGTCGTCGACATGAACCGCCGGCTCGGCGGTGACGCGTCGCTCAACGCCCCGATCCGCGAGGACGGCGATTCCGGCGAGTGGCAGGACTGGCTGGTCGACGACAGCGAATCGCAGGAGACCAAGCTCGCCGAGAGCGAGGAGCTCGACAATCGCCGCAAGGCCTTGGCCGAGGCGATGGCGGTGCTCAACGATCGCGAGCGGCGCATTTTTCAGGCCCGGCGGCTGGCCGACGATCCCGTCACGCTCGAGGAACTGGCGGAGGAGTTCGGCGTGTCGCGCGAGCGCGTGCGGCAGATCGAGGTGCGGGCGTTCGAGAAGGTGCAGAAGGCGGTGCGCAACCGCATCGCCGCGATGGAGTCGCCGCCAGCGATGGCCGGCGCATCCGGCGGCGAGGCGTTCTCCGCCGCGCACTGAGCGCTCACGCCGACCGCCGCTCCCCGGTCGCCGCCTTGCGGTCGCCGGCTGGCGGTCGGGGCACGGCGATCTCGGCCGCGTACGACGCCGGCTCGCCGGCCCGACCCTTCGGAAAAACCTCGCGAGCGCGGTGAAAGCCGCGCTCGTTTTTGTTTTTGCCTCGGTCGACGGCGGGAAACTATGACCTCATCCTGCGGGTCGCCGAAGGCGACGTCTCGAAGGACGAGGTCGAGCTCTGTCGCCGATGGTCTCACGCTCGTTTCGTTCGAACCGGAGCCGGGTGTCGACGAGGCAGTGGACTGCACGCGGGCAGCGAATGCCACTCGCCACTCGCCACTCGCTACTCGCCATTCACCACTCGCCCGCCCCTATTGCCCCCACGCCTTGAAGGCTTCGGCAAAGGCGCGGTCGCCGGGCGTGCCCTTCTCGATCGCCATGATGGCGCGGCGGCCATTGGCATAGACGATCGGCACGTCGAACCAGCCGCGCTCCTTCAGGAGCGCGAGATTGCGCTGCATGTCGGTGTCGGTCGAGGACAGGCCGATCAGGAAGAAGCCATCGGTGACCTTCACGGCGAGGCCGGCGAGCGGCACGCCGCGGGTCTGCTCGGCCTGCTTCATCAGCACGCCCGGAATGTTCTGGATGCCGCCGTTCGCGTTCTCGGGCGGCAGCGTGAACATGATCTCGATCGTGTGGCTGGCCGGCAGCGACTTGTCGGTGTTGCGCCGCAACGAGAACTTCACCGCGGTGTTGCGCTCGGGAATCGCGATGTCGGCCCGCACCACCAGGTCGGGCGTTTGGCCGGGGGCGGCGACGATCGTCTCGGTGCGCCACACCGCGGTGCCGACATAGCGCTTGCCGTTCGGATCGCCCGGATCCTCCTCGTAGAGCACCACCCGCTGGGCGACCGCCGGTACCTCCTGGCGGGTCTCGGGGGACGGCTGCGAGCCGACCCGGTCGGTGATCTTTCCGCTGACCGGCGGCGGCGCAGGAGCCGGCGCCGGTGCCTTCTGGGCGGTCTCGGTGCCGCCGGAGACCATCTTCGACAGGCTCGGCCACGCCCACCAGGCGGCGCCGCCGATTCCGCCGACCACCAGGAGCGCGATCAGCAGCGGCAGCAGACGGGCGCCGAGCGAGGGGCGCAGCGGACGCAGCTCGCCGTCGCGATCGCGGTCGTCCGGGGGAAGCGGCATCTGCGGCTCGGGTGCGAGCGGGAACGGCCGGTCGCCGTCGTCCGCGTCGCGATCGTCGAGATAGGGGCGCACGCCCCCCTGCACGCTCCCCTGCACGCCCCCTTGGCCGGCATAATCGAGCGCCTCGGCGGGGACGGCGGCGGCGGCGCCCGGCACCGACGGATACGGCGGCGGCACCGGGATCGCGGCATCGCGCGGGGCGCCGGGTTGTGGCGTCGGCGCACCGAGCTCCCACCCGGTCGGCGGCGGCTCGGTCCGGCCCTCGGGCCCGCCTTCGGCTCTTCCTTCGAGGCGCCCGTCGCGGCGCCCCCCGGGACGCGCGTCGGCGCGCGGCGCGCCGGGAATCGGCGGCGGCAGCGGGGCGCCGGGAAACGGCGGCTCGTGCGGCTCGGGCAGACGCAGGCCGCTGCGGCGCGGCGGCGGCCGCAGCCCTTCCGGCTCGACATGCGGCTCGATCCGGGTGCCGTCCCGGCTCGGCGCGGTGGCGGCAAACGCTTCGCGGGCGGCCTTGGAGGCCTGGGCGGTGGCGTCGCCGAGGTTTTCCGCCTCGACCACGACGTCGCTGAAGCCTTTCAGGCCCGACGTTCCGGACGGCCGGTCGAAACCCGGACGGTCCAGACCGGGTCGGTCGAGACCGGGCCGGTCGAGACCGCGGCGAGGCCGCGGCGCACCGGGCGGCGGCGCACCGGGCGGCGGGGTCGGCCCGCCGGCCGGCGTTTCGCGCGAGGAAGCGACGGACGGCTCGGCGGGATGCTCGTGAGACGGCGCCTCGTGTCCGGAGCGCTCGTGTCCGGGGCGCTCGTGAGAAGCACGCTCGTGGCCCGCCCGCTCGCCGGGCCCGGCCTCGGGCGCCGGCCGGTCGGGACGATCGGGCCGATCGAGC
>NZ_AKZI01000110.1 GCF_000293785.1 Rhodovulum sp. PH10 | reverse complement strand
GGTGGCCAAAATCCATCACTCGGAACTGATCACCCGAATCCGGTATCACTCGCGCCCGAGCCGGTCGCGCCAACGTGCGCGCACCCGAATCGCCTACATCGCGCATCGCCGCGGCAAGCGAGAGCAGACATCGCGCCATCTCGCGCGCGCCCGAATCGCCTACGCCGCCCCCTCGTGCCCCAGTCCGTCGTGCCCCAGTCCGTCGTGCCCTTGCCGTCGTGCCGAGCCCCTCACGTCCCGATCGCTCGCGCTCGACTTGCTCACCCCCGATTCGCGGCCGCGGCAGTGGCGCGCCCATCGGCCCGCAGTCGGCCGCGGATCAGCCCGCGGAGCCGATCAGCCCCAGGGGCCGGAACGCCGGCCACCGCCACCCCACGGGCCCGATGCCGGGCCGGACGGCGGCGCCGAGGGACGGTCCGCCCCACCCCACGGGCCGGCTCCACGCGGGCGCGGCGGCGCGGGCCGCTCGCGCGGAGCAACGCCAGAGTAGCCGCCGAAGCCGCCGGTGCCGGTGCCCGTCTCGGCCGCGAATCGCTGCAAGGCCGCGATGCGGTTCTCGGTCGCCGGATGGGTCGAGAACAGATTGTCCATCCCCGCACCGGTCAGCGGGTTGATGATGAACATGTGGGCCATCGCCGGGTTCTGCTCGGCCGCGTGATTCGGGATCTGGTGCGCGGCATTGTCGATCTTGCCGAGCGCAGAGGCGAGCCAGTCCGGCCGGCCGCAGATCGCCGCACCCATCCGGTCGGCTGCGTATTCGCGGGTACGGCTGATCGCCATCTGCACCAGCATCGCCGCGATCGGCGCGAGAATCACCATCGCGAGCGTGCCGACGATGCCGAGCCCGTTGTTGTTGTCGCGGTTGCCGCCGCCGAAAAAGAGCCCGAACTGGGCGAGCATCGAGATCGCGCCGGCGATGGTCGCGGTGACCGTCATGATCAGCGTGTCGCGGTTCTTCACGTGAGCGAGCTCGTGCGCCATCACGCCGGCGATCTCCTCGCGCGAGAGCATGTGCAGGAGGCCGGTGGTGGCGGCGACCGCGGCGTTCTCCGGGTTGCGGCCGGTGGCGAACGCGTTCGGCTGAGGGTCGTCGATGATGTAGGTGCGCGGCATCGGCAGCCCGGCGCGCTGCGACAGCTCACGGATCATCGCCACGAACTCGGGCGCGGTGCGCTCGTCGACCTCCTGGGCGCCGGTCATCGACAGCACCATGCGGTCGGCGTTCCAGTAGGAGAACAGGTTCATGGCGGCAGCGACCAGGAAGGCGATGGTGGCGCCGGTCTGGCCGCCGATCAGATAACCGACGCCCATGAACAGGGCGGTCAGCCCCGCCAGCAGGATCGCGGTTTTCAGATAGTTCATCGGAGTTCCTCGTTGCCTCGGGCGAGCGGCCCGACGTCGCGTACCGAATTCACGCACTGAATTCGCCGACCATATGGGCGGAGCGCGGAACCGCCACAAGCGCACCGGGACGCGACCGCGCGTCGCGCCGGCGAGCGGGGCCCTCGCGCCGGCGCGAGGGGCAACGGCACGGCGATTCGAACTCGTGCGCGCGGTTGCGGCACGCCGAGGCGGCCTCCGGCAGGTCGCCCACGGCTCGGCAGGTCCCCCCACTGCCGAACGCGGGAGGCTGCCCCCACGCCGACGCCCCGCCTCGCCGGCACCGGCTCGCCGCCTCCCGCGAGAACGGCCGTCTCTCACGAAAGCAACGGCGCGGCCGATGGTCCGGCGCGTCCCGAGGACGGCGGACCGAGCGGCGCCCCCTCCGGCCCCGCCTCCGCTCCCGACATGCCCCGCCCTGGCCCTGCCCGACCCGGACGGAACCCGATCGCGGGGGTTGACCTTCGCTGCGCACCGGCTCTCTTGTGCCGGTATGACCAAGACCTCGACACACGCATCCGCCTCCGCGGCCGCCCCCTCGTCCGGCCCGACGGCGACGCCCGCCGCGACCGCCCCGCAGGCGGCCGGCGGCCCCGCCGCCCACACCGCC
>NZ_AKZI01000109.1 GCF_000293785.1 Rhodovulum sp. PH10 | reverse complement strand
GCCGCGGCCGCACCAAGACCGGCCAGTTGTGGGCCTATGCCCGGGACGACCGCCCCTGGGGCGGCCCCGAGCCGCCCGGCGTCGCCTACGTCTACGCACCGGACCGCAAGGCCGAGCGGCCGATCGCCCACCTCGCCGGATTCAGCGGCGTGCTGCAGAGCCTGCCCCCGCGAAGGCGGGGGTCGACGGCTACGGCGGCTATCGCGTGCTCGCCGAGCGCGGCAGCGTGCAACTCGCCTTCTGCCGAGTAGGTGGGGATGTTGCCACCCCCACCCCTCACAGACCCGGACGTGCAGGATTCCCGCATCCGGTTCTTCATGGAAGAGCTTCGCTCGCGACGACGTACTTGTGAATGATCCTGGCCTTCGGCAGGGGATGGCGGTCGAGATACTGACGGAGACGGGACCACAAGAAGTTGTCCCCTCCCCGCCGCGACAGCCATTTCTTCCAGATGCGCTCGACCTGGTGGAGATACCATCTGATGCGTCGGCCGTTTCCGGTGATGGCGTAGTAGGCGTAATGCCCCCGCACCATCCGGGACAGGTGAGCATGCTGGGCGGCGACCGATATGCCTCGGTTTTCTCGGCACCACTTCGACACGGCCGAGAGCACCCGGGCGTATCGATCCTTCGCCGTCACTTGCCGCACCACGTTCTTGCCGTTCCGCGACGTTCCCCACACGTGGGTGAAGCCGAGGAAGTTGAACGCTGTCCCGTCCGTTGCCGGATGGCGATTGCCGCCCGGCCGTTTGAACCGGAAGTCCACGAACCGCGTCTTGTCCGGATGAAGGCTCAGCCCGAACCGGTCGAGACGTTTGCCGAGGACGTCGAGCGCACGCTTGGCGGAGAGGTGATCCTCGAACGCCATCACGGCGTCATCGGCGTAACGCACCAGAATGCATCGCCCCTTCAGACGCGGCCGCACCACGGTCTCGAACCATTCATCCAGCACATAGTGAAGATAAATGTTCGCGAGCAATGGCGAGATCACGCCGCCTTGCGGGGTTCCTTCGGTCGTGCGGCTGGTCGTGCCGTTTTCCAGCACGCCCGCCTTCAGCCACTTGTCGATCATTCGACGAACCACGCCGTCGGTGACTCGTCGGTCGAGGAACGACCGCAGGGTGCCGTGTGGGATGCTGTCGAAGTACTTGCGTATATCGATGTCCAGCACCCACCGCAGCCCCTGGGTCATGAAGCCGTCGCGCAGATCGCGCAACGCATCATGCGCCGACCGGCCGGGCCGGAAGCCGTACGAGCAAGGCAGGAAGTCCTCCTCGTAGATCGGCTCCAGCAGCATCGCGATCGCCCGCTGCGCCACCTTGTCTTCGAACGTCGGAATGCCGAGGGGCCTTTGCGACCCGTCCGCTTTCGGGATGTAGGCCCGCCGCACGGGCGGCGCGACGTAGCGGCCCGACCTGATGCGCCCGAGGAGGTCCTGAAGATTGGCCTCGAGGTGCGCTTCGTAGGTCTCCGCCGTCACTCCGTCGATGCCAGGGGCGCCATCCTTCCGGACTTGTCCGTAGGCTTCGCTCATCCATTCCATGTCGATGACGTGGTGCAGCGAGGAGAACGCCCGGTCGCGGTTCGCCCTCGCCATATCGGCTATCCATTGGCGTTTCGTGGACAGGTTCATGGGACGCAGAGTTCCCTCCCGTGTTTCCCGTCAATGGCTCTCTTCCATGGCGCCGCCCTTCCCTCCCGTGGGTCCCGGCGAGCCCGGTTCCCCACCTTCGTCGGTACTACGACGACGCTACGACTTCCCGCCCGCGCAATCCCTGGTCGCTTATGTGTTCGCTCCCAGGGCCCCCATGCTCCTCCCTGCCTTCGTGTTCGCCGAAGCGCTCCCGGGGCAGCGGAGGACTGCTCCCGAGCCTGGGACAGTTGGTCAGCCGGCGTCCCGGTTCCGGCGTGCCTGCACGGAGACACGTGCGGGATCTCTCAGGTTCCCTGGCGATCCATCCTGCACCTCTGCCCTGTTCCGAGACCCCGGTCGAACCGACACGGCCTCGCCACTATCGGCCTTGCCGATGCTGCCCCCGGTCCCAACACTCCGAAGGCTTCGACGTCATCATGATTTCGGGGCTGACCCACGGCTTCGATGCCTGCTGCCTACGCTTCACGACCGGCGTCGCCGCCGCCCATGCAAGGCTCGCTTCCGGCTGGCGGGCTGCGCCTCTACCGGGAGGGAGTCGAACCCTCTGGATCGCTTCGAAAGGTTTCGAACTACATGTTCATCCTCCTTCCCAGGGCTTACTCTGACGCAAGCTGGGCTCACGTCCGTCGCCGCTTCTATGAACTCGCCGCTGCCGGCGCGGCACCCATCGCGAGCGAAGCGCTCGACCGCATCGCAAAACTCTACGCCGTCGAGGCCGAAATCCGCGGCCGCTCCGCCGAGGAGAGGCGCGCCGCCCGGCAGGAGAAGAGCCGCCCCATCGCCGCCGACCTCGAGCCTTGGTTGCGCGAAAAGCTCGCGCTGATCAGCCGGAAGACCAAGCTCGCCGAGGC
>NZ_AKZI01000108.1 GCF_000293785.1 Rhodovulum sp. PH10 | reverse complement strand
GGCAAGGCCGCTCAAAAGGGGGCTCTGCGCTGGACCCGCAAGGCTACGACGCGGGAAAGAAGGTCAACGGACGCAAGCGGCACATCCTGGTCGACACGCTCGGCCTGTTGTTGAACGTCGCCGTTCACCCGGCCGACGTTCAAGATCGTGACGGCGTCGCGCTGGTGCTCGATCAGCGAACCCGCCGCCAGTTCCCCTTCATCGATCGGGTCTTCGCCGATGGCGGCTATCAGGGGCCGAAAGCCGCTGCGGCCGCGGCACAGACCGGGTCGTGGAGAATCGAGGTGGTCAAGCGGCGCGACGGCGCCACCGGTTTCGAGGTCTTGCCGAAACGCTGGATCGTCGAACGAACCTTCGCCTGGATCAGCCGCTGCCGCCGGCTGACACGGGATTTCGAGCGCCACGCCCGAACCGTCGCCGCCTT
>NZ_AKZI01000107.1 GCF_000293785.1 Rhodovulum sp. PH10 | reverse complement strand
GCGTGCGGCAAAGCTCCCCCGGCTCGGCGAGACGCATCGGCTCGCCCGCCTCACCCGCCACGGCGAGATTCTGTTTCAGCGTGCCGCCCCGACCGTGCGGATGGGCCGGGCCATCGTCGCGCTGCCGCCGGGGCCTTTTCTGCAGGCGACCGAGGCCGGCGAGGCGACGCTCGCCGCGCTGGTGCTCGACCATGTGGGGCCGAAGGCCAAGCGCGTCGCCGATCTGTTCTGCGGCCTCGGCCCCTTCACGCTGCGCCTCGCCGAGCACGCAAGGGTGCTGGCCGCCGAGATCGACGAGGCGACCTGTGCGGCGCTGCGGCGCGCGGTGGCCGACACCTCCGGCCTCAAGCCGGTGACGGTCGAGCGGCGCGATCTGTTTCGCCGGCCGGTGGTGCGCAGCGAGCTCGCCGGGCTCGACGCCGTGGTGTTCGATCCGCCGCGGCAAGGAGCAGAGGCGCAGGCGCGCGAGATCGCCGCGAGCGGCGTGAAGACGGTGGTCGCCGTCTCGTGCAATCCGGCGACGTTCTCACGAGATGCGAAAATTCTGGTGGCGGGCGGCTATCGGCTGGAGGCCGTCACCCCGGTCGACCAGTTCCGCTGGTCGGCGCATGTCGAGCTGGTCGCCCGGCTGGTGCGCTGACGGCCGCGGGTGTCTCGCTGGGTGATGTCCGGAGAACACCCGCCGTCCGGAGTCGGCCCGGAACCGCCGCGCGGGAACCCACAGACGCGGCTCGGCCCGATTCGGACAGCGGGTATGACGGTGCTGTACCGTACGCCCGGCACCGAATTGTGACGAAGATGCGCCATACGTATTTTCCGGCGACCGACCTTCGACCAATTCTCGAACAGGCTTCGATTGGACTTCAACCGTCTTTTAACCGTTACCTGACGTCGGTCGAAAACGGTTGCCGCGATCACAGCTCCTCGCCGCGCAACAGCCGCGGCACCGCGCCCGACAGCCCCGCCGCCTCGCGGATGAAGACCTTCTTGAGGAGCGGCGTGCGATCGACCATGCCGAGCCCGAGATCGCGCACCAGCCGCAGGACGTCGGAGCCGTTGGAAAAGAGGCGGTTCAGCCCGTCGGTCGCGAGCCCCATGGTGAGCGTGTCGAAGCGGCGCCAGCGCTGATAGCGCTCGAGCACGTCCGGCCCGCCGATGTCGAGGCCGAGCCGGGCGGCGTCGGCGATCGTCTCCGCGAGGGCTGCGGCGTCGCGCAGGCCGAGATTGAGCCCCTGCCCGGCGATCGGATGCACCCGGTGGGCGGCGTCGCCCAACAGCGCGAGGCGCTCGGCGACGAAAGCGCGGGCGACGGTGAGGCCGAGCGGATAGGCCTGGCGCGGCCCGACCGCCTCGAGCGCGCCGAGATGCAGCCCGAACCGCTTCTCCAGCTCCTCGTGAAAGCCGTCGTCCGGCAGGCCGACGATACGTTGCGCCTCCGGGGTTTTTTCCACCCACACCAGCGAGGCGCGGTTGCGCACCAGCGGCAGGATGGCGAACGGCCCGGCGGGAAGGAAATGCTCGACCGCCCGGCCGCCGTGCTCGCGCTCGTGGGCGACGGTGGTGACGATCGCCGACTGGCCGTACTCCCAGCCGACCGTGGCGATGCCGGCGAGATCGCGCAACCTGGAGCGCACGCCGTCGGCGGCGACCAGCAGCCGCGCGGCGACCGGCGCGCCGGCCTCGGGCGTCACCGTCACGGTGCCGCCGGCGGCCTCGTAGCCGGTGACGGGCGTCGTCAAAATCGTCACCGCCTCCGCCTCTGCGCGCTCGCGCAGGGCGGCGAGCAGCACGGCGTTCTCGACCATCCAGGCAAAAGTCTCGCCGGGGGCGACCTCGCCGGCAAAAGTGAGGAAGGTCGGGCGCACCGCGTCGTCGAGCCGACTGTCGGTGACCACCATGTCGACGATCTCCTGCGCCTCGCCGGCGACCGCCGGCCAGACGTCGATCTGCTCGAGCATGCGGCGCGTGGCCGCGGCGATCGCCGAGGCGCGCGCGTCCGTCCGCGGCGCGGCGAGCGCCGGATCGGCGACGGTGACCGCGAACGACGGCCCGAGCGCGCGGCGCAGCGCGATCGCCAGCGCCAGCCCCGCGAACCCACCGCCGGCGATGAAAACGTCCGTGCGTGCCGTCATGCTCGTCCCCTGAAAACACGTCCCACTCGTCGGTCCGGCCGGGCGCCGCGCGCCGTCCGGGACCGCCATTGCGGTATAGATAGCATCGTCGCCGGGGAATCGTCGCCCGTCCGCGTCGCCGCGACCGGCTCGCCCGGCTCGCCCGGCTGCGACAGGACGCCGACACGATCGGGACGCGAACACAAACCCCTGGTATCGCTGCGGAGCGGCCCTACATAACGCGGGACGGCCTCAGAACAGGAGTCGAGCCATGCCGCGCAAGCCTCGCAGTTCGTCGAACGACATCGAGCCCGGCACGGACCCCGCCGCCGAGCCGGCCTCGGCCGAGGCCACCAGCCGCCCGCGCGAGAGAATCATCGAGGCGTTCATGGAGCTGCTCGGCGAGCAGCGGTTCGAGCGCATCGCGCTGCGCGACATCGCCGAGCGCGCCGGTGTCTCGCTCGCCGAGCTGCGCGGCGAGTTCGGCTCGAAGTTCGCCATCCTCGCCGCTCACATCAAGGAGATCGACCGCCAGGTTCTGGCCGGCGACGGCGGCGACATGACCGACGAGCCGACCCGCGAGCGGCTGTTCGACGTGCTGATGCGCCGGTTCGAGGCGCTCGCCCCGTACAAGGACGCGATCCGCTCGCTGCTGCGCTCGGCGCGCGGCGATCCGGCGCTGGCGCTGACGCTCAACAATTTCGCGGTCAACTCGATGCAGTGGATGCTGGCGGGTGCTGAGATCTCCACCGCCGGGCCGCTGGCGATGGTGCGGGCGCAAGGCCTCGCACTGCTCTATGCCAATGTGATGTCGACCTTCCTCGACGACCACGAGCCGGGCCATGCGAAGACCATGGCGGCGCTCGACCGGGCGCTCGGCCGCGGCCAGCAGATCGTCGGCGTGATGGACACGGTGTGCCGGTTCGTGCCGGGCTCCGGCTTCGGCCGCCGCGCCTCGCGGCCGCTGCGCAACGAGCCGCCGCCGCCGCCCGACGAGGACATGGCCGCCGCGGTGTGACGCCCGGCGCATTTTCGCGAGGGCCTTTCTCCGTGCTCGCCCTGAGGCGCGACCGAAGGGCGCGTCTCGAAGGGCGAGAGCGGCCTCATGGTTCGAGACGCGGCCTCCGGCCGCTCCTCACCATGAGGGGGGAGTCAGTCCTGCGGATCTCGGCCGAGGCGGCCGCCGGACCACCGCGTCGAAACGACCGCGTCGAAGAGGCCGCCCCTCGCCTTTCTCCATGCTTTGCCGCCTGCTATCGGACCGGCGTCTTCGGCAAGACCGGGCCGCCGGCGCGGTCGGGCGCCTTGCCGGACTTCTTCAAAATGTCGGTGGTCGAGTGGCCCGGCACGAGGTCGACCAGCACGACCTCGCCGCCGTCGGCCTCCACCAGCTCGTGGCCGACCACCTGATCGACCCGGTAGTCCGAGCCCTTGACCAAGACCTTCGGCCGCAAACGGCGGATCAGCTCGAGCGGCGTGTCCTCCTCGAACACGGCGACGAGATCGACCGCCTCGAGCGCCGCCAGCACGTCCGCGCGGGCCACCACGTCCTGAATCGGCCGCCCCTCGCCCTTCAGCCGGCGCACCGAGGCGTCGCTGTTGAGCCCGACCACCAGCCGGTCGCAGGCGGCGCGCGCCTTCGTCAGCACCCGGACGTGGCCGGGGTGCAGAATGTCGAAGCAGCCATTGGTGAAGCCGATCCGGAGCCCCTGGTTGCGCCAGTCGCGCACCCGCTCGTCGAGATGGACGGGGTCGAAAACGATCTTCTCCTCGGAGGCGAGGGCCGCAGGCGGCAACACGTGCGAGCGCAGCTCGAGCGGCGTAACCGTCGCGGTGCCGCGCTTGCCGACCACCACCGCGGCGGCGGCATTGGCCGCGCGCATCGCCGTCTCGAAGCCGGCGCCGGCGGCCAGCATCAAGGCGAGCACCGCGACCACCGTGTCGCCGGCTCCCGACACGTCGCGCACCCGCACGGCGTGGGCCGGCACATGAGCCGGGGCGCCACCTGTGGCGAGCAGCATGCCCTCCTCGCTCAAGGTGACGAGCAGCGCCGCAGCCCCGGTCGCCCGTCGCAGCTCCTCGGCCGCCGCCGCGCAGTCGTCGAGGGTGCGCACCGGCCGGCGCGACGCCTCGCCGAGCTCCTTGCGGTTCGGCGTGATCAAAGTGGCGCCACGATAGACCGTGTAATCGAGCGCCTTCGGATCGACGATCACCGGCTTGCCGGCTTTTCCGGCCGCCTCGATCACGGCGCGCACCAGCCGCGGCGTCAGCACGCCCTTGGCATAGTCCGACAGCACGACGGCGCTCGCCTTCGGCAAAACCTCGGTGATGCGGGCGAGCAGCGCGTCCTCGATGTGGGGCGCGACCGGCTGCGCCTTCTCCCAATCGGCGCGCAGGAGATGGCTCGAATAATGCTCGGAGACGAAGCGCAGTTTTTTGGTGGTCGGCCGGTCCGGATCGATCACGAGGCGCGGCACCACCCGGCCGGTCTCGCCCGCCAGCGCATCGGCGAGCACGCGGCCCGGCGCGTCGTCGCCGACCACGCCGACGAAGACGCAGGTCGCGCCGAGGGTGGCGATGTTGGCGGCGACGTTGCCCGCGCCGCCGATGGTCGTCTCCTCGCGCCGCACGGCGATCACCGGCACCGGCGCCTCGGGCGAGACGCGCGACACCTCGCCATAGACGAACTGGTCGAGCATCAGATCGCCGACACAGATCACCGTCTGCTCGGGGATGCGGGCGAGATGTCTTTCGATGTCGAGCATGATTGTCCTGAACCGACTCTCACCGGTACGGGTCGGGCCGGTCGAGATGGTCCTTCACGTAGCGCGCGACGGCATCCTCGAGCTTCGTGAAGCCACCGTTCCAGCCGGCGCGGCGCAGCTTCTCGACCGAGCCTTGCGTGAAATACTGGTACTGGTCGCGGATCGCGACCGGCATGTCGACATATTGGATGTTCGCCGGCTTGCCGAGCGCTGAAAACTCGGCCGTGATCAGGTCGCGAAAGCTCCTCGCCTCGCCGGTGCCGACATTGAACAGGCCGGAGACCGAGGGCGTATCGAGAAACCAGCGCAGCACCGACACCGCATCCTCGACGCAGATGAAGTCGCGCCGCTGGTCGCCATCGGCGATGCCGTCGCGGTGCGACTTGAACAGCGTCACCGTGCGCCCCGCCTTCACGTCGGAAAAGCGCTTGGCGACCAGGCTCATCATCTCGCCCTTGTGGTACTCGTTCGGGCCGAACACGTTGAAGAATTTGAGCCCCACCCATTGCGGGGGCAGCGCCTCGCCGCGCGCCTGCCTGCCCTTCAGCGCGAGATCGAACAAATGCTTGCTCCAGCCATAGAGATTGAGCGGCCGGAGTTTTTTCAGCGCGGACAGATCCTCGTCGTCGACGAAACCTTCGCTGCCGTCGCCATAGGTGGCGGCGGACGAGGCGTAAATGAACGGCGTGCGGTGGGCGGTGCACCAGTCGAGCAGGCGCAGCGACAGGCGAAAATTCGACTCCATCACCTCGTCGCCGTCGCGCGCGGTGGTGTCGGAGTTGGCGCCCATGTGGACGACGGCGTCGAGCCGCCGCCCCTCGAGCCAGCGGGCGAGATCGGCAGGCGGCACGAAATCGGCGATCTCGCGCTTGGCGAGGTTCTTCCACTTGCCGTCGCAGCCGAGCACGTCGTTGACCACGACGTCGGTGCGCCCCGCCTCGTTGAGGCTCGCCACCACGTTCGACCCGATGAAACCGGCCCCGCCCGTCACCAACAGCATCGCACCCTCCAGGCGGGTTCCCTTGCCCCACCGACGGCGTCGGCGCAACACGCGAATGGCGCAAATGTGAGGCCGCGGGCGCCGGGTGGCCGGAGGCTGGACTCTTTGCGCGCGTCGCGATAGCGCCTGCGGCATGACCGCCCTGCCCGACACCGCCCAGCCCGACACGGCCCCGCCCGACACCGCCGGGGGCGAAGCCCCCGAAAGCCCGATCCTCGTCGTGCCCTATATGTGGATCGGCGATTTCGTGCGCTGCCACAGCGTGGTGCGGCTTCTGAAGGCGCGCTGGCCGGAGCGCCCGGTCGACGTGCTGACGTCTGCGATGGTGGCACCACTGCTCGACTACATGCCGGGCGTGCGCAAAGGCGTCGTGTGGGACCTCCCGCGTGGAAAACTCGCTTATTCCGAGCATCGCGCGCTCGCCGAGCGGCTGAAGCCGGAGGGCTACGGGCGGGCGCTGGTGATGTCGCGCAAATGGAAGGCGGCGCTCGCGCCGTTTCTCGCCGGCATCCCGGTGCGCACCGGCCTGTTGGGGGAGATGCGCTACGGCGTGCTCAACGACGTGCGGTACGGGGAAAAGAAGCTGCCGCGGATGATCGACCAGTGCGCGGTGCTGGCGCTGCCGAAGGGCGCGGCGCGGCCGGCGGAATGGCCGGTGCCGCAGCTGGTCGCGACGCCAGAGGAGGTTTCGGCCTGGCGGCAGCGGATGGGGCTCGCCGGCGACCGGCCGGTGGCGGCGCTGGCGCCGGGTGCGGTCGGTCCCTCCAAGCGCTGGACCACCGAAGGGTATGGCGAGGTCGCGAAGCGGCTGGCAGACAGAGGATTTTCCGTCTGGGTCTTGGGCGGGCCGGGCGAAAAGGATTTGGCTGCGGCAATCGCAAAACTCGACGGCGAAAAAGTGCGCGACCTCACCGGAAAAGACCTCCGCAACGCCATTCTGGGGCTCGCTGCGGCCGACGTCGCGGTGTCGAACGATTCGGGGCTTCTGCACGTGTCGGCCGCGCTCGGCACGCCGTCGATCGGCATTTTCGGGCCGACCAGCGCATGGCACTGGGCGCCGCTGAACCCGATCTCCGCGACCATCGAGCCCGAGACCGACATCCCCTGCCGGCCGTGCCATGAGCCGACCTGCCGGATGGGCCACCACGCCTGCATGCGCGACATCCCGGCCGAGGTGGTGTTCGACGCCGCCTTGCGGGCGGCGCAACAGGCCGCGTGAGCGGCCACCCATTCCACCTTTTGCGGGACGAGACGACACCGCCCCACCCGCTCGTTCCCGCGGAAGCGGGAACCCAGCCCTTCATGCGTGGCTTCTGCGTCCCCGCTTTCGCGCTACAGGATGCACACATCGCCTCGGATGCATGCATCCGTCATGCGCGGGCTCCGACCCGCGCATCCATCGAAATCAAAAAGCATCTTTGTTTTCGGTTCGATGGATCGCCGGGTCGAAGCCCGGCGATGACGGCGGAGAGCTTGTCGAGCCGAGTGGTTCCAACTGAAACACTTGGCATTTTGCTCTTGTGTGCATCCCATAGCGCTTTCGCGGGGACGAGCGGAGACCTCGCATTCAGGCCGGCAGCACCCGCTCCACCGCCCCCAACACGTCGCCGAGCGGGCAGCGCTCGCCGTGACCGCCCAGCGTGGCGATCGGGCCGGAGCCGGTGGGGCCGGTGAGGGTCGGGCGGCTGCCGACGAAGATCGAGACCAGCGGCACGCCGAGCGCGGCGGCGAGGTGCAAGAGCCCGGTGTCGACGCCGACCACCAGCGACGCGCCGGCGATCAGCCGGGCGACCTCGTCGAGCGGCTTTCGGTCGGGCACCGTGGCGCCCGGAAGCGCGCCGGCGAGCCGCTCCGCCCGCTCCTTTTCGCGGGGCGTGCCCCAGGGAAGGACCAACGCGATCCCGCGGGCGGAAAGCGTTTTTCCCAGCGCCACCCAGTCGGCCTCCGGCCACTCTTTTTCCGGGCGGGCGGTGGCGTGCAGCAGCACCGCATAGGGCCCCCCCCGCGCCGGAACCGCCAGCGTCGCCGACGCGAGCGTCGCCGCGGACGAGTCCGCTAGCGTCGCTCGGTCGAGGCCATAATCGGCATCGCCGGCGATCTCGTAGCCGAGCGCCAATGCAGTCAGCCGCCGGTTGCGCTCGACCGCATGAAGATCGCGACTCACGGCGTGGCGAACGTCGTAGGCCGCCGAGGCGAGCCGCTCCTTGATGCTCCCCGTATCGTAGCCGTGCCGCACGCCGCGCGCGAGCCGGGTGATCACCGCCGTTCGCATCAGCCCCTGCGTGTCGACCACCGCGTCGTACTGTTCGGCCCGCAGCCGCCGGGAGAAGCCGGCGATCTCCCGCCACGTCTCCCCCTGCCCCAAGCGCTTGCGCCAGCGCCGCCAGGCGACCGGCACGATGGCGTCGACGCCCGGATGCAGGCCGACCAGCGGCGCGAACGCCTCCTCCACCACCCAGACGAGCCGCGCTTTCGGCAGCCGGCGCCGCGCATCGGTGACCGCCGGCATGTGGTGAACCACGTCGCCGAGCGACGACGTCTTGATGAAGAGAATGTCGACCATGGAACCCGCCCGGCCGGTCTTATGGCAAGCGGCAGGCGCCTTGTCACTTCCGCCGCGTCCCTGCGCCCGGCCCCGGCGGGCGGAACCGCTACCGGGGAACCCGGCGGCGGGCTATACCGACGGGCGGCGGAAAAAGGGGGGATTCGCGATGACCGTCCTGGTCACCGGCGGGGCCGGTTATATCGGCAGCCACATGGTGCACGCGCTGGTGGATTCCGGCGAGCGGGTGGTGGTGCTCGACAATCTCTCCACCGGCTTTGCCTGGGCGCTGCCCGCCGCCGCCACCCTGGTCGAAGGCGACACCGGCGACGAGGTGTTGGTCTCTCGGCTGATCGCGGAGCATGCGGTGGAGGCGATCGTCCACTTCGCCGCCTCGATCGTGGTGCCCGATTCGGTCGCCGACCCGCTCGGCTACTACCGCAACAACACGGTGAACTCCCGTAACGTCATCGCCTGCGCGGTGAAGGGCGGGGTGAAGCGGTTCGTCTTCTCCTCCACCGCCGCCGTCTACGGCAACCCGGACGCGGTGCCGGTCGCCGAGGACGCGCCGCTGTCGCCGATGTCGCCCTATGGCTCGTCCAAGCTGATGACCGAGATCATGCTGCGCGACGCCGGCCTCGCGCACGGGCTCGGCCACGTGATCCTGCGCTATTTCAA
This sequence comes from Rhodovulum sp. PH10, assembly GCF_000293785.1. GTDB lineage: Bacteria > Pseudomonadota > Alphaproteobacteria > Rhizobiales > Xanthobacteraceae > Rhodoplanes. Next base: position 9,940 of record NZ_AKZI01000107.1, on the reverse strand, counting down.
CGTGGCGGGCGCCGACCCGCAGGCCCGCACCGGCCAGTCGACCAGGAACGCCACCCATCTGATCAAGGTCGCGGTCGAGACCGCGCTCGGGCTGCGCGAAAAGATGGCGGTGTTCGGCACCGACTATCCGACGCCGGACGGCACCTGCGTGCGCGACTACATCCACGTCGCCGACCTGATCGCCGCCCACATGGACGCGCTTCGGCACCTTCGCGGCGGCGGCGCCTCGGCGACGCTCAATTGCGGCTACGGCCACGGCTTCTCGGTGCTCGAGGTGATCGAGACGGTGAAGCGGGTGGCGGGCGTGGATTTTCCGGTCGAGCTCGCGCCGCGCCGGCCCGGCGACCCGGCGGCGATCGTCGCCTCCTCGGAGAAGGCCCGGGCGCTGCTCGGCTGGCAGCCGCGGTTCGACGACCTCGACACCATCGTCGCCCATGCGCTCGCCTGGCAGCGCAAGATTTCCGCCGAGGGGCGCTGACCCACCCTCCTCTGGACCCTCCGGCCCCGCACCCGCTCACGCCCCTGCCCACCTCGACGCCGTTACCAAAATACCGGGCGGGTGTGCCAAAACCCTGACCTGCTTTCGGCGGGCCGCAGCTCTGCCGGGAAAACCGTCACATAAGTGTCGTATCCGGGCTGACTCCGCGCCTGTTCCGGTCCATAGGAACGCCATCGACCGCGACGCGCGACCGGCCGCACCGGCCGGCGGTTCCTGGTGACTGCCGGTTGCTGCACCCGCCCCTTCGGCCCGCGCACATTTCGGGAAGGACTCGGATGCTCGGCTGGTTCCAGGCGCTCATGCCCAAGGAAGAGCGCTTCTTCGACCTGTTCACCCGGCACGCCGAGACCGTGGTGGCCGGCGCCGAGGCGCTGCGCGGCCTGCTGAAGGGCGGCGACGAAATCCCCCACTACCGCGCGCTGGTGGTCAAGCACGAGGCGGAGGCCGACGCCATCACCCGCGAGGTGCTGCTGGCGGTGCGGCGCAGCTTCATCACCCCGTTCGACCGCGGCGACATCCAGGGGCTGATCTCCTCGATGGACGACGCGATCGACCAGATGCACCAGACCGCCAAGGTGATCGCGCTGTTCGAGGTGAAGACCTTCGAGCCGTGCATGACCGAGATGGGCGACATCATCCAGCAGGCGGCCGAGCTGACGCTGAAGGCGGTGCCGCTGTTGCGCGCGATCGACAAGAACGTCGCCCGCATCAATGCGGTGACCGAGCAGATCACCCGCATCGAGGAGCGCGCCGACGAGCTGCACGACCAGGGGCGCAAGAAGCTGTTCCTCGACTACCGCGACGGCAACCCGATGGCCTTCATTCTCGGCATCGAGATCTACGGCCACCTCGAGAAGGTGGTCGACCGCTTCGAGGACGTCGCCAACAAGATCAGCGACATCGTCGTCGAGCAGGTGTGAGCCGCCCCGCATGGACGCCTCCCTCACGCTCCCGCTGCTGATCGGCCTGATCGGCATTGCGCTGGTGTTCGACTTCCTCAACGGCCTGCACGACGCCGCCAACTCGATCGCCACCATCGTCTCGACCCGGGTGCTCAAGCCGCAATATGCGGTGTTCTGGGCGGCGTTCTTCAACTTCATCGCGTTCATGTTCTTCGGCCTGCACGTCGCCCGCACGATCGGAACCGGGATCGTCGATGCCGGGGTGGTCGATCCGCGCGTCGTGTTCGGTGCGCTGATGGGCGCGATCTCGTGGAACGTGATCACCTGGATGTTCGGCATTCCGTCGTCGAGCTCGCACGCGCTGATCGGCGGGCTGCTCGGTGCCGGCGTCACCAAGAGCGGGTTCGGTGCGATCGTGTGGGGCGGGCTCGGCAAGACCACCGCGGCGATCGTGCTGTCGCCGCTGGTCGGCTTCTCGCTGGCGCTGGTGCTGGTGCTGATCGTCTCGTGGATTTTGGTGCGGCAGACGCCGTTCGCGGTCGACAACGCGTTCCGCACCCTGCAATTCGCCTCCGCCTCGCTCTATTCGCTCGGCCACGGCGGCAACGACGCCCAGAAGACGATGGGCATCATCGCGGTGCTGCTCTATTCTCAGGGGCATCTCGGCAGCGATTTCTACGTGCCGTTCTGGGTCGTGATCACCTGCCAGATCGCGATGGCGAGCGGCACGCTGCTCGGCGGCTGGCGGATCGTGCGCACGATGGGCTCGCGGATCACCCGGCTGACGCCGATGCAGGGGTTTTGCGCCGAGACCGGTGGCGCTATAACTTTGTTCATGGCGACCGGGCTCGGTATCCCGGTCTCCACCACTCACACCATCACCGGGGCGATCGTCGGCGTCGGCGCCGCACGTCGCGTGTCGGCGGTGCGCTGGAACGTCGCCGGCAGCATCGTCGTCGCCTGGGTCGTCACCATGCCGGCGGCGGCCCTGATCGGCGCCGCCTTCTACCTGATCTGCGGATTGTTCTCATGAGGATGCGAGAGTGAGCGGCAAGCAGGGTCCCGCGTCTCCGAAACGTCGGCTGCAATACGCAGCGGCTCCCTATCGGTGGCGCGACGACGGGACCCTGGAGGTGCTGCTGGTCACCACGCGCGAGACCAAGCGGTGGGTGATCCCGAAGGGCTGGCCGATCCGCGGCGCGAAACCGCACGCCTCGGCGGCGCGCGAGGCGCTGGAGGAGGCCGGGCTGATCGGCCGCGCCGACCCGGAGTCGATCGGCACCTTCCATTACGACAAGCGGCTCAAGGACGGCTCCGAGGCGCGCTGCAAGGTGCTGGTGTTTCCGCTCGAGGTGAAGACGCAGCGCAAGCGCTGGCGCGAGAAGGGCCAGCGCAAGGCCCGCTGGTTCGACCCGTTCGACGCCGCCCAGGCGGTGCAGGAGCCGGAGCTTCGTCAGATCCTGCGCAACCTCGACGCGCTGGTGCCGGCCGCCAAGCCGTCGCGCCACACCTGACGCTCGTTCTTTCGCTCCGGCGCCATCCACCACCGACGACGGCGCCGTTGGGCGGTTGCGCCGGAAGCACCGGATGCACGGGTCGCACGGGTTGCGCCGGCCGCGGTTTGGACGAGCACCGCGCCTGTGATATGCCGCAAACTTCCGGCCCACCCGAAGCCCTTTCGGATGGCGACACCCCCCCGACGACAACTCTCCGAGATCAAACGAATGAGCGCGAACGCGACCTACGTGATCGATCCTCCCCCGCAGCCGACCCTCTCGGTCGCCGGCACCGACAAGCGTTTCCCGGTGCGGCGCATCTGGTGCGTCGGCCGCAACTATCTCGATCACGTGCGCGAGCTCGGCAACGACGACCGCGAGCCGCCGTTCTTCTTCGCCAAGCCGTCCGACGCGGTGGTCGAGGACGGCGCCACCATCCCCTACCCGATGGCGACCAGCGATCTCCATTTCGAGGTCGAGCTGGTGGTGGCGCTCAAGGCCGGCGGCCGCAACGTGAAGGCGGCGAACGCGCTCGGCCTCGTCTACGGGTACGCGGTCGGCATCGACCTCACCCGCCGCGACCAGCAGAACGCGATGCGCAAGATGGAGCGCTCGTGGGAGGCCGGCAAGGCGTTCGACCAGTCGGCGCCGTGCGGCGCGCTCGCGCCGATCGAGACGGTCGGCCACCCGCAGAAGGGTCGCATCGCGCTCACCTGCAACGGCACGACGCGGCAGAACGGCGACCTCGACCAGATGGTCTGGAAGGTGCCGGAGATCATCGAGAAGCTGTCGGAGCTGGTCGAGCTCGCGCCCGGCGACATCATCATGACCGGCACCCCGGCCGGCGTCGGCGCGACCAAGGCGGGCGACGTGCTCGCCTGCTCGATCGAGAACGTCGGCACGCTGACCGTGACGATCGGCAAGCCGGCGAAGTGAGACCGGGAGCCGCAGAGCCCCGCGCGCCTCTCCCCGCACGCGGGGAGAGGTGAAGGCCGGCCATCGCCGACCTAATGATCACATCCCCAGATACGCCTGGCGCACGCGGTCGTCGGCCAGCAGCTCCTCGCCGGTGCCGGTGAGCGTCACGCGGCCGTTTTCCAGCACATAGGCGCGGTCGGCAAGCTTGAGCGACAGGGCGACGTTCTGCTCGACCAGCACGCAGGTGAGCCCTTCGCGGTTGAGCTCGCGGATGGCGTGCAGCACCTCCTGCACGATCGCCGGCGCGAGGCCGAGCGAGGGCTCGTCGAACATCACCAGTTCCGGCACGCCCATCAGGCAGCGGCCGATCGCCAGCATCTGCTGCTCGCCGCCCGACAGCGTGCCGGCGGTCTGGCGGGCGCGCTCGGCGAGGATCGGGAACATCGAGAAGACCCGCTCGAGCTGGGCGTGCCGTCTTGCACGTGCGCGCGGAAGGAGCGCGCCCATGTCGAGGTTCTCGGCGACCGTCAGGGTCGGAAAGATCTGGCGGCCCTCGGCCACCTGGCCGATGCCGAGATTGCACACCTTGTGGCTCGGCAGGCCGGCGATCTCGGCGCCGCGGAAGGAGATGCTGCCGCGCTTCGGCCGGATCATGCCGGCGATCGTGCGAATGAGCGAGGTCTTGCCCGCCCCGTTGGCGCCGACGATGGCGACGACGCTGCCCTCGGCGACCTCGAACGAGACGCCGTCGAGCGCCTGCGCGTCGCCATAGAAGAGGTCGAGGTCGCGCACGACGAGCATCAGATCACCGTCTCCTGGCCGAGATAGGAGGTGATCACCGCCGGGTCACGCACCACCTCCTCCGGCTTGCCGCTGGCGATCGGCGCGCCGTGATGCAGCACCAGCATGTGGCCGGCGAGCGCCATCACCGCGCGCATCACGTGCTCGATCAGCAGGATCGACACACCGGTCTCGCGGTTGAGGGTTTTCAGGATCTCGACCATCCGGTCGGTCTCGGTCGGCCGCAGCCCGGCCATCACCTCGTCGAGCAGCAGAAGTTTCGGATCAGTCGCGAGCGCGCGGGCGAGCTCGAGCCGCTTGCGGTCGGGCAGCGTCAGGCTCGCGGCCTGCACGCCGCGCTTGTCGTAGAGGTCGAGCCGGCCGAGCACGTCGCGGGCACAGCGGCGCGCCGCCGCCATGTCCTTGCGGTGCAGGAGCGCGCCGATCAGCACGTTGTCCTCGACCGACAGGCCCGGAAACGGGCGGACGATCTGAAAGGTGCGGCCGATGCCGCGGCGGCACACGGCGTCGGGCGTCAACCCGTCGATCCGCTCGCCACAGAAGGAGATCGCGCCGTCGTTCGGCTTCAGCACGCCGGCGATCATGTTGAACAGCGTGGTCTTGCCGGCGCCGTTCGGGCCGATCACGGCAAAGATCTCGCCGGCGGCGAGCGTGAAGCTCACCCTGTCGACCGCGGTGAGCCCACGGAACCGCTTGCCGACGCCCTCGACCACCAGAAGCGCCGTCACGACCGCCGCCCCGTCAGCCCGAGCGTCTTCGACAGCCACGGCCACACCCCGGTCGGCACCAGATAGATGATCACCATCAGCGTGAGGCCGAAAAACACCGCCTTGGCGCCAGGCGCGTTGATGCCGAGCGCCTCGGTGACGCCGATCAGAATCTCGCCGAGCGGGGTGAGCAGGAAGGCGCCGATCACCGGACCGAACACGGTGCCGAGCCCGCCGACGATCGGCCCGAGAATGAGCTCGATCGAGCGGCTCATCTCGAACATCTGGGCCGGAAACAGGCTGTTGTAATAGAAGGCGTAGAACACGCCGCCGACCGCCGTCATGGCGGACGAGATCAGGATCGCCTTCATCTTGGCGCGGAACGCGTCGATGCCGAGCGCACGGGCCGCCGCCTCGTCCTCGCGCACCGCGCGCCACTGATAGCCGAGCCGCGAGCGGGCGAGCAGCGCGGTGACCAGCACGGCGATCGCCGCGAGGCCGAAGGCGAGATAGTAGAAGAACAGCTGGCCGCCGCGCAGATTCCACCACTCGCCGAGCCGCGCCTCCTCGTAGGGGATGAACAGGCCGCCCGCCCCACCGACGACGTCGATATGGTCGAAGCCGATCCGGGTGAACTCGGCGAAGGCGATGGTCAGCAGCGCGAAATAGACTCCCTCGATGCCGAAGCGGAAGCCGAGCCAGCCGATCGCCGCGCCGAAGGATGCGGCCAAGAGCACCGCCGGAAACACGCCGAGCCACGGGCCGATGCCGAAATGCACCCACAAGGCGGCGCTCACGTAGCCACCGACACCGACATAGAGCGCATGGCCGAGCGAGAGCTGCCCGGCATAGCCCATCATCAGGTTCCAGGCCTGGCCGACATAGACGAAATAGAAGATCAGCGTGAGGACGGAGACCAAGTAGCGGGTCGCCACCGTCGGCGCGAGCAGCAGGAGCAGCACCGCGACCGCGAGCACCACCCGGCCGCGCCCGTTCATCTCGCCCCACAAGGCCTTCATGCCGGCTTCTTCCCGAGCAGCCCCTGCGGGCGGAGCACCAGCACGGCGATCAGCAGCGCGAACGAGAACATGCTCTTCATCGAGGGGGCGACGAGGAAGCCGGCGAGCGCCTCCGACACGCCGATCAGCAGGCCGCCGACCAGGGCGCCGGTCATCGAGCCGAGGCCGCCGACGATGACGATGGTGAAGGCGAGCAGCGTGTAGGCCGGCCCGAGGCTCGGCACCGCATCGGCGATGGTGATCATCAGCGCGCCGGCCGCGCCGACGCAGGCGAGGCCGAGCCCGAAGGTGAGCGCATAGAGCCGCCGCACGTTCAGCCCCACCACCGCGGCGCCGACCAGATTGTCGGCGCAGGCGCGGATCGCGGTGCCGGTGCGGGTGAAGCGAAAGAAGGCGAACAGCGCGGCGCACACCGCGAGTGCCGCGACCGCGGCATAGACGCGCACCTCGTCGATGATCAGCGGGCCGACCATCACGCTGTCGAAGGCATAAGGCAGGTTCGCCGGCTGGGCGTCCGGGCCGAACACCAGAAGAAGCCCGTTGGTGATCACGATCGCCAGGCCGACCAGAAGGATGAACTGCTCGTGGTCCGGCCGGCCGACGAAGGCGTCGATCACCGTGTGCTGCAACGCGTAGCCGATCACGAAGAAGGCGACGGCGATCGGCAGCATCGCCCACATCGGGTCGATCCCGTAGACGCGAAACAGCACGAAGGCGGCGTACATCGCCACCACCGCGAACTCGCCGTGGGCGAAGTTCACCACCCGCACGACGCCGAAGATCGCCGACAGGCCGAGCGCCATCAGGCCGTAGAGGAGCCCGGTCAGAACGCCCTGCACGACGACGTTGAGATAGATGGCGAGCATCGCGGCTGTTCGGATGGAGGCGCTTCCGACCGCCGGCCGCACGGGCCGGCGCCCCGGAGGAGCGCGGGAGCGACCGAGTTACCCCAGGTGGCCGACCGCGCGCAACCTCGGTTCGCGCCGATCGGGCCTGCAATGCTCTTTTCCACCGGCCGGGCAGCCGCTCCCGTGCCGCCGAGAAAGACCGACGGCCCCCCGGGGGGTGTCGCCCCGCCTCAGCTCCGGCCCTGCCAGGCCGGCATCGGCAGCACCGGCACCATCACCGCGACGTCGGCCGGCAGCACCACGGTCGGGGTGCGATGGCGGCTCTGCACCACCGCGGAGGTGATGTCGTTGTTCTGGCCCTTCTCGTCGAAGCGGATCGGGCCGCCGGTCATCACGTGCCGCTCGATGTTCGTCGCCTTCACCGCCTCCATCAGCGTCGGGCCGTCGGCGGTTCCGGCGCGCTTGAAGGCGTCGGCGGCGATCAGAATACCCTCGAAGGTGAAGCCGGCATTGAAGCAGTCGACCTCGAAGCGGTTCTTCGGGTGGGCCTGCTTGAAGGCGGCCGCCAGCGCCTGGGTCATCTCGGACTTCGGGTTCGCCCACGGCAGATTGTAGAGGTGAAAGTCCGCGAGCGGGCCGAGCGCCTGATAGAACTCCTCGTCGTACAGGCCGGGGGAGCCCGGCGAGACGATCGCCTTCGGCTCGAAGCGCTGGCGCACCATGTCACGCACCAGCTTGATCGCGTCCGACGAGCGGGAGGTGACCATCACGAGGTCGGGATCGATCGCGCGGATTTTCGTCACCTCGACCGCGAGATCCTGCGCCTTCGGGTCGTAGGCGATCGAGTCCTTCAGCGGGAACGGCATGCCGGCCTTGGGGAAGAGCTCGTCCATCGCCTTGCGGCTGAGCGTCCCGAAGGTGTCGTTGGCGTGGACGTAGACGGCGCTCTCGAACGAGACCTTGGTGGCCGCCATCAGATCCTTGATCTGCCGCAGCCCGTTCTCGACCAGCATCGGGTTGGTCTGGAAGTTGCGGACGAGGTACTTGTAGCCCTGCTCGGTGAGCTGCGGGGCGGAGCCGATGTCGATCACGAACGGGATCTGGCGCTGCTCGCACACCTGGGCGATCGCCAGCGTCGCGCCCGACTCGAAGGCGCCGGTGACGCACTGCGCGCCCTCGGCGATCGCCCGCTCGGTCTGGGTGCGCGCCACGTCGACGTTGGATTCGAAGTCGATGTGCATCAGCTCGACCGCGTAGCCGTAGTCGGCCAAGACCTTCGGCGTCACCACCGCGCCGCGGTGGCACGACTGGCCGGCGGCGGCGAACAGGCCCGAGCGCGGCAACAGCTTGGCGATCTTGAGGGTCTTGGCTTCGGCCCGGACGATCGCGGGCGCGCCGATCAGCGCGGTCGCGGAGACGGCGGCCGCCGCCCCCAACAGGTCGCGCCGGCTCGGACGAAAACCGGTGTTGGAAGCCATGATCCCTCCGGAAAGCACTCGCTGAAAAAAGCCGGGCGGATCGTAGGTGCCGACCGGACCAGGGGCAAGCATCCGTTACGGGCGGCGACGCATGGGAGAGCCACGAGCGACGCACCCGCCGGCGGCATGATACCGCCGAAAGCGCCGGACGCGTGGTCGACGATCAGTGCGTCGGCACGCTCGACGATCAGTGCGGCGCAGCGACCGGCGTCGGCGGACGGAACTCGGCGAGCGCGAACAGCGCCTCGGGCGCGACGATCCGCAGCGCCGCCGCCCGTGTCTCGATCAGCCGCTCGCGGCGGAGCAGCTGGAGCGTGCGGTTGACGTGCACCGCGCTGAGGCCGAGCGCGTCGGCGAGCGCCTCCTGGGTCAGCGGCATCGGCTGGAAGCCGCCGAGCGGAAAGCCGATCTCGGCGAGCCGGTGGCCGAGCTCGGCGAGGAGGTGCGCCACCCGCTCGTGGGCGGTCTGGCGGCCGAGCCGGACCACGTGGCCGAGCAGATACTGCTCCTGCCGCGCTCGCGCCGCACTCCAGGCGGTGGCGAGGCCGGGAAAGCGCCGCGGCTCGCGCACCATCTCGATCAGGCAGCCGGTGCCGGCGATCGCCGCCGGGGTCAGCGTCAGGCCGGAGGCGGTGGCGTGCGGATCGTCCGGCATCGCGTCGCCGAACAGGTCGCCGGGCAGCAGGAAGTCGAAGATTTGGCGGCGGCCGTCCGCCAGCAGGCGATGGCGACAGCCCCAACCCGACACCAGCACGCCGGGCTTGCGCATCGGCTCGCCCTCGCAGAACAGCTCGGCGCCGGCGGCGACCAGCCCCGGCGCGGCGCAGGCCTGGCGGATGATCGAGTGCTCCTGCTCCGACAGCGCGGCGAAGCGCGACAGCCGGCGCCACAGGGCGTCGTGCGGCATGCCCTCGCGGGCGCGCTCCTTGGCGCGGTGTCTTTGGGCACTATGTCTTTGCGTCGCGGCCATCCCGGAGCGGCCAGTTCACCCGAAAGCGACGGACGATGCCGGCCAATGGTTCAGGCCGGACGGTTGTTCCGGGCTTGTTCTTCACCGTCGCGCGAGCGGGCCGTGATCCGGCCGTGAGAGACCGTTTGGAAACTCCGACGGGGCTGCGCCGGAGCCGATTTCGCCGATCCGGCAGGAGCCGATCGAGGCGCGTACCGGGGAGTACGCGCGAGATCGGCGACGAACCGGGCGGCCGAAAGCGGCCCGGCCCTCCGGGTTGCGGGGCGAACGCCGGCCGCGGCGTCGAAAAGCTCGCCGATATC
>NZ_AKZI01000106.1 GCF_000293785.1 Rhodovulum sp. PH10 | reverse complement strand
GCGCCCCCCTCGCCCGGCCGGACGGCGCCCCCCGCCGCGACCGCCCCGCAGGCGGCCGGCGGCCCCGCCGCCGAAACCGCCGCGACGGCCCCCAAGCTGCTGAGCCCCGCCGCCCAGCGCGCCCTCGCCGAGGCGGCGGCCCGCCGCGCCGAGATCGACCGGAACACCGCCGAGCGCCCGAAGGAGTACAACGGCCGCGGCGGCCTCGAGCCCGCCCGCTACGGCGACTGGGAGATCAAGGGCATCGCCAGCGATTTTTAGCGCCGCCGACCGATCACTCCCGGACGGCATCGGCTTCCGGACGGTGTCCCTTTCCTGGCGGTGTCACGGTCCCGGGCGCTGTCGCCTCCACGGCGCACCGAGCTCCGAGCCCACGCTCAGTCCGCTGTCCGGCCCCCCGACATCATACGACCCCGCCCGCTTGACGCCTCGGTCGGCGGCCTTCGGTCACCGGCATCGGGGCCGCCTTCGCCGAGGCACCACCGAAGCCGCTCGTTCCCTGCTCTCCTCTTGCTGCTCTCCCACCTGCGTCCCGACCTGCCTTCTGGACTTGCCTCCTCGCCTCGCCCCCTGTCGGCGCGCGGGCTGGAGCCGATCGACACACTCCCGGTCGGCACGAACGACCGGTCCTGCTCGTCCCGTACCGCCGGAAGCCCGGAAGCCCGGAAGCCCGGAAGCCCGGAAGCCCGGACGTCCGCGCGCCAAATGCTCGCTCTCGTCCGCCTCGTTGCCGACAACCAACGGCACAACCCTACCGTATCGACGACGCTGGCTCAAGAACAAATAACGAACATTTGCTTGCCGACCGCCCTACGAATCGGTAGCGTGGAGATGTGGTCCAGATCTTCCCAGCCCGCCGACGAGGGCGTCGGCGCAGTACGAATTCGGTGGTCGTCAGCGTGCTCGTGGCGCTCGCGGCGTTCGGGCTCGCCGCGGCGAGAACGTGGTGGGAGGGGCCGGCGCCGCACGCCCCGCCGCATGCCGACCTGCGCGGCGCACCGGCCAAAATCCCGGCCGAAGTCGTGCGGGTGGTCGATGGAGACACGTTCGATGCCCGGCTGAGAATCGCCCCGAACCGCGCGATCACGGCGCGAGTGCGGTTGCGCGGGGTCGACGCGCCGGAGCTGCACGCACGGTGCGAGGAGGAGCGGATCGAGGCCGAGGCGGCGCGCGATTTTCTGAAAAGGCTGCTGGGGGATGGTGCGGTCACCATCTCGCACACCGGGGAGGAAAAATACGGCCGGGTGCTGGCCGATGTCGCGACGGGGCGCACCAAGAACGTGTCGGAGGCGTTGATCGCCGCCGGGGTCGCCCGCCCCTATGGCGGCGGCCATCGCGCCGGCTGGTGCGGGCGGGGGTGAGCGACGCGGGCGGCGTCCATCCTGCGCGCACGCCGGGACGGTAGGTCGTGCGGGAGGCACGTCTCCCTGTCCCTGCGCCGCGTGCGGGGGAGGGGCGATCGAACCTCGGCGCCGTCAGGTCGCTGCCGCCGTCACGGAGGGAGATGGCAGCGCAGCCGCCCGCCTCGGGTCGCCCTCGCCTTCCATGTCGGGCCACAGGTCTCGGGAAGCGCGCGTCCGCCGTGCATGTCGTGCATGAAGAAGCCCGCACCGAACGCGCGGCGCGGGCTCCGGAGAGATGTGGGAAAAAGCCGGAGGCGACGCCCGCGGTCAGCGGGTGACGATCACCTCGGTGCCCACCTTCACGCGGTCGTAGAGGTCGGAAATGTCCTGGTTGTACATGCGGATGCAGCCGTTGGACACGAGCGGGCCGACCGCTCGGGCGGGTGATGCCGGGGATCGCCCACTGGCCGGCCGCGGCCGTCTTTCACGCCGAGAAACGCCAAGTCCGTACCCCCGAGGGATCACGGCAGCCACGCATGATGGTGGCGTTCGCACGGGCGCCTCGTCCGCACGCGAGGGATCACGGCAGCGTGTCGACGTTCATCAGCAAAACGGGAATCGAAACGCCCCCTCCGCGCACGCGAGATCACGGCGGCCGTGCATGACGACGGCGTTCGCCGGACGCCGCGTCCGCACATGCCGGAAACCACCGGCCGCGGCAGCAAACGGAAAGAAAACCCGCACCGAACGCGCAGCGCGGGCTCCGGGAGAAATGTGGAAATGTCCTGCGGTGACGTCCGCAGTCAGCGGGTGACGATCACCTCGGTGCCCACCTTCACGCGGTCGTAAAGGTCGGAAATGTCCTGGTTGTACATGCGGATGCAGCCGTAGGACACGAACCCGCCGATCGAGCTCGGGCGGTTGGTGCCGTGGATCGCGTACTCGCCGCCCGACAGCGTCAGCGCCGCGACGCCCATCGGGTTTTCCGGAGTGCCGCCCCTGATCAGGTCGGGGATGCTCGGATTGTCGCGCTTCACCTCGGCGGGCGGCGCCCAGTCCGGCTTCACGTACTTGCCGGTGATCTGGGAGTTGCCGCTCCACTGCTTGCCGCGCTTGCCGACGCCGACCGGATAGCGCAGTGCGGTGCCGTCGCCGAGCACGAGATAGAGCTTTCGCTCCTTGGTCTTCACCACGATGGTTCCGGGCGCAAAGCTCGCGTCCGTGAAGCGGACGACCTCGCGTGCGACACCCGCCTGCGGCGCCGCGACCAGCGCCACGAGACCCGTCGCGACCGCGAGCGCAGCCGCGTTCGACCAAATCTTCGTCATGGTCCCCCCTGTGATGCTCACGACGTCCGCGAGGAAAGGCCGTTCTGGCCCGCTCCGGACGCCGCCCCCATTCAGCAGCACCACCATTTGAGTTTTCGTGCCGGCCGGGGCAACCGCGGCGACGTCTTCGCGAGCGAAGTAAACGGCGAGTGAAGCGGAGAAGACACAGGTGTGGCGCAATGACCGTTTCGACTGCCCGCGTCACCACCGCGCCCACGTCACCGCCGCCTGTCACCGCCGCCCTGTCACCGCCGCCCCGTCACCGCCGCCCCGTCCCCGAGTGCCCGACTCGCCGAGTGCCCATGTCACCGATGGCACCCGTAACGCACCGTCAACGGGTCCGATAAAAATCGTCCAGAGCGACCGCGATCCCGGGCGGGTCGAGCGCCACACGGCCATCGGTGATCACCCGGGTGGTCAGGGTGTCGCCCGGACCGCGCGCGTGACGGACGACCAGCGGCCGGGCGGGATCGACGATCAGATAATGGGCGAGGCTCGGCAGCCGCACATAGCCGGCGAGCTTTGCTGGGAGATCGAGCCGGCGGGTCGAGCTCGAGAGCACCTCGACGACGAGGGGATCGGCGACCTCGAGCCGACTCGGATCGAGCGTCGCTCCCCGGGTGACCAGCACGTCGGGCGTAGGCGGAGGTCTCGTCGATGCGCAGCGTCGGGCCGTCCGGCAGCACCCGGCACGGCAGACCCGCCCGCTCGATCGCCTCGAACAGCACGCGACAGATCGCGCCCTCGACCATGGCATGCCCGACCGTCTCGGGAGAGGTCGAAAAAACCTCGCCGCGGAACAGCTCGAAACGACCCGGCTGCCGCTCGGCCCAGGCGAAAAAAACTCGTCGACCGTCATCGAAGGCTTCGGCAGTGCCGGCATGGCGCCAGTACAGGGCCGTACCGCCGGTCGCAAAACCGCGGCGAGCGCACCCGACCTCGCACCGGCCCGGAAAGACATCGGGGGAGGCAAAGGCCTCCCCCGAACCATCGCGAAGGCCGGTCGCAGCCGCGATCGCGATGTCATCCCGACGGCGGGAGACGATGACCTCTTACCGAAGAGCCGCCTCGGGGTCCGCGCTTCGCGGCCCGAGGGCAGGCTCCGCCGGTGTCTCGCGGGACGAGGCCCAGGTCGTAGCCTTGCTCCGAGTCTTGGTCTCGTCCCGTGACCTCGTCCGTCGAGACGCACTCCTGCGGAGTGCTCCTCTGGACGAGGCCGGGCCCTGTCGCCGTTGGCGTCAGGCCGCGCCGCGGCGGCCGCTCGCCTGGCGGCTGCTGACCAGATCGTCGACCACGGTCGGGTCGGCGAGCGTCGAGGTGTCGCCGAGATTGCCGAACTCGTTCTCGGCGATCTTGCGCAGGATGCGGCGCATGATCTTGCCGGAGCGCGTCTTCGGCAGGCCGGGCGCGAACTGGATCACGTCCGGCGAGGCGATCGGGCCGATGTCCTTGCGCACCCAGGCGACCAGCTCGGCCCGCAGCTCCTCGGAGGGCTGCTGTCCGCTCATCAGGGTGACATAGGCATAGATGCCCTGGCCCTTGATGTCGTGCGGATAGCCGACCACCGCCGCCTCCGACACTTTTGGATGCGCCACCAGCGAGGACTCCACTTCCGCCGTGCCCAGGCGGTGGCCGGCGACGTTGATCACGTCGTCGACCCGCCCGGTGATCCAGTAGAAGCCGTCCTCGTCGCGGCGGCAGCCGTCGCCGGTGAAGTAGCGGCCGATATAGGTCGAGAAATAGGTCTGCACGAACCGCTCGTGGTCGCCATAGACGGTGCGCATCTGGCCCGGCCACGAGTCGGCGATGCAGAGGCTCCCCTCGCAGGCGCCTTCCAGCGGCTCGCCGGCCGGGTCGACGATCTGCGGCACCACGCCGAAGAACGGCCGGGTCGCCGAGCCGGGCTTCAGCTTGGTGGCGCCGGGCAGCGGCGTGATGAGGATGCCGCCGGTCTCGGTCTGCCACCAGGTGTCGACGATCGGGCAGCGGTCCTCGCCGACCACGCGGTGGTACCACTCCCACGCTTCCGGATTGATCGGCTCGCCGACCGAGCCCATCAGCCGCAGGCTTTTGCGCGAGGTCTTCTTCACCGGGTCGTCGCCCGCCTGCATCAGCGCGCGGATCGCGGTCGGGGCGGTGTAGAAGGTGTTCACCTGGTGCTTGTCGATCACCTCCCAGAAGCGGGAGTTCGACGGATAGTTCGGCACGCCCTCGAACATCAGCGTGGTGGCGCCGTTGGCGAGCGGGCCATAGACGATGTAGCTGTGGCCGGTGACCCAGCCGACATCGGCCGTGCACCAGTAGATGTCGCCCTCGTGATAGTCGAAGACGTATTGGTGGGTCATCGCGGTGTAGACGAGATAGCCGCCGGTGGTGTGCAGCACGCCCTTCGGCCGGCCGGTCGAGCCCGAGGTGTAGAGGATGAACAGCGGATCCTCCGCCCCCATCTCCTCGCACGGACACTCGGCCGAGACGGTCTTGGCGATCTCGTCGTAATAGACGTCGCGGCCGGCCTGCATGGCGACCGCAGCCCCGGTGCGGCGCACCACGACGATGCCGGTCACGCCGCCCGCGCGGCTGGCGGCCGCATCGGCATTGGCCTTGAGCGGGATCTTGCGGCCGCCGCGCACGCCCTCGTCGGCGGTGACGATGACGGAGGATTTTGCATCCTCGATGCGGCCGGCGAGGCTGTCGGGCGAGAAGCCGCCGAACACCACGGAGTGGATGGCGCCGATCCGCGCGCAGGCGAGCATCGCCACCGCGGCCTCGGGGATCATCGGCAGATAGATGGTGACGCGGTCACCCTTCTCGACGCCCCGCTCCTTCAGGACGTTGGCGAAGCGGCACACCTCGGCGTGCAGCTCCTTGTAGGTGATCTTGCGGTCGTCCTTCGGGTCGTCGCCTTCCCAGATGATCGCCACCTGGTCGCCGCGGGTGGCGAGATGGCGGTCGAGGCAGTTGTGGGCGACGTTGGTGGTGCCGTCCTCGAACCACTTGATCGAGACGTTGTGCGGATCGAACGAGGTGTTCTTGACCTTGGTGAACGGCTTGAACCAATCGATCCGCTTGGCGTGCTCGGCCCAGAAACCGTTCGGATCGGTCACCGAGCGATCGTACATCTCGCGATACTTCGCGTCGTCGACCCACGCCCGCGTCGACCACTCGCCCGGAACGTCGTACACCTTGACCGTCATGTCGCTCTCCCTCCGCGCGGCGTGTTACCCGATGGGGCTTTGCCCCGGCCGCGCCGTCCGTTTCCTCGACCTTCATTAGGCACGGTGAGGTTGCCGCCACAAGGCGGGGCGTCCTCACACTTTGGTCTCGAGCAGGCCGGGCTTAGACGCCGGCGGACCGGCCCTCGCCCCGTCGGCAGCCGGGCGCCGGCTCGTCGCGGGAGGGCCGTGCGGCCCGTCACCGGCGACGAGGGCGCGCGCGAGACGCGCAAGCGTTGCCCGAAACCCGGCGCTTGGCAACAGTGCATCCGGATTTTTGCAGATGCGAAGGCCGCGCGCGGCCGTTCTCACGTCGCGAATCGGCCGACCTGCGCCTACCGCCCCTTCTCGGCGGCCAGCGCAGAAAAGTGTCCCTTGCGCTGGAGCCAGGCGAGCAGCACGAAGCTCGGCAGCGCGGTGACGGTGCTCAGGAGAAAGAAGGCCGGCCAGCCGGTCGCGGCGGCGACGAAGCCGGCGCTGGAGGAGAGATAGGTGCGGCCGATCGCGGCGAGCGCGGTCAGGAGCGCGTACTGGGTCGCGGTGTGGAGCGGGCTGTTGCACAAGGCCGACAGGTAGGCGACGAACACCACCGTGCCGATCGCCCCGGTGAAGCTCTCCACCACGATGGTCAGCGTCAGCGCCCAGAGGTTCACGCCGACCATCGCCTGCCAGGTGAACACCAGGTTCGACAGCGTCTGCAGCACCGCGCCGACCCACAGCGCGGTCGCCAGCGGATAGGCGCGGGCGAGCGCGCCGCCGGCAAAGCCGCCGATCAGGGTGGCGGCGAGCCCGACGCCCTTGACGATCGCCGCGTACTCGTCGCGGGTGAAGCCGATGTCGATCACGAACGGCGCCGTGAGCACGCCGGCAAAGGCGTCGCACAGCTTGAACAGCACGACGAAGGCCAGCACCAGCACGGCGTTGTCGCGGGTGAGAAACTCCGAGAAGGCGCCAACGGCCGCGACCGCCACCCGCCGCAGCGGGTTTCCCGCAGCGTGCTCCGGCGCGTGCTCGGCGCGGGCGGACACCGACGGCTCGGTGGCGAGCAGCGTGGTGGCGATGCCGATGACCACCAGCGCGCCCATGGTGAAATAGCCCCACGACCACGCCGCCTCGCGGGCGAAACCGGCCGCCTCGAAGCCGCTGACCAGGAAGAGCGCACCCGCCGTCGAGGCCAGCATGCCGATCCGGTAGGCGGCGACATAGGAGGCCATGCCGGCCGCCTGCTCGTTCTCCGGCAGGCTTTCGACGCGGAAGGCGTCGATCACGATGTCCTGGGTGGCCGAGGCGGCAGCGACCAGAAGCGCACCGAGCGCCACCAGCCAGGGCGCGCGCGCGGGATCGCAGGTGCCGAGAAAGACGATCGCGGCGATCAGCAGAAGCTGCGAGAGCACCAGCCAGCCCCGCCTGCGGCCGAGCAGGCGGGAGAGCAGCGGCACGTCGAGCGCGTCGACGATCGGCGCCCAGGCGAATTTCAGCGTGTAGGGCGTGCCGACCAAGGCGAACAGCCCGATGGTGCCGAGATCGACCCCGCTCTCGCGCATCCACACGAGCAGCGTCGAGCCGGACAGCGCCAGCGGCAGCCCCGAGGAGAAGCCGAGAAACAGGACGATCAGCACCCGCGGCCGCAGATAGACCGCCAGCGCATCGGCGATGCCGGGCTTTTTCGGCGCCGGGGCGGCGGCCGGAGGGGGGGACGCCGTCGCCGCGGAGGCGCCTTCGGGCCGGTCGGAGGGGGTGCTCATGCCAATGCTCTTCGGCGAAGCCGGCGAATCGCGCAAGCGCCGCGTGGCCTTTTCGCCTCGCCGCCCAACTTTGCCGCCGCCCTGCCCGCCGCCCCTGCCCGCGGCGACGCCGGGCGTCCCGAGCGGGCGAAATCGCACCGGCGCCCGCCGGTCCCCGCGATCGGGTCAATCCGGATTTGACGGTGTGCCCGCGAGATCTTACATCCCGGGCATGGCACTGCGCGACATCATCGTTCTTCCCGACAAGCGGCTCCGGCTGGTGTCCGAGCCGGTGACCCTGATCGACGACGAGATCAAGACGCTCGTCGCCGACATGTTCGAGACCATGTACAAGGCGCCCGGCATCGGGCTCGCCGCCATCCAGGTCGGCGTGGCGAAGCGGGTGGTGACGCTCGACGTGTCGCGCAAGGACGACGAGAAGAACCCCAAGGCCTTCATCAATCCGCAGATCGTCTGGGCCTCCGAGGACTTGAACGTCTACGAGGAGGGCTGCCTGTCGATCCCCGACATCCACGAGGACGTCGAGCGGCCGGAGAAGGTCAAGGTGCGCTACCTCGACCTCGAGGGGCGGACCCGGGAGGAGGACGCGGACGGCCTGTTCGCGACCTGCATCCAGCACGAGATCGACCATTTGAACGGCGTTCTGTTCATCGACCACATTTCCCGGCTGAAGCGGCACTTCATCACCAAGAAGTTCACCAAGCTCGCCGCCCGCAAGGCGACCGCCGCGGAGTGATTTCGCGAGACGTCAGCGACGCACCGTGTGGTTGTGGGCGGCGCCGGCTGCGTATATCGTCGACCCCAGTGGGGTAAAACCGACGAGGCCCACATGGCCGATCTCGTGATTCGCGACATCGATCCGGCGCTGAAGGCGCAGCTCGAGGCGCGCGCAAAAGCGCACGGCCGCTCGCTGTCGGACGAGGCGAAGGCGCTGATCGGCGAGAGCGCGACGCCTCCGGACCCGGCGACCGTGCCGGACAAGATGGGAACCTTCCTGTTCTCGCTGCTCGAGCCGGAATACCGCGGCGACGATCTCTGGTTCGAGCGCAACGATCTCGACCGGCCGCCGCCGTTCTCCGACTTCGAGTGATTGTGCTCGAGTGATTCTGCTCGACACCAACATCGTCTCGGAGGGGATGCGTTCGGCTCCCGACACGAACGTGCGAGCGTGGCTCGACGCCCGGCGCTCCACCGATCTCTTCATCTGCACGCCGGTGCTCGCCGAGCTGCGATACGGCGTCGAGCGGCTGCCGGCCGGCGCGCGTCGCACCCGCCTCGAGGCGACCGTCCGCTCGGTGGAGGCGGCTTTCGCCGGGCGGATTCTTCCGTTCGACCGCGTGGCGGCGCACGCCTACGGCCGAATCGTCGCCCACCGCGACCGGCTCGGCCGCGCGACGGGCACCATGGACGCCATGATCGCCGCCATCCGCTGGCCAACGAAATGGCGGTCGCCACCCGCGACGCGGCGGGTTTTTCCGATCTCGGCTTGGACGTGATCGATCCGTTCGACTACGGTCCGGCCACGCCGTGACGGTCGCCGCCGCGGCGAGCCGAGATTCGAGAACATGTCGCTTCGCATCGTCTTCATGGGCACGCCCGATTTCGCCGTGCCGACCTTCCTCGACATCGTCGGCCGCGGCCACGACGTCGCCGCCGTCTACACGCGCGCCCCGAAGCCGGCCGGACGGGGCATGGCACTGCAGGAAAGCCCGATCGAGCGCGAGGCGCGCCGCTTCGGCCTGCCGATCCTCACCCCCAAGACCTTGCGCAGCGAGGAGGCGCAGTCGGTGTTTCGCGCGCACGGCGCCGATCTCGCGGTGGTGGTCGCCTATGGGCTGATCCTGCCGAAGCCGATTCTCACCGCGCCGCCGCTCGGCTGCTACAACCTGCACGCCTCGGCTCTGCCGCGCTGGCGCGGCGCCGCGCCGATCAATCGCGCGGTGATGGCCGGCGACCTCGACACCGGGGTGATGGTGATGAAGATGGACGAGGGGCTGGACACCGGCCCGGTGGCGATGGCCGCCAAGGCGCCGATCGGTCCCGACGCCACCGCCGGCGACATGCACGACACGCTGGCGAAAATCGGCGCGGATTTGATGGCCGACGCCCTCTCGGCGCTGGAGCGCAACGGCCTCACCCTCACCCCGCAGCCCGAGACCGGCGTCACCTATGCGGCGAAGATCGAGAAGGCCGAGACCCGGATCGACTGGACGCTGCCGTGGAAGACGGTGCACGACCACGCCCGCGGCCTGTCGCCGTTCCCCGGCGCCTGGTTCGAGCTGCCGGAGGCCAAGGGCCCGGTGCGGGTAAAAGTGCTGCGCTCGACCCGCGGCGAGGGGTCCGGGCCGCCCGGCACGGTGCTCGACCACAAGCTCACCATCGCCTGCGGCGACGGCGCGGTGCGCCTCCTGCAGGTCCAGCGTGCCGGCCGCCAGCCCACCACCGCCGACGAATTTTTGCGCGGCACTTCGGTTCCGGCAGGCACCGTGGTGCGGTGACCGCCGGATGCCCCGCTACAAGCTGCTGATCGAGTACGACGGCACGCCGTTCGTCGGCTGGCAGGTGCAGAACAACGGCGTCTCGGTGCAGGGCGTGCTGGAGGCGGCGATCGCCGCCTTCTGCGGCGGGCCTGCACCCGGCGAGCCGGCGCCCGGCGAGCCGGCGTCCGGCGAGGGCGTCGCGGTGCGTGGCGCCGGGCGGACCGACACCGGCGTCCATGCGCTCGGCCAGGTCGCCCATGTCGACCTGCCGCGCGAAATCTCTCCCGACACGGTGCGCGACGCGACCAACGCCCATCTGCGGCCGCACCCGGTGGCGGTGCTGGCGGCGGAGATCGTGCCGGACACGTTCGACGCCCGCTTCTCGGCGGTGCGCCGCCATTACCTCTACCGCATCGTCGACCGCCGGCCGCCGCTGGTGCTGGAGCGCAACCGCGCCTGGCGGGTCGGCCGGCCGCTCGACGCCGAGGCGATGCACCGCGCCGCACAGGCGCTGGTCGGTCGGCACGACTTCACGACGTTTCGCGCCGCCGAGTGCCAGGCGAAGTCGCCCGTGAAAACCTTGGACAGGCTCGACGTGCATCGGTTCGGCCAGGAGATCCAGGTGATCGCCGAGGCGCGCTCGTTCCTGCACCATCAGGTCCGCTCGATGGTCGGCACGCTGGTGCAGGTCGGCCAGGGCCGCTGGCCCGAGCATTTCGTCGGCCGCGCGCTCGAGGCGTGCGACCGAAAGGCGTGCGGACCGGTCGCCCCGCCCGACGGGCTCTATCTCGTGCGGGTGGATTACTGAGGAGCTACGATTCGCCGCCGGGACCGGGACCCGCGCGACCGCGAGCCGACCGGGAGCCGACCGCGAGCCGACCACCTTCACCCGCCGACAGGAGCTTTGCCGCGCATGACCCTTCCGCTTCTCGTCCTGGTCGCCGGCCTGATGGGCGCCGCCGGCGTCGCGTTGGCCGCGGCCGCCGCTCACGCGATGCCGGGCGCCGGCCTCGACAGCGCCGCCTATATTTTGCTGTTCCACGCCGCCGCGGTGACCGCCGGCGCCGCCGCGATCGCCTCGGGTCTCGTCTGGCGCCCGCTCGCGCTCGTCGCGCTGGCCGGGCTGGTGGTCGGCGCACTGCTGTTTTCCGGCGACATCGCGCTGCGCGCCTTTGCCGGGCACCGCATCTTCCCGATGGCCGCGCCGACCGGCGGCAGCCTGATGATTCTCGCCTGGATCGCGCTCGCGGTCGCCGCCGCGGTGCGTCTGGTGCGGGGCGGCTGAGCGTTTCGGACAGGGACGAGGCCTGGAAGCCGGCCAAGTAACCGTATAGTTACTTGAGGGCCGGCACCGAGGAGGCCGGGCGGACGTGCCCGACCACCCTGCGATCGCCGGCCGTATCTCGGCAGGTTCCATGGCCGCGCGTCTCACGCTCCGTTCCGCTGAAAGCACCCGTTACGACTGCGTCGCCCTCGGCGAGGTGATGCTGCGGCTCGATCCCGGCTTCGACCGGGTGCGCGACGCCCGCCGCTTCACCGTGTGGGAGGGCGGCGGCGAGTACAACGTCGCCCGCGCGATCCGAAAGGTGTGGGGGCTGCGCGCCGCGGTGGTGACGGCGCTGCCCGACAACGATGTCGGCCTTCTGGCCGAGGATTTGATGCTGGCCGGCGGGGTCGACACCTCGCACGTGCTGTGGCGGCCGCACGACGGGATCGGCGTCTCGACCCGGCTCGGCCTCAACTTCACCGAGAAGGGATTTGGCGGCCGCGCCGCCCTCGGCTGCATCGATCGCGGCCATTCGGCCGCCTCGCAGCTGCGTCCGGGCGAGGTCGACTGGGACACGCTGTTCGGCGAACAGGGGGTGCGCTGGTTCCACACCGGCGGCATCTTTGCCGGGCTCGCCGACACCACCGCCGAGGCGGTGCTGGAGGCGGTGAAGATCGCCCACCGGCACGGCACGGTGGTCTCCTACGACCTCAATTTCCGCGCCTCGCTGTGGAAGGGCCGCGGCGGCGCCGACGGCGCGCGCGCCGTCAACCGGATGATCGCCCCTCATGTCGACGTGCTGATCGGCAACCAGGAGGATTTCGTGCAGCGGCTCGGCATCGATGCCACGCTGCCGCATCCGGGCGCCACCCAGTTCGACGACGCCAACGCCGTCACCGTCCTGACCGCCGCCGCCTGCCGCTGGCCGAACGTGTCGGTGATCGCCACCACCCAGCGCGACGCCAAGACCGCCGGCTTCAACGACTGGGGCGCGCTGGTGTGGGCCGACGGCCGCGTGCATCGCGCGCCGATGCACGAGAACCTCGAAATCTTCGACCGGATGGGCGGCGGCGACGGCTTCGCCTCCGGCCTCGCCTACGGCTTTCTCGCCGGCCAAGGGCCGCAGGCCGCGGTGGAATACGGCGTCGCCCACGGGGCGCTGGCGATGTCGACGCCGGGCGACGTCTCGATGGTGAGCCGGAAGGAGGTCGAGGCGCTGATCGCCGGCCGGCCCGACCCGCTCGCCTGCGAGGCGGTCCGATAACGGGCTTCCGCCCGTCCCCGCGAACCGACGGCCCTGGCTGCTCCCATTCCGCCGGCCGTCGCCCGAGCGCGGGGGCGGGCGGGGGACGGGCGCACCAGACTTTCGCCATCCGAACGGCAACGCCGCGCACTCGCCCCTTTCCCCGCGCCGCCCGCCCCGCTAAAAGCGGCGCAGTCTTTGCCCGCCTGTCGAGGAACCCCGCCATGCCCGTCTCTCCGCACGACATCGCCCGCGTGCTGATCGAGGCGCTGCCGCACATGCAGCGCTACGACGAGGAGATCGTCGTGGTGAAGTACGGCGGCCACGCGATGGGCGAGGAAGCGTCGGCGAAGAATTTCGCGCGCGACATCGTGCTGCTCGAGCAGACCGCGATCAATCCCGTCGTCGTGCACGGCGGCGGCCCGCAGATCGGCGGCATGCTGAAGCGGCTCGGCATCAAGTCGGAGTTCGCGGCCGGCCTGCGCGTCACCGACGCCGCCACCATCGAGATCGTCGAGATGGTGCTCGCCGGCTCGATCAACAAGCAGATCGTCGGCTTCATCAACGAGGCGGGCGGCAAGGCGGTCGGCCTGTGCGGCAAGGACGGCAACATGGTGACGGCCAAGAAGATCGGCCGCACCGTGGTCGATCCGGGCTCGGCGATCGAGCAGATCGTCGATCTCGGCTTCGTCGGCGAGCCGGAGAAGGTCGACACCTCCGTGCTCGACCAGATCCTCGGCCGGGACCTGATCCCTGTGCTGGCGCCGATCGCCACCGCCACCGCGGGCGGCACCTACAACGTCAATGCCGACACCTTCGCCGGCGCGGTGGCCGGCGCGCTGAAGGCCAAGCGCCTGCTGCTCCTCACCGACGTGCCGGGCGTGCTCGACAAGTCGAAGTCGCTGATCAAGGATCTCTCGATCGACGACGCCCGCCGGCTGATCGCCGACGGAACCATCTCGGGCGGCATGATTCCCAAGGTCGAGACCTGCATCTACGCGCTCGAGGCGGGCGTCGAAGGCGTCGTGATTCTCGACGGCAAGGTCGAGCACGCGGTGCTGCTGGAGCTCTTGACCGACCTCGGCGCGGGAACACTGATCCACCGTTGACGCGCGGTTCTCGCGTCCCGGCTGCAGCGCCCGACGCACGCTTCGCGCGTCCCGGCTGCAACGTCCGACGCGCGTTTTGCAACCGGGTTCCATCGGCCGATCGGCGTATCGCGCACCGTGCCGCCGTCTCGCGTGGAACGCGACGACGGCCCCTGCCCTTGAGTGTGCGGTACGATCCGTGCAAGCTGTCGACGCCATGAAGCGCCGACAGCCAGCCGTGGAGTGCCCCGACGTGACTGCACGCTCGACCCGCATCCTGATGATCTATCCGCGCTTCACCGCGCAGTCCTTCTGGAACTACGCGGAGACGTGCAAGCTGGTCGAGGCCCGCTATCCTGCGATTCCGCTCGGCATGATCACCGTCGCGGCGATGCTGCCAGCCGGATGGGACATCCGCCTGATCGACCGCAACGTCGAGGACGTGTCCGACGACGCGCTCGCCGAGGCGATTCGCGACGCCGATCTGGTGATGACCGGCGGCATGATGTTCCAGCAGCCCGACACGCTGCGCATCGTCGATCTGGTGCAGGCGAACGGCCGCCCGGTTGTGGTCGGCGGCCCCGACCCGACCTCGAGCCCGCACATCTATGCCCGCGCCGATTTCCAGGTGCTCGGCGAGGCCGAGGAGGTGATCGCCGACTTCGTCGCGGCGTGGAAGCGCGGCGAGCGCGCCGGCGTGTTCGAGGCGGAAAAATTCAAGGCCGACGTCACCCGCACGCCGGCACCACGATACGATCTCCTTCGGCTCGAGCATTATCTGTTCGTCGGCGTGCAGTTCTCGCGCGGCTGCCCGTTCACCTGCGAGTTCTGCGACATCATCGAGTTGTACGGCCGCACGCCGCGCACCAAGACGGCGCCGCAGGTGCTCGCCGAGCTCGATCGCCTCTACGCGCTCGGTTATCGCGGCCACGTCGATTTCGTCGACGACAATTTCATCGGCAACAAGAAGGTGATCAAGACGTTCTTGCCGCATCTGATCGCCTGGCAGGAGCAGCACGGTTTTCCGTTCGAGTTCTCCACCGAGGCGTCGATCAATCTCGGCGACGACAAGGAGCTGCTCGCGCTGATGCAGCGCGCCAACTTCTTCGCCGTGTTCGTCGGCATCGAGAGCCCCGATCCCGAGACGCTGAAGGCGACCAAGAAGAAGCAGAACACGCGGCGCGACATCGCCTCCAGCGTCCATGCGATCTATGCGCACGGCATGTTCGTCACCGCGGGCTTCATCGTCGGCTTCGACAGCGAGAAGGCGTCGATTGCCGACGCGATGGTCGCGCTGGTCGAGGACGCGGCGATCCCGCTGGCGATGATCGGGCTGTTGGCGGCGCTCCCCAACACGCAGCTCACCCGGCGGCTCGCGCGCGAGGAGCGCCTGCATCCCGGCCACGACGTGATGCAGGAAGGCAAGATCGACATCACCACGCAGGGGCTCAATTTCGACACGCTGCGGCCGCGCGACGAGATCGTCCAGGACTACGTGACGGTGCTGCGCCGGGTCTACGATCCGGCGGCGTTCGCCAAGCGCCTCGACCGGCTGGTCGATCTGCTCGACCGCAGCGGCCAGCGGCGCGAGCTGCCGCCCGACGATCGCCGCGCGAAATACGCCTCCTTCGAGATGATCCACAAGATCATCTCCGCCCGCCCCGAGGCCCGCGAGGTGTTTTGGCGCACCTTCACCCGCTGCGCCGAGAGGAACCCGCTGGCGCTGCGCTACGTCGTCATGCTGATGGGCATGTATCTGCATGTCGGCCCGTTCGCCCGCCAGCTGATCGCCGACTTCGACCGCCGCCATCCGGCCCTCGAGCCGCGCCGCCGCGTCGCCGGCGCGCACTGATCGCCCCCCCCCGCGAGCCTGTTTCGGCGCCGCCGCTTGCCGCGACGGCGGGATCGTTTCATCCCTGTCGGCGGGCGCGAATCGGAAGGGGGCGGCGATGCGGCGGAGCGAGAGAACCCGCGGGATCGGACCGGCGGCGGTGACGGCATGGGCGGCGCTCGCCGCGCTGCTCGCGACCACCATTCCCGCGCACGCCGATCTCAGCCTCTGCAACCGCACGAGCTTCGTTCTGCGCGCCGCACTCGGCATCGAGGAGAAGGGCGCGACCGCCACCCGCGGCTGGTTCCGGCTCGATCCCGGCGGCTGCCGCACGGTGATGCAGGGCGTGGTCTCCGCCGAAAAACTCCTGGTCCACGCCCGCGCGCTGCCGCTCTATGGCAGCTCGCCGGTGCCCCTGAGCGGGCAGGCCGACCTGTGCATCGGCGACGACGACTTCATCCTCGCCGCGGCGCGCGGCTGCCGGCCGCCGAACCGGCTCGCCCGCTTCACCGAGATCGCCCCGTCGCAGACCGAGGCCGGCAAGGTCGCGACACTCGCCGAAGAGGCGGAATATTCCGACGAGCAGGCCCGCCGCGCCGGCATCCAGCGGCTTCTGGTGATCGCCGGCTACGACGCCTCGCCGATCGACGGCATGCCGGGCCCCAAGACCGACGCGGCGGTCGGCAAGTTTTTGAAGGACCACGACCTGCCGTCCGACGCCGCCGGCGCGCCGGACTTTTTCGACAGGCTGGTCGCCGCCGCGACGAGCCCGGCCGCCACCGGCTTCTCCTGGTGCAACGACACCGGCTTCACCGTGATGGCGGCCTATGGCGTCGACGAGAAGGGCGGCATCCGCACCCGCGGCTGGTTCCGCGTCTCGCCCGGAAAGTGCGTGCGGCCGGACGTGTCGGGCACCCCGAAGCGGCTCTACAGCTTCGGCGAGGCGGTCGAGCCGGACGGCCGGCCGGTGCGGCGCGGCACCGACACGCTGCGCTGGGGCGGCGCCACCACCCTCTGCACGCGCGAAACCACCTTCGAGCTCGCCGACCAGTCGGACTGCGCCGCCGCCGGGCTCGATGCGACCGGCTTCGCCGCCGTCGACCTCGCCGGCCGCACCCACGCCACCATTCGCTTCCAGGATTGATTTTCCGGCGCCACGGCCCCGCGAACTCGCGGGTCGGAGGCCGGTCTTTCCATGCTATGAACGGCCCATGTCCTCGGCAGCAAATCCCGGCGCAGCGGAAAAGACGTTCGACCACGTCGAGACGTGGGTGTTCGATCTCGACAACACGCTCTATCCGCCTCACCTCGATCTGTGGCAGCAGGTCGACGGCCGCATCCGCGACTACATCGCGAAATTCCTGGCGGTGACCGCGGAGGAGGCGTTCCGCGTCCAGAAGGACTATTATCGCCGCTACGGCACCAGCATGCGCGGCCTGATGGCCGAGCACGGGCTCGAGCCGGACGACTTCCTCACTTATGTCCACCAGATCGACCATTCGCCGATCCGGCCCAATGCCGCGCTCGGCCGCGTGCTCGAGGCGCTGCCCGGTCGCAAGCTGGTGCTCACGAACGGCACCCGGGCGCACGCCGACGCGGTGCTGTCGCGCCTCGAGATCGACCACTGCTTCGAGGACGTGTTCGACATCGTCGCCGGCGCGCTCGAGCCGAAGCCGTTTCCCGAGGTGTACGACCGCTTCCTCGCCCGCCACGGCGTCGATCCGAAAAAGGCCGTGCTGTTCGAGGATCTCGCCCGCAATCTCGCGGTGCCGCACGCGCTCGGCATGGTCACGGTGCTGGTGGTGCCCGAAAGAACCCGCGAGGTGTTTCGCGAATACTGGGAGCTCGAGGGCCACGACGCCCCGCACGTCGATCACGTGACCGACGACATCACCGGATTCCTCGAGCGGCTCGCCGCCGATCTCGCGGCCCGCGGCCGCACCGCCCCCGCCTGCTCCTGACCCGCGCGGGGCGTGCCGCGCCGCTGGTTGGCTGAGGCGCACAACCGCACCGCCCCGCCTGCCCTTGACATCGCTGCCGCGGGCTCCGACAAACCGGGCGCCCCGGATCGGGGCTTTCCCGGAGGACCTCGTTCCATGTCGCACGCCGAGCTCGCCGCCGTCATCGACGAGGCGTTCGAATCCCGCAACGAGGTGGGACCCGGCACCAAAGGGCCGGTGCGCGACGCGGTGGAGCGGGCGCTGCGCCTGCTCGACGCCGGCGAGGAGCGAGTCGCCGAGAAGCAGGCCGACGGCTCCTGGAAGGTCAATCAGTGGCTCAAGAAGGCGGTGCTCTTGTCGTTCCGCCTGCACGACATGAGCGTCATTCCGGGCGGTCCCGGCCACGCCATGTGGTGGGACAAGGTGCCCTCCAAATTCGACGGCTGGAGCGAGGAGCAGTTCCGCGAGGCGGGCTTCCGCGCCGTGCCGGGGGCGATCGTGCGCCGCTCCGCCTTCATCGCGCCGGGCGTGGTGCTGATGCCGTCCTTCGTCAATCTCGGCGCGCATGTCGACACCGGCACCATGGTCGACACCTGGGCGACGGTCGGCTCGTGCGCGCAGATCGGCAAGAACTGCCACATCTCGGGCGGCGCCGGCATCGGCGGCGTGCTGGAACCTTTGCAGGCCGGGCCGGTCATCATCGAGGACAACTGCTTCATCGGGGCGCGTGCCGAGGTCGCCGAGGGCGTGATCGTGCGCGAGGGCTCGGTGCTGTCGATGGGCGTCTATCTCGGCGCCTCGACCAAGATCGTCGACCGCGCCACCGGCGAGGTGTTCACCGGCGAGGTGCCGGCCTATTCGGTGGTCGTCTCCGGCACCATGCCGGGCAAGCCGCTGCCGGACGGCACGCCCGGCCCCGGCCTCTATTGCGCGGTGATCGTCAAGCGGGTGGACGAGCGGACCCGCGCCAAGACCAGCATCAACGACCTGCTGCGCGACTGAGCCGGCGCGCGGCGCTCCGCCGCGCGTCTCTCCGGTGGCGCGGACGGTCCCGGCTCCGGCGGCGGAGGTGTGTCGTGGACTGGCGGTACCTGCTGTTCGAGTTCGACGGTCGGATCGGCCGTCGCCCGTTCTGGGCCGCCTTCGTCGCGGTCAGCACGGCCGAGTTCGCCTGCCACGTGATCGCCGCCGCGCTCGAGGGCGAGCGCCTGAGCGCGATCGTCAGCCTCGCCTTCAGCTATCCCGAGTTCGCCGTGCTCGCCAAGCGCGCGCACGACCGCGCCTTGCCGACCCTCCTGCCCGGCATCTTCTTCGGCATCAGCGTGCTGATCGACTTCGTGTTCGTGATCGGCGCCGCCGGCACGCCGGAGGCGCCGAGCCCGCTGTTCATGCTCCTGTCGGTGCCGTGGCTGGTGTTCGCGATCGCGCTGCTGATCGATCTCGGCTTCCGCCGCGGCACGCCCGGCCCCAACCGCTACGGCCCCGATCCGCTCGCCGGCGTGTCGACCCGCCGCAGCGGCGGCTGGGAGTGAGAGACCGTTTGGAAACTCCGACGGGGCTGCGCCGGAGCCGCTTTCGCCGATCCGGCAGGAG
>NZ_AKZI01000105.1 GCF_000293785.1 Rhodovulum sp. PH10 | reverse complement strand
CCGGCTGCGGCGGCGGCGGGCCGGCACGCCCGGCGAAGGCGGCGCGGCGGGGCGCGGCGATCGCGCACCCGGGGCGCGGCCGGTGCGGGCGAAGCCGCTGACCACGCGACGGGGCGCGCACATCGCGCCGAACCCGCTGCCGCGGCCGACCTGACCGGCGCTCGCATCGCGGATCACTCCGGCGTCCCGTGAACGGCGCGGTGCTCGCGCTGCCTGCGGCGCGAAGAGAAGCGAGCTTCGAAAACCGTTCTCAGCGGTCCGACGCCGGCGGTTCGGACAAGCGCTCGATCTCGGCGGCGATGACCCCGTGCAGATAGCGCAGCGCGGCCAGCTTCGCCTCGGTGATGAACCGCGCCTCGCTGTTGGAGGCGGGACGATCGGGCACGGTCCGCAGGCCGATATCGGCGAGCGGCACCTCGAACTCGAACCACTGACGCGCGCGGGCGAGATTCGAGCAGTCGGCGAAACGGGCGTGGATGGCGGTCTCGGAAACCAATGTGGTGGCGACCAGATCCATGGCGACCTCCCCGGCCGGGCTATTCTAGCGGAAGGTAGCTAATCCTCAAGGGTGTAAAAGAGCCGAGCAGCGCGCCGCACGCAGCACAGTGAAGACCGCACGGCGCGCCTGCCGCCACCGCGGACGGGAAGGCGGCTCGGCCGGTGCCGAGAGCGGGGCAGGGTTCGACCTCGCCCATTCGACCTCGTCCGTCGAGACGCCGCCGCCGGCGGCCCTCGGGACGAGGCGATCGTGTCCCGTCGTCGCCAAGAGCCGAGAGAACGGCGCGCCGGCCTCAGGATCCCCGTCGCAGCCGCGCCAGCAGCTCGAGCCCCGCATAGCCGTCCGGCTTCATGCCCACTTTCCGCTGATAGGCGCCGACCGCCCGCATGGTGGTGCTGCCGACCCGTCCGTCGGTGCCGCCGGTGTCGAAGCCGAGTTTTGTCAGCCGGCGCTGGATCTCCTGGATCTCGGCGAGCGTCGGCGTGCGCTCCTCGGCGCCCGGAAAATTCTGCACGAACGGATCGCCGCCGCGGATGCGGTCGGACAGATGGGCGATCGCCAGCGCGTAGGAGAAGGCGGGATTGTAGGAGTGCACCGCCTCGAAATTCCGACCGGTGAGGAAGGCCGGGCCGCCGGACACCGGCCGGCGCAGCCGCACGCGGTGCGACGGGTGGCGGAACGGGGCGCCGTCTGCCCGCAGCACGCCGAGCGAGGCCCATTCGGCATAGGTGCGCCAGGCGCGCCCGTTCATGTGCGAGCGCGACAGCCCGCCGGGCAGCCGCACCTCGCAGCCCCACGCCTCGCCGGCGCGGTACTTTCCGCGCTTGAGGAGATAGCGGGCGGTGCCGGCGAGCGCGTCGTCCGGCCGACCGAACGGCGAGATGCGGCCGTCGTGGTCGTAGTCGACCCCGACATTGAGCCACACCTCCGGCATCCACTGGGTGTGGCCCATGGCGCCGGCCCACGAGCCGATCATCTCGTCGGGCGAGGCCCAGCCGCGATCGACGATGCGCAGGGCGTTGGTGAGCTCCTGCTCCCAATAGCGGCGGCGGCGCGGCTCGCCCCAGGCGAGCGCCGCGAGCGCCGGGATCACCGGCCGCATGTATTTGGGATTGTCGATGACCTCGCCGAAGCTCGATTCCACCCCCCACAGGGCGACCAGCAGATAAGGGTCGACGCCGTAGTCGCGCTCGAGCCTCCCGAGCAGGGCGGCCTCCTCGCGGGCGCGCTGGCGCCCGGTGACGATCCGCCAGTCGGAGACGCGGCGATTGAGATACTGCCAGAGCGCCTCCTGGAATTCCGGCTGGGCGCGCTGGAGCGCGAAGACGCGGGTGTCCGGCTCGATGGCGTCCATCACCCGGTCGTAGGTCTCCGCCGACACGCCGCGGCGCACCGCGTGCGCCTTGAAGCCGGCGCGCCAGCTCTCGAACGATTCGCGCGCGAGGAGGGGCGTGGCGCCGGCGGCGAGGCCGATCAGGCCGGCGGCGAGGGCGCCGGCGAGGCCGAACAGCCGCCGGCGGGTGGGCAAGGACGTGCCCGCATCCGACGGGGCGCCGTCGGTGGCAGGGGAACGGTCTGCGAGCGCGGAGGGCACCGGTACGGGGGGCACGCGATTCTCCCGGTCGATTCGCTTTGCGCGAGCCTAGCACGCCGAAGCCGGCCGAGGGCCGGCGAGACGCCGGCGAGACGTGGGCGAGACGTGGGCGAGACGCGGGCGAGAGGGGAGGGCCGGCGCGACGCGACGCCGCGCGGCCGATCGAGGTCGGCCGGCGGTTGTTTTTTCGGCCGCACGTGCCACCGGGCGGCGACCCTGCCGCACGAGCGATATCGCACGGAACATGCCGTGCAAGCGGTGTCGTGGGCCGACGAGCGGTCGGCCGCGCGGAGCGGGCCGGATCAGGCGGTGCGGATATAGTCGCGCAGCGCGTCCGATTCCTGCTCCATCTGCTCGAGGCGCGACTTCACCACGTCGCCGATCGAGACGATGCCGATCAGCCGGTCGTGCTCGACCACCGGCACGTGGCGGAATTTTCCCTCGGTCATCTGTTGCATCAGCTCGTCGATGGTGTCGTGCTGGGTGCAGGTCGCGACCTTGCGGGTCATGATCTCCGACACGGGCGTTTCGAGCACCTCGCCGCCGCGGGTGCCGAGCGCGCGAACGATGTCGCGCTCCGACACGATGCCGATGACGCGGCTCTCGGTGCCGGTCACCACCAGCGCGCCGATGCCGCGCTCGCCGAGCGTCTTGGTGGCGGTCGCGACGCTGGTGGCGGGATCGATGGTGGCGACGTCGGAGCCCTTGCGGTCGAGAATCGTCTTGACGGTCACGCTTTCCTCCGTGTGCCGGCCCGGCGGCCGCGCTCTTGTCGTTGTCGAGCCGCGGGCGGGATCCCTCTGCGACCAAGGAGCAAGGCCGCCGCCGGGTTCCCGCCGGGCCGATCTGCCGATCATCGAGCAGAAGTTTTTTGTGAGCAAGGCGCACGCGGGGCGAGAGTGTGGCCGCGGGAGGTCGAGAAAGGAGAGGCGCTAAAAGCTCACTCGGTGTCGAGCGCGCCGGCGCCCGGCACCGGATCGAACAGCGGGAAGAGCAGGAGCCCGCCCAAAAAGCCGCCGATATGCGCCTGCCAAGCGACCGGCTGGTCGATCCCGGCGATCCCCACCGATCCCAGTCCGAACAGGATGTTGACGCCGAACCAGACGACCAGGAAGGCGATCACCCGGCCGTCCTGGAGCACCGTGGAGAGGGGCGCGGCGGGCACCAGATAGGCGGTGTCGTCGGCCTCGCGAAACACGCTCAACGGGCCACCGAGCTCGAACACGAAGCGGATCGCCGCCGCCATGCAGCCGGAGATGGCGGCCGAGGCACCGATCATCGGCACGAACTCGTGATCGTGCGTGAGGAGGTGCATCGCCGCGCCGGTCGCGGCGGTGGCGGCGAAGAAGGCGAGGAAGCGCGCGGTCCCGAACCGGCGCGCCACCGCGCTGCCGAACGGCAGGAACCACAGCACGTTGAAGCCGAGATGGGTGAGGTCGCCGTGGATGAAGCCGTAGCTCACGAAGGTCCACAGGTCGGCCGGCAGCCCGCCCGGAAACACCATGTCGAGGCCGGGGGCGGGGGCGTAGCGCGCCGGGATGAAGGCGAACAGGAGCAGAAGCTCGACGTCCTGGCGCGGCGTGAGCATCAAGGTGCGAATCGCGTGCACGAGAACGAACACCGCGATCATGCCGGTGATCACGCCCGGCAGGTTGAGGATGGGTTCGTTGCGTCGCGTCATGAAGCCCCGTGCGTATCGCGCAGAGATAGGCCGAGGGCGCGCCGGCTGCAAGCAAGCCGCGTCCGGCCGTTTGCGGCGCCTGTTCGCGCTCCACCCGAGCGGGTGCCCGGAAATCTCTGTGCCAGAAGGGAAAAGGCGCGGTGTGGAAAACCTCGACGCGCGTTCGGGTAGATCCACACGAGTGCGCTGCAACCATTAACCTTACTGGAGGGTAAACGACCGTCCGGGAGGGGATTCGGGCTATCACGGCACACCGGCTGCCGAGTCGGTGGGGCGACCGCATGGGGCGGCCGCTCGGTGTGCCGAGGCCGGACGATCTCCGACCATCACGATCCCGGATCGAGACCGTGAGCGCGATGAAACACCCGTCGAGCCGCGAACTGTTTCAATATTGGACGGCGTTGCGCGGCCATCGTCCGGCGCCGGAGCGCGACGAGGTCGATCCCGGCGCGCTCCGCAAGGTGCTCGGCGACTCTTTCGTCCTGACCTACGATTCGCGCAACGGGCATCCGTTTCGCCTCGCGGGCACGCGCCTGTGCGGGCTGTTCTGCCGCGAGCTGAAGGGCGCGTCGTTTCTCGATCTGTGGGACGGCGCCTCGCGGCCGATGGCCGAGTCGCTGGTGGAAGGGGTCGCCGACGAGGTGTCGGGCATGGTGGTCGGCGTGCTCGCCGAGACCGCGACCGAGCCGCCGCTGCCGCTCGAGCTCCTGCTGCTGCCGCTCGCTCACCGGATGTCGGTGCACGCCCGGATGATCGGGGTGCTGGCGCCGCTGCAGACGCCGTACTGGATCGGCATCGAGCCGGTGCAGCGGCTCGGCCTCGGCACCTTCCGCAACCTGTCGCCGCGGATCGCCCCGAGCCTGGTGCCGACGATTCCCGAGCGGCGCGGCCGGCCGGCGCTGGTGGTGCTGGAAGGCGGCCGCACCGACTGACGGTCGCGCCGCCGCGCCGACCCGCGCACCACACGCTACTCCCCACTCGCTACTCGCTACTCGCTACTCGCCACTTCGCTATTCACTGTCCGCCGGGGCAGGGGCCGCGTCCCCGGCAGTCTCGGCGGTCCCGGCGATCTTGCCGGTGCCGTAGAAGGCGAGAAACATGTCGACCGCGCGCCCGACCACGCGGGCGATCTCGGCCTCGGTCGGCGGCTCGTCGATCATGCGAAAGAGCCGCGGCTTCACCAGGTTCGCCTGGCACAGCTCGCCGAGCTGGGCTGCCGCCAGCATCGGATCGTCGACCTTCAGAAAACCGCGCTCGGTCATCCGCCGCAGATAGTCGGCGAGCATCGGCTTGCCGCGGCCCGGGCCGTCGATATAGAAGCCGCGCCCGACCTCCGGCATCCGCTCCGTCACCGCCATGACGACGCGCAGCGCCCGCAGCGACCAGTCCGAGGTGATCATGCGGGTGAAGGCGGTGCCGGACCGTAGCAGCGTCGCGCGGACGTCGTCGTCGTCGGGGATCGGCTCGAACAGCTCGCCGCAGTGCTGGTGGCGCTTGACCCGGATCAGATCGGTGAACAGCTCTTCCTTGTTCTGGAAATAGACGTAGAGCGTGCCCTTGGAGACCCGCGCCTCGCGGGCGATGTCGTTCATCGAGGCGGCGTCGAACCCGAGGGTGGAGAAGACGCGGTCGGCCCCTTCGAGGATCTGGCGGCGTTTTGCCGGGTCGGTGCCCGCCGGCGCACGGCCGCGCCGGCTCGGATCGGCGCTTCCGGCCTCGTCCGGCGGGCGGCGTACCGCCGGGCGCTCCTCGGCTCCGGCCTCCTCGGCGGGCGAGCCCGTGGTCCCGCCCTCGCGCGGCGTGGCTTCGCCTGGCTGCATCGTCGTCCCCGGCTGCATGGTAGAATTATCGAACCGAACGGTTCGGTTCGCTCTTGATATCGGACGGCCGATCGCTTAGTCAATATCGAACCGAACGGTTCGGTCAATGGGCCGCGACCGTGGATCGCCACCTCGACCAGCGACTCGCGATGAAAACGACCGAACGCCTCGATATCGCACGGACGGATCCCCCAAACATCCTGCCGTCCGCGCCTCCGGCGGAGCGGACCGGCGAACCGCCCCCCTCGACGTCCGCTCCGCCGTCGCAGCCGGCCGACGCTCCGCCCGCAAAGGGCAAGGGCGGGGGTTTGCGCAAGCGCGTGCTGCCGGTGGTGGCGCTGGTCGTGCTCGGCGCCGGCGCCTGGTACGGCTGGCAGTGGTGGACGGTCGGCCGCTTCATGGTGTCGACCGACGACGCCTATGTCGGTGCCGAGAACGCGACGCTCGCCGCCAAGGTCGCGGCCTTCGTGGCGTCGGTGCCGGTCGAGGCGAACCAGCACGTGAAGGCCGGCGATCCGATCGTCGTGCTCGACGACGGCGACTACCGCCTCGCGCTCGACGGCGCCGAGGCCAAGCTCGCCACCCAGCAGGCGACGCTCGCCCGCATCGACCAGCAGATCGCCGCGGCGAAGATCGGCATCGATCAGGCGAAAGCGCAGCAGGACGCGGCGGCCGCCGACACCGCCCGCACCGAGGCCGATTTCGAGCGCGCCCGCGACCTCTATCAGCGCCAGGCCGGCGCCAAGGCGACGCTCGACACCGCGACCGCCGCCCGCGACCGCGCGCGCGCCACCGAGACCGCCGCCAAGAGCGCGGTCGCCGCCGCCGAGCTGAACGTCGCGGTGCTCGAAGCGCAGCGCGCCGAGGCCTCCCGCGTCGCCGCCGAGCTGCGGGTCGCCCGCGACCAGGCGAAGCGCAATCTCGACTTCACCGTGGTGCGGGCGCCGTTCGA
This sequence comes from Rhodovulum sp. PH10, assembly GCF_000293785.1. GTDB lineage: Bacteria > Pseudomonadota > Alphaproteobacteria > Rhizobiales > Xanthobacteraceae > Rhodoplanes. The sequence goes on along the minus strand of NZ_AKZI01000105.1, from coordinate 51,437 downwards.
CGGCGTGATCGCCAACAAGGGCGTCCAGGTCGGCGACTACGTGACGGCCGGGAAGCGACTCGCCTCGCTGGTGCCGCTCGACCAAATCTATGTCGATGCCAACTTCAAGGAGACCCAGCTCGCCGGCATCCGGCCGGGCGGGGTGGCGCATCTGCATGTCGACGCCTTTCCGGATCGCGACATCGTCGGCACCGTGACGAGCCTCGCGCCCGGCTCCGGCTCGATCTTCTCGCTGCTGCCGCCGGAGAACGCCACCGGCAACTTCACAAAGATCGTCCAGCGGGTGCCGGTGCGCATCGCCGTTCCCGCCGACATCGCCCGCGAGGGTTTGTTGCGGCCGGGCCTCTCGGTGATCGTCGACGTCGACACCCGCACGCCTTGACCGCACGGCCTGTCATGACCGACACCACCATGTCCGCCGCCGCGGCGCCGCGACAAATGCCCGACGAGGAGCGGATCGATCCTTGGCGGGTCGCGGCGTTCCTGGCGATGGTGTTCGGGATGTTCATGGCGATCCTGGACATCCAGATCGTCTCGGCCTCGCTCGCCGACATCCAGGCCGGCCTGTCGGCCTCCGCCGACGAGATCTCCTGGGTCCAGACCGCCTATCTGATCGCCGAGGTGGTGATGATCCCGCTGTCGGGATTCCTCGCCCGCGCGCTCTCCACCCGCGTGCTGTTCTCGATCTCGGCCGCCGGCTTCACGCTCGCCAGCGCGCTGTGCGCCACCGCCGGCTCGATCGAGCAGATGATCGTCTATCGCGCGATCCAGGGCTTCATCGGCGGCGGCATGATCCCGAGCGTCTTCGCCGCCTCCTTCACGCTGTTTCCCGGCCGCCAGCGGGCGATCGTCACGCCGTTGATCGGCCTCGTCGCCACCATCGCCCCGACCATCGGCCCGACGGTCGGCGGCTGGCTGACGCAGGCCTTCTCCTGGCACTGGCTGTTTCTCGTCAACGTCTTTCCCGGCATCGGCGTGACGCTCGCCGCGGTGCTGCTGATCGACTTCGACGAGCCCGACCTCGCGCTCCTGCGCCGCTTCGACTGGTTCGGCCTCGCCGGCATGGCGGGCTTTCTCGGCGGCCTCGAATACGTGCTGGAGGAGGGGCCGAACCACGACTGGTTCGACGAGCGGGCGGTGCTGATGTGCGCCATCGTCTCGGCGGTCGGCTGCGTGCTGTTCTTCTGGCGTGCCTTCACCGCGCCGGAGCCGATCGTCGACATCTGGGCCTATCGCGACCGCAACTTCACGCTCGGCTCGCTGTTCCAGTTCGTGATGGGCGTCGGGCTCTACGGCCTGACCTATCTCTATCCGGTCTATCTCGCCCGCGTGCGCGGCTACGACGCGATGATGATCGGCGAGACGATGTTCGTCACCGGCATCGTGATGTTCTTCACCGCGCCGATTTCCGGGAAGCTGTCGGTGTCGATGGATCCGCGCATCATGATGATGATCGGCTTCGGCGCTTTTGCGCTCGGCACCTGGATGGTCACGGGGCTCACCGCCGAGTGGGATTTCTGGGAGCTGTTCGTGCCGCAGATCCTGCGCGGCGCCGGGCTGATGCTGTGCATGGTGCCGATCACCAATCTGGCGCTCGGGACGCTGCCGGTGCACGAGCTGAAGAACGCCTCCGGCCTGTTCAACCTGGTGCGCAATCTCGGCGGCGCGGTCGGGCTCGCGGTGATCAACACGGTGCTCAACCACCGCATGGACCTCCACCTCGTCCGCCTGCACGAGCGGGTCGCCGAGGGCAGGGCGGTCGCCGAGGAGATGCTGGCGAGCATGACCGCGCAGTTTGCCGATTACGGGCCGGGCCTCGACCAGATGATGGCGCTGAAGCGGTTGGCGGCGCTGGTGCGGCGCGAGGCGCTGGTGATGGCGTTCGCCGACGTCTTCGTGGTGCTCACCGTGCTGTTCGGCGCGCTCACCTTCGCGGCCCTGCTGCTCCACAAGCCGAAGGCGGCCGCGGCGCCCGGTGGCCCGGCCGGCGGTGGTGGCGGGCACTGAGGCACCTCCGCGCCGGGTCGGGACACCGCCCGTTAACGGTCCGCGCCATAAGGTGGCTGGTCCGGAGAGTGGGAGCACGGCGACGATGGAGGTGGCGGATCGCAAGGCGAGCCTGCGGGCTCTGGCCAAGGAGCGGCGCCGGTTCCAGCGCGTCAAGGTCAACCTGCTCGGCCGCTACATGCTCGAGGACCGGCGGGAATATCCCTGCCAAGTGGTCGACATGTCGCCCGGCGGGCTCGCCATGATCGCGCCCGTCAGCGGCTTCGAGGGCGAGCGGGTGGTCGCTTACGTCGATCACGTCGGCCGCCTGGAAGGCGTGATCACCCGGGTGTTCGAGACCGGCTTCGCGATGACCTTCTCGGCGACGCCGAGAAAGCGCGACAAGCTCGCCGCCCAGCTCACCTGGCTCGCCAACCGCAGCATCCTCAATCTGCCCGAGGATCGCCGCCACGGCCGTTTCGCGCCGAAGAACCCGTTCACCCAGCTCGTCATGCCGAACGGCCTGAACCTGCGCTGCCGGGTGATCGACGCCTCGCTGTCGGGCGCCGCGGTCTCGACCGATCAGCGCCCGCCGGTCGGCGCGCTGGTGACGATCGGCAAGATCCAGGGCCGGGTGGTGCGCCATCTCGACGAGGGCTTTGCCGTCGAGTTCACCCGGCTGCAGCATCCCGATTCCATCGAGGACAACCTTTTGCCGTGACGCCCGGGGGCTTTTGCCCCGGGCTTGTGGTGACGCCGGCCGTCCGCGCACGCGGTCGCGCCGGCGTTCTCGCGTTTGCGTGGTCGTCGTCCCCGTTCGACATCGCGAGCCCTCGATCGAACGCCCTGCGGGACCGAGGCTTTTTCGCCCCGACCGGCCGAGCGGGCAGGGGGATCGTCGGCGTCCGGTCGTGTCCTCGGAACTTTCGTCCCGATCCGTCCGACCTCGGCCCCTGGTAAACAAAAGGTGGCCGCACGAAGGCCGTTTCGCCACCGAAAAGCCGCACGCGCCAGGCGAGAGAACGGCCGGGGTCCACGAGCAGGAGTACGAACATAGGGAGGGCGAAATCGTGGCGGCGCCCGATGCGCTTCGGTAACGCATTGAGATAGAACGACAAAAATGTAAATGCCGACAATTTTATTCAATTCGAGATGGTTCGTGTTTTATGCAATGCAAATACGATGTCGTAGAGAATGGAAACGAACGTCAACACAAAAACCATTCAAGTTGAAGATATCGACTTAGGTCGGATGCAAAGGTTTTATGCGAGGTTCGATCCTGCGAGGACGGGAGGGGTCGAACATGAAAAAGGGTTGCGGCGGAACCATTTCGGCGGTGATCGCGGCGGTCGCGTTCGGCGCCGTCTCGGTCCAGGCGGCCGCGCTCGAGCGGCCGATCTACGCCTCGATCGGCCCGACCGCCCGCGCGCCGATCGGTTGGGTGGCGTTCTGCGCCGACAATCCGCGGGAATGCGCGGTGCGCGCCACCACGCCGCGCGACGTGGTCCTCACGACGAGGGCCTGGCGCGATCTGGTCGAGGTCAACCGGTGGGTCAACGAGACCATCCGACCGATGACCGACCTCGAGCACTGGGGCGTGGTGGAGAAGTGGTCGTATCCCGACGACGGCTACGGCGACTGCGAGGATTACGTGCTGCTGAAGCGGCGCATGCTGATGGACGCCGGGTGGCCGCGCGAGGCGCTGCTGGTCACCGTGGTGCGCGATCACAAGGACGAAGGTCACGCCGTGCTGACGGTGAAGACCGACAAGGGCGAGTACGTTCTCGACAACCAGGTCGAGGAGGTCTTGCCGTGGATGGAGACCGGCTACCGCTTCGTCAAGCGGCAGTCGCAGTCGGACCCGAACACCTGGGTGGCGCTCGGCGATCCGCGTCCGGCGACGGCCACCGCCGCCGCGAAATGAACGGATAGTTCGAACCGGTCGCCCGCAATCGGCGACCAAGCAGCAGGAGCTTACGCACCCCGGTCACGTCCCCACCCCTCCCCGTCCCAGACCGGGATTGCGCGCGGCCGACCGTCCCCCAACGGTCGGCCGCATCTTTTTTGGACGGTGCCCGGGCGGGGCGGTCGGAACCGCTTCCGTATCCGAGCGTGACATCGGGCGCAGGGCCTCGAGGTCAGTTCCCCGGGCGCAGGGCTTTCAGCGGCAGGGTGATCACCGTCGCCTCCGGCCGATGCGGATCCGCGAACGGGTCACTCCCGAGCGGCACCACGACCGCCGGATCGCGCGCCGACACCATCACGCCGTCCGCCGAGATGTCGAACCTCCCGGCTCGCCCGGCCGCGGCCAGGTGATGATGAAGGTTGTAGGTCTTGAGCAGGTAAGGCCCCTCGACGGTCTGCAGCGGCAGGTTGGTGATGTGCACGGCCGGGCCCGCGAAGGTCGGTTGAGCCAAAAGATAGGCCACGGTGTTGCGGACGGTGTCGGTGGCGAAACGCCAAAGGCGAACCTGGTCGCCGGCGGACAGGAATGCCACGCCGACCGTCACGCCGACGAGAATGGCGAAGGCTGCCCGCCCCGCCCGCCGCAGGGACGACCCGCCGGCGATCGCGGCCGATGCTTCGTGTGCCGCCGACTTCGAGGCGGTCGACCACTGCCGGATCACCTCGGCCCCGATTCCCACCAGAGCCAGCAAAGCCAGTGCCGGCGCATAAAGGAATCGACCCGATCCGGTCGAGGTGAGCGACACCGGCACCCACAGGACCGGGGCCAGCAGGACGACGAACAGCCCGACGCACATCGCGGCGGCCCGAGGTCTCGCCCACGCCGCCACGAGGCACGCCGTCATCCCGGCCAAATAGAGGAACGCTACGAAGGAAACAGCCGCCGGAAGCTTCGGCCCGAGATCGAGAATGCCTTGCACGTAGGTGCCCGCGTTCGCCACCAGCGGGGCGTTCTCGAACAACGCTCCGGCCGTGCCATAGGCGCCACCGAGGTCGGGGAGGATCGCCGAGCGCACCGCGAGATACACCAGCGTCACGCCGGCGATCGGCAGGACGGCGACGACCACCGCCGGAAAACGTCGCCATCCCAGCTTGCCGATCGCCAAGGCGGCGAAGGCGGCACCGAAGACCACCGCATTCTCCTTGCACAGGAGCGCCATGGCGAAGATCACGGTGGCGATCGCCAATGCGGTCCGGCTTCGCCGCTCCAGGTAGCGGCAAAAGACGAGGAGCGACAGGAGCCCTAGAAAGACGGCCCAAAGATCGAAGCAGGCACTCATCCAGCAGGTCGCCTCGGAGGCCCAGGGCGATGCCAGGAACAGCATGGCGGCGAGGCCGCGCGCCAGCTCGCCGAGCCCGACACGCGCGAGCAGCGCGTAGAATGCGGCGGCCGATCCCGCATGGACGAGAATGGCGACGATCGAGTAGCCGGCCGGATCCTGCCAGCCGAAAACGCCCGCTTGCAGCTTCAGCAGGAGAAACGGAAGCGGTCGGTAAAAGCCGATCAGTGGCTGCGTGAAGATCGCCGCCACCGGCGTGTCGATGGCCGTGGTCACCAGAGCCGTGTCGTCGAAAAGAAAGAAATAAGAACGAGCGTACTAGGCGATCAAGATGCCGGTCCAACACGCGATCAGGATCGGAAAAAGACGTAAATATTTGAGCATGCGCGCCTCCTGCTGCGGCGGATATAGGCCGCTCCGGCCGGAGGTGTCCAGTTGGCGACCCGGCCGATACCGGGCAGAGAGCGATCGTCGTGCGGGTGGCTAGCCGGGGCGGTATCGCAGGCGACGAGCCGCGGGCCGGGCGGTCGCCGTGGCTGTGAGGCTACGCGCTCTCGGTGGTGCGCCGAACGCGGTTCGGGCTGCGAACGCTCCCCGCCGGCAGCGTCCGAGCCGGTTCGGGTTCCGACCTCTCCCCGCGAGCGGGTCGCGAAGGCGGGGAGAGGCGAGGGGCAGCACCGTGCCCGAGGTCCCGAACGGGAGCCTTCAAAACCGGCCTCACGCCTCCGGTGAAAAATTCATCGCCACGCCGTTGATGCAGTAGCGCAGCCCCGTGGGCGGCGGGCCGTCCGGAAACACGTGGCCGAGATGGCTGCCGCAGCGCGAGCAGTGCACCTCGGTGCGCACCATGCCGAAGCTGCGGTCCTGGGTGGTCTCGACCGCCCCCTCGACCGGGTCGACGAAGCTCGGCCAGCCGGTCCCGCTCTCGAACTTGGTCTTCGACACGAACAGCGGCTGCCCGCAGCCGGCGCAGGTGAAGCGGCCGGGCCGTTTCTCGGCGAGCAGCGCGCAGCTGCCGGGCCGCTCGGTGCCGTGCCGGCGCATCACCTCGTATTGCTCGGGGGTGAGCAGGGCGCGCCACTCCGCGTCGGTCCGGGTGACGGGATAGGTTCTTGCCTCCATGTCGCTCTCCGGGGGTTCGTCGTATCGTTCTGCCGGCCGGCGGGTTTTCGGCCGGGCGGCCGTCCGTCATGTAGGGCTGCCCGGCGCCCGTTGCACCCTGCGGGCGTACCTCCTGGGGCGGTTCCGTCGAAATTCGCACCGGTTTGAGAAAAATCGTCCGGTCTTATTTTACCCGGTCTCAGCGCCGTCCTGGCAGTTTCGAAGAAAAGCAGCAGTGGACCCTCGTCGTCCGGAGCGATCGCCGATGTCACAGAGCCGGCAGTACCCGCGCTATCTCACGTTGAAGATGGGCCAGATCACCGCCGACGGCCTGATCGGCGACTGCGCGATTCTCAACCTGTCGCGGGGCGGCGCCTGCATCCTGGTGTCGGACGTCGCGGCGGTGCCGGACGCCTTCAGCCTGAGCTTCGACGGCGACACCCGCGAGGTGAAGGCCGCCTGGCGCGAGCGGCATCGCATCGGCGTCGCCTTCACCGACGGCCCGCTCGACGACTCGCAGTTCCCCGATCCGGTGGCGCTGCGCAACGCGCAGCGCGACGACGACGTGTTGCGGGTCGCCGAGCTCTTCATCCGCGGCGTGCACGCTTATACCGAGCAGCAGGTCGAGCTGTTCGACACGGTGATGGACCACTTGATGGACGGCACGCCCGAGGAGGCGCTCGCCAAGCTGAGCGCCCGCATCGCCCCGGTGCAGCGTGGCCCGGCGCGGGTGGTCCACCGGCTCGCCGAGGACGACGCGATCGAGGTCGCCGGCCCCGTGCTCGAGCGCTCGCCGATCCTCGCCGAGGATTTTCTGGTGCGGATCGCCGCCTCGAAGAGCCAGGCGCATCTCCTGGCGCTCGCCGGGCGGATCATGGTGCCGGAGCGGGTGACCGACATCCTGGTCGACCGCGGCGACACCCGCGTCGCCCACAAGGTCACCGCCAACGACGGCGCGCAGCTCTCGCGCGGCGGCTTTCAGCGGCTCGCGGTGCGCGCCCGCAAGGACGAGGAGCTGGCGCGAAAAATCGTCCATCGCAAGGAGCTGCCGGCGGACCTGTTTGCCGGACTGGTGCGGCTGGTCGCCGAGCCGGTGCGCCGCCAGCTGCTGAACGATCCCGATCCCGACGTGCGCCGCCGGATGGAGCAGTCGATGCCGCCCGAGCCGGCGACGCCGCGCCGCGCCGCCCGCGGCCGCGCCTCGCCGGAGAGCCGCGAGGCGGAGCTCGCCGCCCATCGCGAGCAGCTCCTCGCCGCCGCCCGCGACGACCGGCTCGACGACACCATCGAGATGCTGGCGACCATGACCAAGGTGCCGGTGGAGGCGGTGCGCAATCTGGTGCGGCTCGGCTTCGAGGACGGCGCGCTGATCCTGTGCAAGGCGCTCGGGCTCGGCTGGCCGGACGCCAAGGTGGTGTTCACGGTGCTGATGACGCGCAACGCGCGGGTCGACTACAAGGCGGCGTTCGACCGCTACCTCACCTTCTCGACCGAGGCGACCGAGCGCGGCGTGCGCTATCTCAAAGCGCGCCGCACACCCTCGACGGTCGAGTTCCGCCGCATGCTCTGATCTTCGGATCTTTGCTGCCGCTGCCGGGAACGGCATTTACGGGACGCCGCGCGGCGTCCCGCAGCGGCCGGACGCGTCACGGGGTGGCGTCGAGCACCTCGGGTGTGAGCACCTCGGGTGTGAGCACCTCGGGGGCGAGCAAGCCCTCGGCGACCATCCGGCGATAGACCGGCACCATCCGTCGGCGTAGTGCCGCCACCTCGATGCGCACCGCGTGGTCGCGCACCACGACCGACTCGAGGTCGCGCTCGGCGGCTTCCGCGGCGATCCGCGAATAGGCGCGGCCGGCGGCGTCGGCGGCATCGATCAGCACGTCGCGATCCTCCGGGCTCAGGCGCCGCCAGGCGGTCTCGGCGATCGCCATCGGCCACACCTGCGGATGGGCGTCCTCGATCGCGACGTAGCGGGCGACGTGGATCAGGTTCGACGAGCGCAGCCGGCCGCCCGGCACGGTGACCGCGTCGGCGGTGCCGCGGCGGAGCGCCAGATAGGTCTCGTTCCAGCCGAGCCGCACCGGCACCGCGCCGACGCTGCGCCACGAGCGTTCGGCCAGCTCGTCGCCGCCGACCCGGATACGCAAGCCCTCGAGGTCGTCGGCGGTGCGGATCGGCCGGTTGGCGACGATCACCCGGCCGGGATCGCGCAGCCCCGCAGTCGACAGCACCCGGATGCCGCGGGCGAGCAGCTTGTGGGTGGCCTCGGCAAAGACGTCGCTGTCGAGATAGCGGCGCAGCCGGCCGCGGGTGTCGATCAGATAGGGCACCGACAGCGCGCCGAGTTCTTGCGGGGCGAGCGGCCGAAAGGCCGACAGCGGCCCGGAATAGAGATCGACCGTGCCGGTCTGCAGGCTCTCGATCGCCTGGCGGGTGGCGAGCAGCGTGTCGCGATAATGGATCTCGATCGCGAGCCGCCCCTCGGACAGCTCTTCCGCGTCGCGCTTGAACACCTCGAGGGCGGCCGCTTCGGGGCCGTCCGGGCCGGCGCTCTCGTTGAGGCGCAGCGTGTGGACGGGAGCGGCGACGGCGGGCCAGCCGACCATCAGCGCGGCGGCGAGCCCCAGAAGCAGTCTCGGGAACATGGAAACGAACAAGCCCTCTCGTCCGGTGCCGGTCGCGTGTCCGCGCCCTGGCGTTGTCTCGCGGCCAGGAGACACTGGACGGAGGCATCGCGTCAAATTATCATTTTCGATCAGGATCGATAAGCGGCACAAATCGACGCGGACGGCGACGCACCCATGCTCGACACGCGGCTCCTGCAGGCCTTCTACTGGGTCGCCACGCTCGGCGGCTTCAACAAGGCGGCGGCGCGGCTGGCGATCACCCAGCCGGCGGTGTCACAGCGCGTCGCCCAGCTCGAGGCCGATCTCGGGGTGACGCTGATCGAGCGCTCGCCGCGGCACGTGTGCTGCACCGAGAAGGGGCTCGAGCTTCTGTCCTATGTCGAGCGCATCCTCTCGCTCAACGACGCCATGCACCACGCGGTCGCGGTGCCGGACGCCGTGCACGGCGTGTTTCGGCTCGGCGTGGTCGAGACGATCGTCCACACCTGGCTGCAGGAGTTCATGCGGGCGCTCGACGTGCTCTATCCGAACCTCGCGCTGGAGATCGACGCCGGCGCCTCGCCGCAGCTCGAGGACAAGCTGCGCGCCGACGAGATCGATCTCGGCTTTCTGCTTTTGCCGCAGACCGACCCCGACTTCGAGGTGCGCGAGCTGTGCAAGTTCCCGATGGGGTTGGTCGCGAGCCCGCGGCTGCGGCTCGGCGGGCGGCGGGTGCCGCTCGCGCGGGTGGCGGCGCATCCGGTGATGACCTTCGCGCGGCGCGGCGACATCCATCTCGCGGTCAGCCACGCCTTCGCCGACGTGCGCGACCTCAGGCTCCACGCCAGCACCACGCTCGCGCCGATCGTGCGCATGGCGATCGACGGGCTCGCGGTCGCCTGCGTGCCGCCGGCCGCGGTGCGTCGCGAGATCGCCGACGGCGAGCTGGAGATCGTCCACACCGATGCGGCGCTGGCCGACGTGCGGTTCGCCGCCTGCTGGCGGCGCACGCCGGAGCGGCGGCTGCTCGAACGCGTGGTGGCGCTCGCCGTGCGGATCGCCGCGGGCGCGGCGCGGCCGGATGCCGGGGCGGGCACCGCCCGCGCGCAAACGAAGCCGCGCAGGCGGCGGCCGACGACCGTCGGTGGCGCCGGACGGGGAGGGGCGAGATGAGCGAGATGGATTTCATGCGCCGCGCGATCGCGCTGTCGTGCGAGGCGGTGGAGGCGGGCGGCGGGCCGTTCGGCGCGGTGATCGTCAAGGACGGCAGAATCGTCGGCGAGGGCGTCAACCGGGTGGTGCCGGACGGCGACCCGACCGCGCATGCCGAGGTGGTGGCGATCCGCGACGCCTGCAAGAAACTCGGCAGCCACGTGCTGGAGGGGGCGGTGGTCTATACGAGCTGCGAGCCGTGCCCGATGTGCCTGTCGGCCGCGTGGTGGGCGCGGGTGTCGGCGATCGTCTACGGCAACGACCGCGTCCAGGCGGCCGAGATCGGCTTCGACGACGACGCGCTCTATCGCGAGGTCGCGCTGCCGCTTCCGGCGCGCACGCTGCCGCTCCGCCGCCTCGCCGCCGACGAGGCCTTGGAGGGCTTTCGCCGCTGGCAGGCGAAGCCGGACAAGGTGCGGTATTGACGACGGGTGGATCGCCGAATCGAGCTGATCACGACGCCGCCATATCCGCTCGTCCCCGCGAAGGCGGGGACCCGGCACAGCGAGCGACCCGGGTTCGGTCTTCGCCGGACCGAATAAAAAAGGGAATAGGAGACGAGTCTCCTCAATCCAGCGTCCGGCGGAAGCGCCGCACGGCGATGGTCATGGCGATCAGCATCAGCACCACCAGCGCGACCGTGTCGTAGCGGAGGTCGGCGAGCGTCGCACCCTTCAGCATGATCGCGCGGACGATGCGCAGATAGTGCGTGAGCGGCAGCGTCTCGCCGACATATTGCGCCCATTGCGGCATGCCGGCGTAAGGAAACAGGAAGCCGGACAGCAGGAGGTTCGGCAGGAAGTACATCATCGCCATCTGCATGGCCTGGAGCTGGTTCTGCGCGAGTGTCGAGAAGGTGTAGCCGACGGAAAGATTGGTGGCGATGAACAGCGTGGTCAGCGTCGCCAGCAGCGCGAGATTGCCGAAGATCGGCACCGCGAACAGCAGCACGCCGGCGGCGACGATCAGCGTGCCCTGCAAAAAGCCGATCACCACATAGGGCGCGATCTTTCCCAGCATGATCTCGACCGGCGAGATCGGCATCGCCAGCAGCGTCTCCATGGTGCCGCGCTCGGTCTCGCGCGTCACTGCAAGCGCCGTGAAGATCAGCATCGTGAGGGTGAGGATGGTGCCGAGCAGGCCGGGCACGATGTTGAGCTGGCTGCGGGCGGCCGGATTGTAGCGGGCATGCGTACGCACCTCGAATGGCGGCGCGGTCTGCTCGGGGATCGCGCGGTCGTTGCGAAGCGCCGTCTGCGTCAGCGAGGTGAGCGCGGCGAGTGCCGAGCCGGACGCGACCGGATCGCTCGCATCGGCCGCGACCAGCATGGCAGGGCGGTCGCCGCGTCTCAGGTCGCGCTCGAAATTCGCCGGGATCTCCACGCCGAACTGCACGGTGCCGGACTGCAGCAGCCGGTCGAACTCCTGCTCGTCGCGCGCCACCCGCACGACGCGAAAATACTTGGTGTTCTCGAGCGCGCGCAGAATGGTGCGGCCGACGTCGCTCTGCTCCTGCAGCAGCACCGCGGTCGGCAGGTCGCGCGGCTGGGTGTTGATCGCGTAGCCGAACAACAAAAGCTGCATCAGCGGGATGGTGATCATGGTCGCGAGCGAGATCCGGTCGCGGCGGAGCTGCAGCACCTCCTTCAGGAGCACCGCGCCGATCCGGCGCAGGATTGCACGAAAGCCGGTGATCGGCGGCGCGGTCGCCCGCGGCATCACGGCGGTGTCGAGTGTGCCGTCGGCAGGAGCGGGGGCGGGCGTGTCGCTGGTCACGATCCGCTCCCCTTCGCCTTGCCCGAGGCGGTCTTGCTCATCAGGTCGATGAACACGTCCTCGAGCGACGGCTGAGACGGCTCCCACACGAGATCACGGTCTTCGCGGAACGGCGCGATCGCCGCGTTCACCGCCGCCTCGTCGGGGCCGGAGACGTGCAGGCTGGTGCCGAACGGCGCGACCATGGTGATGCCCTCGCGTTTCTCCAGCTCGGCCGCGAGCGCGGACAAGTTCCTGCCGCCCGAGACCGTGAAGGTCGTGAGATGCGAGGCGTCGATCACCTCCTGCACGGTGCCTTGCGCCAACAGCTCGCCATAGGCGATGTAGGCGATTTCGTGACAGCGCTCGGCCTCGTCCATGTAGTGGGTCGAGACCAGCACGGTGAGGCCCTGCGCGGCGAGCGCGTGAATCTCGTTCCAGAACTCGCGCCGCGCCTTCGGATCGACGCCGGCGGTCGGCTCGTCGAGCAGCAACAGTTGCGGATCGGGCAGCGTGCAGGCGCCGAGCGCGAGGCGCTGCTTCCAGCCGCCCGACAGCTCGCCGGCGAGCTGCTCGGCGCGCTGCGCGAGGCCGAGCCGCTCGATCGCGCCGCGCGCCGCCGCGCGCGGGTTTCTCAGGCCGTAGACGCGGGCGACGAACTCGAGATTTTCTCGCACCGACAAGTCCTGATACAGGCTGAAATGCTGCGTCATGTAGCCCACGTGCCGCTTGATGATCTCGGCGTCGCGGTGAATGTCGAGGCCGAGGCAGGTGCCGCGGCCGGAGTCGGGCGTCAGCAGGCCGCACAGCATGCGGATGGTGGTCGTCTTGCCGGAGCCGTTGGGGCCGAGAAAGCCGTAGATCAGCCCGCGCCGCACCTGCATCGTCAGGCCGCGCACGACCGTGTGGCCGCCGAACGACTTCGTGAGATTCTCCACGTCGATGGCGATGTCGTCCGGCGGCTTTTCGGCGTTTTGGGCGGGCTCGCTCATTTGCGCGCCTCGGCGGCTTTCGCGGGCGCCGGCGTCCCGAGCGCGACGTCGACCGGCTGGCCGACCCGGAGCTTTTCCGGATCGTCCGGCTTCGCCTCGATCAGATAGACGAGCTTGTGACGCTCCTCGAGCGAGTAGATCACCGGCGGCGTGAATTCTGCCTGGCGCGCGATGAAGCTCACTTTCGCGGTCAGCCCGGCGACGCAGCCGTCGCAGCCGACCCGCACCCTCTCGCCGTGGCGGATCGACGGCAGCAGCGCCTCCGGCACGAAGAACCGGACTTTCAGATTCTCCGGCGGCAAGATGGCGAGCACCGGGCGGTCGGCCGGAACGATCTCGCCGGGGCGGTAATAGACCTGCTGCACGGTGCCGGTCACCGGGCTCACCCGGCGGCGGCGATCGAGCCGTGTCTGCGCGGTGACGAGCCGCGCACGCGCCGTGCGCAGCGCCGCCTCCGCCTCGTCGTAGGCTTTTTGGGTGCCGGTCCGGGTCTTCAGCAAGGTGTCGGCGCGGGAGAAGGCGGACTCCGCGTTCTCGAGCTGCGCCTTGTACATGTTGACCTCCGCCGCTTGGAGGTCGTCGTCGAGCGTGAACAGCGGCGCCCCGGCTTCCACGTGGTCGCCTTCCTTGGCGGCGAGCGTCTGCAAGCGGCCGACCTCGTCGGGCGCGACGAAGATCAGATCGGCCTCGACCCAGCCCTGATAAACCTTCGGCTCCTCGCTGCAGCCGGCGAGCGGCAGCGCGAGCGTGGCGACCAGCGCGAGGAGGGCGGCCGGCCGGCGGCCGAGACGAGGCGGTTGCATGTTCATCGCCGTTCTCCGGCGCCGAACAGCACGTCGAGATGGGCGGCGAGCAGCCTTTCCGGATCGAGCGGCATGAAGCGGTCGAACAGGCTGGTCCACACCACCGACATCAGCCCCGGCGCGACGACGAGCTGTGGAAACTCGGCGAGCCGCGGGTTTACCACGCCCTCCGCGGCGGCCCGCTTCATCAGCACGCCGATCGCGCCGATCGCCGGGCCGACCACGTGGCAGAAGTGGAACTCGGCGACCTTCGGGAAGCGCGGGCCTTCCGCCAGCACCAGGCGCAGCACCTGTCGGCGCTCGGTGCCGAGCACCTCCTTGGCGAACAGCGACAGAAGCCGCTCGATCGCGGTGCGGGGCGGCAGGTCGGCGGTCGACAGCGCCTTCAGATCGGCGATCAGCGGGCCCATCATCGCCGCGATCAGCTCCTGGAACAGCGCGTCCTTGTCGCGGAAATAGAGATAGATCGTGCCCTTGGCGACGCCGGCGCGGGCCGCGACGTCGTCGAGCCTCGCGGCGGCGAAGCCGTTCTCGCCGAAAACCTCGAGGGCTGCGCGCAAGATCGCCTCGCGGCGGGCGGCGGCCTGCTCGGGGCGGATCGTCCGGCGTTTCCGGGGGCGGGACGCGGAGGCCGGAGCGGCGGCCGTTCTGGCACGGGCGCCTGCGGCCCGTGCCGGTGCGCGCGAGGGCTTTTTTTGCGGCGCCGGGACCGGCTTCGCCGTGCCTGTCGCCGAGGCTCCTTTCGCTGCCGTGCCGCCCTTCGCCGTCCGTTTTCCGGCCGTGCTTTTCGGCGTGGCGCCTTGCGGCTCGGCGGTCCGCGGTGCGCGGGCCATGCTCGGGGCGGATGCGTTCTTCTCGTCCGCGGCCGACCCGCGCGTGCGGCTCTCGCCTGCCGGGCGTCTCGTTCGGGGCGGCTTCTCGGACGGCACGGTGCTCTCCTATGACTGACCGGTCAGTCATATTTATCTCGAGGCGCGGTTGTCGGCAAGCGGCCCGTGGGGTGGCTCTCGGATCCGTGAAAGGGGAGCGGCGGTGGTGCGGACGGGGACGAAAAAAAAACGCCGGCCGTGGGGGGCACGGCCGGCGCTTCGTGGAAAGCGATCTGGAGGGTGCGGCTCATACCAACGGCGACAGAGCCCGACCTCGTCCTGAGGAGCACTCCGCAGGAGTGCGTCTCGAAGGGCGAGGCCACGGTGGGGGCCTCATCCTTCGAGACGGTCGCTTCACGGCCCCTCGGGATGAGGTCATGGTTTCCCGCTGTCGATATTACGCCGAAAGCCCCGCCGCCTCGAACAAGACGTTGGCGCGGGCGAAGGCGGCGTGGGCGCCGGCCAGCACGCGGGCATCCTCGGCGGCGGTCAGAGAGGCGGCGTCGAGCGCCTCGGTGAACAGCCGCCAGTGCAGGCCGCGGCCGTGCTCGGGCCCCTGCATGTGGCGGGCGCCGAATGTTTCGTCGACGCCGATCTTGCGCGTCTCCTGCAGGAGGAACGGCGCGCCGAGATCGGCCCCCTCGACCACATAGAGCCAGCCCATGCCGGTCGGGGCATCGATCGTGCCGGCGAAGGCGGGCTCGGCGAGCCGCGGCACCGCGAGGCCGAGATCGGCGGCGTCCTGCTCGGCCAGGCCGAGCTTGCGGCGCGTCGCGAGGTCGGGAAACACCGCCCGCAGGGCAGGGTCGGCATAGAGCGCGTCGACATCGCGAAAAATCGCGATCTGCATCGCCAGGAAGAGGCCGTAGCGGGCGCGGTCGCGGAACGGATCGGCCGCCATGATGCGGGCGTCGAGCGCGCGGTGAACGGTGTCGGTGTCGGCCTGCAGGCGGCGCCAGCGCGAAGCCGCCGTGTCGGAGCCGGAAGAGGGCGCCGTCGTCATGGGATTTGCAACTCTGTCGTGACGATCACCGCGGCCGGGGTATCGGCCGCCCACACGGGCGTCAGGCGGAGGCGGCGATCGCCAGCAGGCGCCGCGCCACCGTGACGGGGCAGTCGCCCTTGTGGACGATCTGCTCGGCCGGCTGCTGCCACGGCACCGAGGCGCCGCAGAAGCGGCAGCGGTGATAGGCGTTGGCATCCTCCACGACGAGCAGGTCGATCGCGCTGGTGGTGAGCGCGCAGGCGACGGTGCGGACGTCGTCGGCGGGAAAGTCGGGCATGTCGGGATTCCTCGATGGTCGGCGAAACACGGGGCCGATCCGGGCGAGCACGGCGTTTCGAACAGGTGACCGGCGACGCCGGGAAAGCTGCGAGGCGCCGGCCGGGGATCGTGTGACCCAACGGCATTATGCCCCAAACCGCCCGGAGTCCGAAGCGGCTCGTCGCCGACCCGGCGAGGCGAAAAATCAGGCGACGTAGCGGGTCTCCAGAAGGTCGAACTCCTGCACCAGCTTGGAGGCGATCTCGCTGCCGATCCGGCGCTCGCGCAAGAGCCGCCACACCGCCTCGCGCGAGGCGCGCACCGCGGCCACCCGCATGCGGCGCTCGATCGCCGCGTCCTCGCGGGCGCGCACCTGGTCGTCGCCGCTGTTCTGGTCGATCCGCAGGCGATAGAGGTCCATCAGGCGGGCGGCGATGTCGACATAGCGGTCGGCGTCCGGGCGGCCCTCGGCCATCAGATGCTGCACCTCCTCGAGCCGGGCGATCGCCGCCTCGGCGGCGGCGGTGCGGGCGAGGCTCTCCTCGTCGGCGTGCGACGGCTCGGCCGGCAAGGTCAGCCCGTTCAGCAGCAGCGGCAGGCCGACGCTGGCGATCACCAGCGAGGCGACGATCACCCCCATCGCCAGCACGATCGCGAGGTCGCGGGCGGGAAACGGCTCGCCGGTCGGCAGCACGAACGGCAGGGTGAGGATGCCGGCGAGCGTCACCGCGCCGCGCGCGCCGGCGCACGACATCGCCAGCACCAGCCGCAACAGGCCGGGCTGGTCGGCCGGCGAGCCGGTGCCGCCCCAGCGGCGGTACCAAGTGAGCTTCAGCGACACCGCCGCCCACAGGAAGCGCAGGGTGGTGAGGGCGAGCGCGATCGCCACGACATAGCCGATCAGCCAGAACGGGCTGGTGTGGCCGGTCAGCGCCACGGTCTGCTGCGCGTTCGGCACGATCGCCGGCAGCTGCTCGCCGAGCAGCACGAAGACGACGCCGTTGGTGGCGAACTGGATCATGTCCCACACCGCGCGGCGGCGGATCCGGGTGGCGGCGAGCGCCTGGCCGCTCGCCTCGGCGAAGCTCATGGCGAGCCCGGCGGCGACCGCGGCGAGAATGCCGGAGCCGCCGAGATGCTCGGCCGAGAGATAGGCGGCGAACGGGATCAACAGGCTCACCAGGATGTTGGAGCCGGAATCCTCGCCGAACCGGCGGCCGATCCACTCCTTGGTGCGCATGATCGCGAGCGTCACCGTGGCGCCGATGAACAGGCCGCCGGCCGCCATCCACACGAAGGTCAGCGCCGCATCGACCAGCGAGAAGCCGCCGGTCGCGACCGCCGCCACCGCGAAGCGGAAGCACACCAGGCCCGAGGCGTCGTTGAGGAGCGATTCGCCCTCCAGGATGTGCATCATCCGTTTCGGGATCGGCACTCGCCGGGCGATCGACGACACCGCGATCGGGTCGGTCGGCGACAGGACGGCGGCGAGCGCGAAGGCGACGCCGAGCGGCATCGCCGGGATGATCCAGTGGATCAGGAGGCCCATGCCGAGCACGGTGAAGACGACGAGGCCGAGCGCGAGCTCGAGCACGGCGCCGCGGTCGCGGGCGAGCTCGTCCTTGGGGATGCGCCAGCCGTCGAGGAAGAGGAGCGGCGGCAGAAACAGGAGGAAGAACAGCTCGGGATCGAGATCGACCCGCAAGGGGGCGACCAGGCCGATGGCGGCACCGAAGGCGATCTGCACCAGCGGCCGCGGGATCGCCACCGGCAGCATGCGAGACAGGCTCGCCGTCACCACCACGGCGAGCAGAAGAAGCAGGACGGTCGTCACGGTGTGCAAGGGTGGCGGGCCTCGCGGGTGGGCGGCTGGCGGTCTTCAGGCGGCGCAAGGGGAGACGAACGCGGTACGATCACTCTAACCTCTCTCCTCGCCGCCGTCTGTGGTATCGGCAGGGCGTCGCCGCGGCAGGAGTGCGGCCGGCGTGAACGGGAGGTTTTCAGCGGTGGCGAGCGGGCGCATCACCCTTTACGGGATCAAGGCGTGCGACACGATGAAGAAGGCGCGCGCCTGGCTCGACGAGCACGGCGTCGCCTACGCGTTTCACGACTACAAGAGCCATGGCATCGATCGTGTGACGCTCGCGGGTTGGGTCGGCGAGGTGGGTTGGGAAAAGCTCCTCAACCGCGCCGGCACCACCTTTCGCAAGCTGCCCGAGGCCGACAAGCAAGACCTCGACGAGGCGAAGGCGATCGCGCTGATGCTGGACGAGCCGTCGATGATCAAGCGGCCGGTGCTCGAGGGCGCCGGGCCGCTGCTGGTCGGCTTCTCGCCGGAGCGCTATGCCGAGGCGCTCGGCTGACCGCTGCCGAGCATTTGCGGCCCGCTCCGCTTCTTCTTTTCGCGCGCAGCGTCGAGCAGCATCCGCACCATCGTCGAGACGTTGGCGAGCGCGATGAAGCTCTCGAGCAAGGTGCCGCCGATCGAGCCGCTGGCGATGTTGTTGACCAGCCACAGCGCGGTCGCCAGCAGAAGCGCCAGCCGCATCGGGATGCCGCGCATCAGGAACATCGCCAGCGTCGCCGAGCAGGTGGCGATCACCGGCAGGATGCCGAGCGGCGTGCGCACCACCACGAAGCCGGTCGCGGCGATCACCGCGAGGACGATCCAGACGATGCCCTTCGCCCGCACCGTGACGGCGAGGACCGAGCGGGCGGACGAGATCAGCGCGCAGGCGGCGGCCGGAGGGTTGCCGAGCAGCGCGAAATGCAGCGTGTAGGCGAGGCATTCGGCGGCGTTGAGCGCCTTGAGCGGCGTGTCGCGCTTCTGCAGGAAGGCGGAGAAGCCGAAGACGAATGCGACATAGCCGGCGCACTGGGCCGGCGAGAAGAAATCCATTGCGGAATGTCCGGGGGCTGGTCGAGCGTGGGGGTGGCACGCGGCGCCGACCATAGTCCCGTTGCGGCGAACGTCAACGGCCGGGGCGTCGCAGCTTCTCGAACCGCTTGATCACCCGCTCGCGTTTCAGCCGCGACAGCCGGTCGACCCAGAAGACGCCGTCGAGCTGGTCGATCTCGTGCTGCAGGCACACCGCGAGCAGGCCGTCCGCCTCGCCGGTCTCGTAGCCGCCGTCGAGATCCTGCCAGGTCAGCCGCACGCGGGCCGGGCGCTCGATCTCCTCGGAGACGCCCGGCATCGAGACGCTGCCTTCGGGATGCGCGCGGGTCTCGGGAGACGACCAGTCGATCACCGGATTGGCGTAAATCCGCACGCCGTCGGCGGCCGACAGCGCGATCACCACGAGGCGCAGCGGCACGCCGACATGCGGCGCGGTGATGCCGATGCCGGGCGCCGCCCGCATGGTGTCGAGGAGATCGGCGGCGAGCGCCTTCAGGCGGTCGCCGAACGCCTCCACCGGCCGCGCCGGCTCGCGCAGCCGCGGATCGGGAAATGTCACGATGGTCCGCACCGGCACGCTGAAACTCCGAAGGTCGGCGGCGCCGGGCGGCGCCGTTCGACGGGGACTATGCCGAACGCCGGAGGGTTCGCAAGGGCGGGCGCAGCGTGGCAGCGCGGCCGGTGCGCCCGGCGGGCGCGTCCGCGCCTCCGGTGAGTAGGAACCTCCCTCGCGTCCGGCGGTTCACGTTCGAACGGCGCCCGGTCGACCATTCGGCCGACCACTCGGCCGGCGCGACGCCGCGCGCGTGGGGGGGAAAAGCATGATCAGCGATCTGTGGTACAAGAACGCGGTGATCTACTGCCTGTCGGTCGAGACCTTCATGGATTCCGACGGCGACGGCGTCGGCGACTTTCAGGGCCTGATGCGCCGGCTGGATTATCTCAATGGCCTCGGCGTGACGGCGATCTGGCTGATGCCGTTCCAGAAGTCGCCCGGCAAGGACGACGGCTACGACGTCTCGGACTACTACTCGGTCGATCCCCGCTTCGGCACGCTCGGCGACTTCGTCGAGTTCACCCACGGCGCCGAGCAGCGCGGCATGCGGGTGCTGATCGACCTCGTGGTCAACCACACCTCGATCGAGCATCCCTGGTTCCAGGACGCCCGCCGCGACCCGAACTCCAAATATCGCGACTGGTACGTCTGGTCGAAGAAGAAGCCGAAGAACGCCGACCAGGGCATGGTGTTTCCCGGCGTGCAGGAGACCACCTGGACGTTCGACGAGGCGGCGCAGGCCTACTACTTCCACCGCTTCTACGAGTTTCAGCCGGACCTGAACACGTCGAACCCGGAGGTGCAGGCAGAAATCCTGAAGATCATGGGGTTCTGGATCGAGCTCGGCGTCTCCGGCTTTCGGATGGACGCGGTGCCGTTCGTGATCGGCACCAAGGGCGCCGACGTCACCAGCCCGGACGAGCAGTTCGACATGCTGCGGACGTTTCGCGAGTTTCTGCAGTGGCGCAAGGGCGACAGCATCATCCTCGCGGAAGCCAACGTGCTGCCCGACACCGATCTCCACTATTTCGGCGACGACGGCGACCGCATGCACATGATGTTCAACTTCCAGGTCAACCAGAACCTGTTCTATGCGCTCGCCTCGGCCGATGGTCGCCCGCTGGTCGAGGCGATGAGAGCGACCCGTCCGCGCCCCTCGACCGCGCAGTGGGGCGTGTTTCTTCGCAATCACGACGAGCTCGATCTCGGCCGGCTGACCGAAGAGCAGCGCGAGACGGTGTTTTCGGCGTTCGGTCCCGACAAGACCATGCAGCTCTACGACCGCGGCATCCGCCGCCGGCTCGCGCCGATGCTCGGCTGCGACCGGCGCCGGCTCGAGCTCGCCTACAGCCTGTTGTTCACGCTGCCCGGCACGCCGGTGCTGCGCTACGGCGACGAGCTCGGCATGGGCGACGATCTCTCGCTCGAGGAGCGCTATTGCGCGCGCACGCCGATGCAGTGGTCGGACGAGCCGCAGGGCGGCTTCACCCGTTCCGACGAGCCGGTGCTGCCGGTGATCTCGGGGGGGCCGTGGGGCTACGAGCACGTCAACGCCGCCTTCCAGCGCCGCCATCCCGACTCGCTCCTCAACTGGACCGAGCGGATCATCCGCATGCGCAAAGAGGTGCCGGAGATCGGCTGGGGCGATTTCTCGGTGATCGAGACCGATGACCCGGCGGTGCTGATCGTGCGCTACGACTGGCGCAACAACTCGGCGCTGTTCGTGCACAACCTCGCCGCCACGCCGCGCGAGGTGGCCTTTTCGCCGGGCGTCGAGGGCGCGCACGGCGACGTTCTGATAAATCTGCTCGGCGACGACCACGACGCCGCCGGCGACGACGGGCTGCATCACCTCGTGCTCGAAGGCTACGGCTATCGCTGGTACCGGGTCGGCGGGCTGGACTATCTCTTGCGCCGCACCGACATCGATCCGGTCGCCGAGAGCGACGAGCGCCGGTCGCCCGAGACGGCGCGGAAGAGCGCGGCGAGCAAGACGCGCGGCCGAGGAGGACGGTAGAGGTGGACGGTCGAGGCGGGCAGGGCGGTGGCCGAACGCCGCGGCGTCCGTGCCGCCCTGTGCCGCCCTGTCCCGTACCGAAAGGCGACAGCCGATTGTCGCACCAGACGGTATGACGGGAAGATCATTCAACGACAATGTCGGGCACGAGACATCCGGGAATCACCCTGCGGAATAGCGCGAAGATGCGCCGCCGGCGATTCACGATATGGTCCGGGTCACCTGCTGTCCGAACCGACCCGAGCCACGGTCGTCGACGCCCTTCGTTACGAGCCGGCTCCGGACAGCGGGCTTCCTCGGGTTCCGATCCGCCTCGCCCGCACCGCCGCTCGCGGCCTGCCGGCGAGGCTTTTTTGCAGTTTCGAGCCCGTCGTGAGGTGGCTCACGCCGCGCGCACCGTCGCGAGAAAGCTCTCGACCTCCTGGCGCAGGCGGGTGCTCTCGTCGGCGAGGCGGGTGGCGTTGCTCGACACCTCGGCGGAGGCGGTGCCGGTCTCGGCCGCGCCACGGTTCACCTCGGTGATGCTGGCGGCGACGCCGGCGGTGCCGTGCGACGCCTGCTGAATGTTGCGCGAGATCTCCGAGGTGGCGGCGCCCTGCTCCTCCACCGCGGCGGCGATCGCCGCGGCGATCTCGGCGATGTGGCCGATGGTGCCGGTGATCTCGTGAATGGCGGTCGCCGATTCGGTGGTCGCCGCCTGCATCTCGGAAATCTGCGTGGCGATCTCCTCGGTCGCCTTCGAGGTCTGGGTGGCCAGCGCCTTCACCTCCTGCGCCACCACGGCGAAGCCCTTGCCGGCCTCGCCCGCGCGCGCCGCCTCGATGGTCGCATTCAAGGCCAGCAAGTTGGTCTGCTCGGCGATCGCGGTGATCAGCTTGACGACGTCGCCGATCCGGGTCGCCGCCCGGGCGAGCGTCGTCACCCGCGCGTCGGTGGTCTCGGCCTGCCGCACCGCGTCCCGCGCGATGTGGCTCGAGGTCTGCACCTGCCGGCCGATCTCGCCGATCGAGGCGGTCATCTCGTTGGTCGCCGCGGCGACCGCCTGCACGTTGGTCGAGGCCTCGTCGGAGGCGGTGGCGACGGTGCCGGCGAGCTTCTGGGTGGTGTCGACGGTGCGGGTGAGGGCGTGGGCGGTCTCCTCGAGCGCGCTCGCGGCCGCCTGCACCTCGCCGATGATGCCGCCGACCGCCGACTCGAAGCGGTCGGCGAGTCGGTTCATGTCGGCCTTGCGGCGGGCGGCGGCGTTCGCTTCCGCGTCGCGCTGCTCGGCCTCGAGCGCCTTGCGGGCGATCGCGTTCTCCTTGAACACCTCGACCGCGCGCGCCATCGCCCCGACCTCGTCGCCGCGCTCGAGCGAGGGGACGGTGACGGCGGTGTCGTCCTTCTGCAGCCGGCCCATCACGCCCACCAGCGCGACCAGCGGCCGGATCTGCCAGCGCAGCACCGCGAAGATCGCCGCTCCCACCAGCACCGCGGCGAGCAACGCCTCGAGCGCGATCCAGGCGATCAGCCCGTCGAGCCGGGCGAAGAACTCGCTCTGCTTCAGCCCGACATAGAGGACGCCGATCGGCTTGCCGCCGGCGTCGAGGATCGGGTCGTAGGCGGTGAAGAACGGCTCGCCCAAAATGTCGGCCTCGCCGCGATAGGCCTCGCCGCGGCCGAGCACGGCGTCGTGGACCGGGCCGCGGGCGAGCACGGTGCCGACCGCGCGGCTGCCGTCCGGCTTGCGGACATTGGTGGAGATGCGGGTGTCGCCTTGAAACACGGTGGCGGTGCCGCCGACCAGCGCCTGCACGCGGTCGACCAGCGCGGTGTCGCCGTTCAGCACTCGCTCACCCGCGAGCAGCTTGCCGTCGGCGAGACGGATCGGCCCGGAATTCTGCAGGACCTCGCGGGCGACCCGCATGTTCGCTTCCTGGCGGGCCTGCGCCTGGGCGCGCAGCTCGGCCTTCACGTCGAGATAGACCAGGAGGACGATCGCCGCCGAGACCACGGCGATGCCGAGCACCGTCAGGGCCGTGATCTTGGAGGGCAGCGACACGCGGCCGAGGCTGTCGGACAGGCTCACGTCGAAATTCTCCATCACGTCACCGCGGCCGATCGGATCGCCGGCACGCGGAGGCTCGCGGGGGGCGACCGAAGCTCGTCGGGGGGTGGAGGAAGGTCGCGAGGCGGGCGGTAACAAAATTCAGGCGAAGTAAACTAGCGAACGTGCCGTTAAGGGCGGGTGAAGTGCTGCTTTCGACGCCAATCGGACCGAAGACTCACCACACGGACGGCAGTGCTTCGCCGGGAGACATCATGGAGGTAACGCACTAAAGCGGCCGGCGCCTCGGCACCGGCCGCGAAACGTGTTCGAATACGTGTATTCGGGGCGCGCCGCCCTCAGCCGGCGACCAGATCGGCGAACTCGCGGTGACGGTCGATATAGGCGGCCACGAACGAGCATCGCGGCACCACCTTGAGCTTGCGCTCGCGGGTGTTCTCGAGTGCGCCGTGCACCAGCTTGGAGCCGACCCCGCGGCCGTGCAGCGCGTCCGGCACCTCGGTGTGGGTGAAGGTGATCACGTCGCCGGAGATGCGGTAATGGGCGGCCGCGGTGGCGCCGTCCTGCTCGAGCTCGTACCGAGATTTTTGCGGATTGTCGCGAACGCCGGCGTCGGTGTGTTCGGAAACGGTGTGGGTGTCGCTCATCGGGGGCTCCTGTCGAGACGTCGGGACACCGCGACGAGATGCGCCGCGTAGCGTCCGCCGTGTGGGGTTTGGTGGGACAAACGACAGCGCGGCCGCTGGTTCCGTGCGCCGCGGGGACGGGCGGCCGGCGCGCCGGCGTCCGCCCGCGTTCGCCGGTGTCAGAAGGTGCGGCCCTCGTCCGGGATGTTCAGCACCAGGCCGCAGGCCTTGCAGTGCACGGCGTCCGGCTCGTGGCGGGCGAGCCCGCAGCGCGGGCACGAGAAGCGCACCTTGCTCGGCTGCAGCAGCGTGCGCACGAGATTGAGGAAGAGCGTGACGCCGAGCACCATGACCACCACCGAGATCAGCCGTCCGGAGGTGCCGGGCAGCGTGATGTCGCCGAACCCGGTGGTGGTGAGCGCCGTCACCGTGAAATAGAGCGCGTCGGCATAGTTGGCGATCAGCGGATTGCCGGCGTGCTGCGTCTCGTAGACGATGCCGGTCATCACGAAGACGAACACCGACAGATGCACCGTCGCCAGCACCGGCTCCTCGTGGCAGCGGAACCACGGGCTGTCGGCGCGCAGCCGCGCCAACACCTCGTAGGTCTGCAGCAGCCGCACCGTCCGCAGCACCCGCAGGAAGCCCGCGCCTTCGCCGACCAGCGGCGCCAGGAACGAGACGATCGCCACTAGGTCGGCGAGCGTGGAGAGATGCGCGAACTCGCGCAGCGGCCGGCGGCTGATCGAGAACCGCGCCAGGAAATCGGCGAGGATCATGAGACCGAGCAGAATGTCGATCCGCTCCATCAGCACCGTGCGCGGCAGGAACGAGGTGACGACGATGAACAGCACCGTGAGGAGATCGAAGGCGAGCAGCAGATAGCGGAAGCGGTGCGCCTCCGGGGCGTCGGACTCGTAATAGTGCCGTACCTTTGCGCGCAGGCGTCCGAGCCGCTTGGGCAGCGCGCGGGCGGAGCGGGTCGGGCGGGCGGGGGCGGTGTCGATCTTGCCGTCCATGGTCACTCGTGGGTCACGCGCGGCGTTCCGTTCGGGGGAGGTTAGCAGCGGCCTCGGCGGACGCGAAGGGGCGAACTTTCGGCACGGCCGGGCGTTCCCCGGACGGAAGGCCGCGGCGCCGAGGGGAGGCGCGTCTGCGGTCGAGCAACCCACGGACACGATCGACATGCTGCAGATCGGCTACAAGCTGATGTCCGAGGAGCACGGCCCGGCCGAGCTCGTCCGCAATGCGGTGCGGGCGGAGGAGGCGGGGTTCGACTTCGCGGCCATCTCCGACCATTTCTTGCCCTGGATCGAGGAGCAGGGGCACGCGCCGTTCGCCTTCGCGGTGCTCGGGGCGATCGCCCAGGCGACCGAGCGGCTCGGCCTGATGACGGCGGTGACCTGCCCCACCATGCGCTACCATCCGGCGATCGTCGCGCAGGCGACGGCGACGTTGGCGCTTCTGAGCGACGACCGCTTCACGCTCGGCCTCGGGGCCGGCGAGCGCCTGAACGAGCACGTGATCGGCGCCGGCTGGCCGGGCCGCGTCGAGCGGCACGAGCGGCTCGCCGAGGCGCTCGACATCGTCCAGGGGCTGCTCTCCGGCGAGATCGAGAATTATCGCGGCAAGCACCTCCAGCTCGACCATGCGTGGCTGTTCGACCGGCCGAAGCGCAAGCCCTCGGTGGTGCTCGCCGCCGGCGGGCCGCAGGCCGCCCGCCTCGCCGGGCGCAAGGCCGACGGGCTGGTCGCCACCGAGGCGCGCTCCGACCTGATCGAGGCCTACGACGCGGCCGGCGGTCACGGGTCGCGCTATTGCGAGATCTCGCTGTGCTGGGCGGCGAGCGAGGGTGAGGCGCGCGCCACCGCCCACAAATATTTCCGCTGGTCGGCGGCCGGCTGGCCGGTGATGGCCGAGCTGCCGGACCCCGAAGGGTTCGCCGCCGCGAGCGAGAGCGTGACGCCGGACGACATCGCCGAGCTGGTGAGCTGCGGCCCCTCGGCCGACGCGCATCTCGCGGCGATCGACAAGTACGTCTCGGCCGGCTTCGATCACGTGATCCTCACGCAGATCGGCCCGCAGCAGGCGGAGTTTTGTGACTTCTTCCGGAAATCGCTCGCACCCGCGCTGCGTGCCCGCAAGGCGGCGTGAGGCGACCGGCGGTGCCCAGGAGGAAAGAAAAAAGCCCGGGCCGTCGAAAGACGGCGCGGGCTTTTTCGCGGTGTGTGGCGTGTCGTGTGCCGTGCGAAACGATCAGTCGCGGCGGCCGATCGGCACGTATTCGCGGCGCGCGTAGCCGGTGTAGAGCTGGCGCGGCCGGCCGATCTTCTGGTGCGGATCGGCGATCATCTCCATCCAGTGGGCGATCCAGCCGGCGGTGCGGGCGAGCGCGAACACCGCGGTGAACAGGCTCGGCGGAAAACCCATCGCCCGCAGCGTCAGGCCGGCATAGAAATCGAGGTTCGGATAGAGCCGCTTCTCGATGAAATACTCGTCGGCGAGCGCCACGCGCTCGAGCTCTTCGGCGATCTCCAGCAGCGGATCGTCGGCCCGCGTCTCCTTCAGCACGTCGTGGCAGATCTGCCGCATCAGCTTGGCCCGCGGGTCGTAGGCCTTGTAGACGCGGTGGCCGAAGCCCATCAGCCGGAACGAATCCTCCGGATCCTTTGCCCGCGCGACGAATTCCGGCACCCGCTTCTTGGTCTCGATCTGGGCGAGCTGCTTGATCACCGCCTCGTGGGCGCCGCCGTGCGCGGGGCCCCACAGGCAGGCGATGCCGGCGGCGATGCAGGCGAACGGATTGGCGCCGGAAGAACCCGCGAGCCGCACCGTCGAGGTCGAGGCGCCCTGCTCGTTGTCGGCGTGCAGGATGAAGATCTGGTCCATCGCCCGGGCGAGCACCGGGTTGACCCGATACTCCTCGAACGGCACCGAGAAGCACATGTGCAAAAAGTTCGCGGCATAAGGCAGGTCGTTCTTGGGATAGACGAACGGCTCGCCGCGCGAATATTTGTAGGCCATCGCCGCGATGGTCGGCAGCTTGGCGATCATCCGCATCGAGGCGACCATGCGCTGGTGCGGATCGGAGATGTCGATCGAGTCGTGATAGAAGGCCGACAGCGCGCCGACCACGCCGACCATCACCGCCATCGGATGCGCGTCGCGGCGGATGCCGTGATAGAGCCGCGCCATCTGCTCGTGCACCATCGTGTGCCGGGTGACGCGGTTGTCGAAGTCGGCTTTTTGGGCGGGCGTCGGCAGGCTGCCGTAGAACAGCAGATAGCAGGTCTCGAGGAAATCGCCGTGCGCGACCAGATCCTCGATCGCGTAGCCGCGATGCAGCAGCACGCCGTTGTCGCCGTCGATATAGGTGATCTTCGATTCGGCGCTGGCGGTGGAGGAGAAGCCGGGATCGTAGGTGAAGATGCGCGTCGTGCCGTAGAGCTTGCCGACATCCATCACAGGGGGGCCGGAGGTGCCCCAGCGGATCGGGAAGGAATAGGTCTTGCCGTCGAGCGTCAGAGTCCCGGTCTTCAGGTCCGCGCGCGAATCAGAGGCCATGGTCGATGTCCATGTCGAGGGTTGACGTGAGCGAGGGGCAACTGCCGAGGCGTTTTGCGCGACACGCATGACGGGCGTGCCCGTTGGCCGGGCTCACCCGATCGCCGCACCGTCAACTTATGCCTTCGGGGAAGACGTTTCCAGGGATGCGGACGATTTTGCTGCAACGCACAGTGGGGTGGGGTGCGGTAGCAAGGTATGTCACGGGGCGACGGCGGCGCCGCCTCGGACCCGCATTGCGGCGGCTCCGCCGGGCCGGGACGGGCATGCTCGCGGCGTCAGCGGCCCTTCGCGTCGCGTCCGGGCAGTGTCCGCATCGCCGCCGCCACGAAAGACGTGCCCCATTCCGGATGGTTCTTGGCGGCCGCATCGAGCGCCCGCTTCCAGCGCAGATAGGCGGCGGGCGAGGGAATTTTGGGCGTATGAGCGAGCTCCCAATGGATGCCGTTGATCGGGTCGTCGAAGAAGACCGCCACATAACCGGGCGCGTAGATCGGGTACTCGGCCGGCGGGTCGGTGACCGGAATGTTCTTGGCGAGCAGGAAATCCCGATAGAAGGCGCTCACCTCGCCGCGGCTGCGCGCCCACAGGGCGACGTGGTGGATGCCGGTCGAGCGCGCCGCGTGGTCGAGCTTTTCGCCGCTCTTCGCCGGCTGGATGCCGACATAGCTGTGCGGCAGCGGGAAGCGCGCCATGTAGTAGGTCGAGCGATAGCCGAGATCGAGCGTCCAGAAGCTCTTGTAGCCGAGCCAGCCGAACATCTCGTCGTAGAACGCGACCGAGGCCTCGTAATCGAGGACCGAGAACTCGACGTGATGGACGCCTCTCCACCGCATGGCGATCTCCTCTCCGTCGCCGGGAAGGTTGTTCGGCACCCGACGCAGGGGGCGACCCATGGGCGAGCGATGTGACGCCGGCGCGGCCGCCGCGGCGACGCGGGAACGGTAGCGGACGGAGCACGGACGGCGGAAGGGCACGGGCGCTGCGTGAGGGGAGGGAAGGGCGGAGGGAGAAACGGGCCCGGACGGGCGAGCACGAACGAGACCGTCGGGGCTGCACCCGTGAGCCTGCCAACGTCGGACGGCAGCGGTCAGCCTTGCACCGGCACCAGCTCGAACACGCGTGCAAGCTTCGCCGCCTCTGCGATGTCGCCGCGACGAAGCGCGAGGCGCACCGTGTCGAGCTTCTTGGCATCGTCGGGGGTGAGATACGGTGACCATGCGGTGTCGTCCTCGATCAGTTCGACGTCCACCTCGGCGGCATATCGGCCCTCGTGAATGATCTTCGTCCGCTTCCGGGTCATGGCTCTCTCCGCAGCTTGAAATCGTCGTCCCAGCGGGCCGGATCCGGACGATAGGCGGTCACCAGCACGGCGGGGCTCCGGTGCCCGGCCGGGATTGCCCAGACGACGTGGATCGGGCGGCCCTTTTGGTTGCGCTGCAGGGTCAGAACGCTCGGCCCGCGAACGCGATCCGGATAATCCTCGATCGCCACGGCTTCCGCGACACCGTCGATCGCTGCCGCCACGACGATATCATCGGCGAGAAGCTCGCCATAGCCGTGCTCCGACACGAGCCAGTCCCCCGCCAGCACGAGCGTCCGTATCCGCCGAAAAACCTCGCTCATCCCCCGGTCTCCGTTTCGGCGTGCCGACGACATCGTGGTGCATGGCCCATGCGGAGCGACGCGATTTGCGGGGGCCGTCGGGACGGCGCCGGCGGTTGACGAGGCACGGTTGGAGACGGTACATCACCACCGCCCAATCCGCACGGACCAGGGATTTTCATGTTGGAGCTTGTGACCACCCGCTGATCGTCTCGACCTTTCGAGACATCCAGCTGCACGTTTCGCCGCTACGGCACGCTCTGCCGGAGCCGAGACGTCTCGCGGGTGCTTCTGACACAGGCTCATCCATGAACATCTCACGCAGCGAGCAGCGCGTGCTGCACGTGCTCGCGCAGGGTGGCTACATCCGCCACCGCCGAACCGACGACCACCGCATCATCGACGTGCTCTGCTTCACACGCGACGGCCATGTCCTGGCCGACTGCACGCTCGACGTTTTTGCAAAACTCCGACGCAAGCGGCTGATCGAATCCCGCGCGTCGAGCCCCTACCGGATCTCCGACGAGGGCCGCCGCTCCGTTCGCGCACAACTCGACAACCGCTGAGGATTTTTCTTCGACATGCACATCCGCAACGAGACGACGGGCGACGCCCCGGCGATCGGCCGGCTCGTCACCGAAGCCATGCTGTTGCTTCCGCAAGCGACCGGCACCGAGGCCGGCATCGTCGCGGCGCTGAGAGCGGCGGGCGCGCTCTCTCTGTCGCTCGTGGCCGAGCAGGAGGGCGAGGAGGACGGCGCGCCGATCGGCTATCTCGCCGCCTCGCCGGCTCGCATCGGAGCCCAGGACGGCTGGGGGCTGATCGGCCCGCTGGTCGTCGCGCCGGCGCGGCATCGCTCGGGCATCGGCACGGCGCTGATGACCGAAGCGCTCCGCCGCCTGCGGGCGAGCAGCCGGGGCGCGGCGCTGGTGGGCGACCCCCGCTATTACGGCCGGTTCGGCTTTCGCGCTTTTCCCGGCCTGACGGTGGCGGGCTGTCCGCCCGAGGTGGTGCTCGCCTTGCCGTTCGACGGCCTCGCGCCGCGCGGCGAGCTGTTTCATCACCCGGCATTCGGGCTGAAGCAGCCGAGATCGTAGTTCGTAGCCCGCGTCGAGCGAAGCGAAACGCGGGAGCTGCGACGGTCCGCTTCACCCCGGCTGTCGCTGCGCTCCAGCCGGGCTACGCTTGCTGTACGCGAGTTCGGTTCACTCCGCCGCCTGCGCGCCTTTCTTGCGCCGGCCACGGGTGGCCCCGTTGCCCGCGGCCTTCGCCGGCGGGGCGGCGGCCGCCTTGCGCGACAGCACCGGCTTCAGGAACTGGCCGGTATAAGACCGCGTCTCCTTCACCACGTCCTCGGGCGTGCCGGTAAAGACGATCTCGCCGCCGCCGTCGCCGCCTTCGGGGCCGAGGTCGATCAGCCAGTCGGCCGTCTTGATCACCTCGAGATTGTGCTCGATCACCGCGACCGTGTTGCCCTGCGCGACCAGCTCGTGCAGCACCTCGAGAAGCTTCTCCACGTCGGCGAAATGCAGGCCGGTGGTCGGCTCGTCCAAGATATACAAGGTGCGGCCGGTCGCCCGCTTCGACAGCTCCTTGGCGAGCTTCACGCGCTGCGCCTCGCCGCCCGACAGCGTCGTCGCCTGCTGCCCGATCTTGATGTAGCCGAGCCCGACGCGGGTGAGCGTCTTCAGCGTGTCGCGCACCCGCGGCACCGCCTGAAAAAACGACGCGCCTTCCTCCACCGTCATGTCGAGCACGTCGGCGATCGACTTGCCCTTGAAGGTCACGTCGAGCGTTTCGCGGTTGTAGCGCTTGCCCTTGCAGACGTCGCAGGTGACGTAAACGTCCGGCAGGAAGTGCATCTCGATCTTGATCACGCCGTCGCCCTGGCAGGCCTCGCAGCGCCCGCCCTTGACGTTGAACGAGAAGCGGCCGGGCTCGTAGCCTCGCGCTTTCGCCTCCGGCAGGCCGGCGAACCACTCGCGGATCGGCGTGAAGGCGCCGGTATAGGTCGCCGGGTTCGAGCGCGGCGTGCGGCCGATCGGCGACTGGTCGATGTCGATGATCTTGTCGATGTGCTCGAGGCCCTCGATGCGGTCGTGCGGGGCAGGGGCCTCCGCCGCGCCGTGCAGCTTGCGCGCGACCGCCTTGAACACCGTGTCGATCAGCAGCGTCGACTTCCCGCCGCCCGACACGCCGGTGATGCAGGTGAACAGGCCGAGCGGAATGTCTGCCGTCACGCTCTTCAGATTGTTGCCGCGCGCATTCACGACCCGCAGCATGCGGCGCGGATCGGGCGGGCGGCGCTCCGGCACCGGGATCATCCGCGCGCCGGTGAGAAACTGACCGGTGGTCGATTTCGGGTTCGCCATGATGTCGGCGGGCGTGCCCTGCGCGACGATCTTGCCGCCGTGGATGCCGGCGCCGGGGCCGATGTCCAACACCCAGTCGGCGGTGAGAATGGCGTCCTCGTCGTGCTCGACGACGATCACCGTGTTGCCGAGGTCGCGCAGGCGCTTCAAGGTCTCGATCAGGCGGGCATTGTCGCGCTGGTGCAGGCCGATCGACGGCTCGTCGAGCACGTAGAGCACGCCGGTGAGGCCGGAGCCGATCTGCGAGGCGAGGCGGATTCGCTGGCTCTCGCCGCCCGACAGGGTGCCGGAGGCGCGCGCGAGCGTGAGATAATCGAGCCCGACATCCACCAGAAACGTCAGCCGCTCGCGGATCTCTTTCAGGATGCGGACGGCGATCTCGTTCTGCTTGCGCGTCAGCTTGTCGGGCAGCGCGGCGAACCACTCGCCCGCACGCCGCACCGACATCGCCGACACCTCGCCGATATGCGCGCCGTCGACCTTCACCGCCAGCGCCTCCGGCTTCAGCCGGTGGCCGTCACAGGCGGCGCACGGGATGGCGGTGAAATACTTGGAAATCTCCTCGCGCGCCCACTCGGAATCGGTCTCGCGCCAGCGCCGCTCGAGATTGTTGACGACGCCCTCGAACGCCTTCCGCGTGGTGTAGGCGCGCATGCCGTCGTCGTAGACGAAGGCGATCTCGTCGTCGCCCGAGCCGTAGAGCAGCGCCTGCTGGGCGCGCTTGGGCAGGTCGCGCCACTTGGTGTCGAGCGTGAAGCGATAGTGCTTGGCCATCGCCTGCAGCGTCTGCAGGTAATAAGGTGACGAGGATTTCGCCCACGGCGCGATCGCCCCGCGCTTCAGCGACACGTCCTTGTCCGGCACCACCAGGTCGGGGTCGATCTTCTGCTCGCTGCCGAGCCCGCCGCACACCGGGCAGGCGCCGTGCGGGCTGTTGAACGAGAAGAGCCGCGGCTCGATCTCGGGAATCGTGAAGCCCGACACCGGGCAGGCGAATTTTTCCGAGAAGACGAGGCGCTCCGGGCCGCTCTGGTCGTGGATCTTGGCGGTCTTCTTCGCCGTGCCGGCCGCGGTCGCGGGCGCAGTATCGGCGAACTCCACCACCGCCAAGCCGTCGGCGAGCTTCAGCGCGGTCTCGAACGAATCGGCGAGCCGGGTCGCGATGTCGGGGCGCACCACGATGCGGTCCACCACCACGTCGATGTCGTGCTTGAACTTCTTGTCGAGCGCCGGCGCCTGCGCGATCTCGTGGAACGCGCCGTCGATCTTCACCCGCTGAAAGCCCTTCTTCAAAAGCTCGGCGAGCTCCTTCTTGTACTCGCCCTTGCGGCCGCGCACGAGCGGCGCCAGCAGATAGAGCCGCGTGCCCTCCGGCAGCGCCATCACCCGGTCGACCATCTGCGACACCGTCTGGCTCTCGATCGGCAGGCCGGTCGCGGGCGAGTAGGGCACGCCGACGCGGGCCCACAGAAGGCGCATGTAGTCGTGGATCTCGGTGACGGTGCCGACCGTCGAGCGCGGATTTTTCGAGGTGGTCTTCTGCTCGATCGAGATCGCCGGCGACAGCCCGTCGATCTGGTCGACGTCCGGCTTCTGCATCATCTCGAGGAACTGGCGGGCATAGGCCGACAGCGACTCGACGTAGCGCCGCTGCCCTTCCGCATAAATGGTGTCGAAGGCGAGCGACGACTTTCCCGAGCCGGACAGGCCGGTGAACACCACCAACCGGTCGCGCGGCAGGTCGACGTCGAGGTTTTTCAGGTTGTGCTCGCGGGCACCGCGAACGGAGATCAGGCGGCCGTCGATACGGGGCGGCTTGTCGAACAGGTCGGTCATCGGTCACCGGGTCGGGGGGCCAGCAGGGGTCCATCGGGGGCGCGGCAACCGGGACGGACCGCGAGCCGGGACGCTGGGTGCGACCGGAACTTAATGAGAACGGAGGCGGTTTGCCAGCGTCTCGGAAGTTGTCGACAGGGCGAAAGTCGCGATCCGGTCGTCGGCCTGCTGGTCGGATGGCGAGTGGGCTCGTGCGTCACGGCCGACGCCGCGGCGAGACCCGGCAAAGAAAAAGCCCCGGGGCCGGACCCCGGGGCTTCGTTCGACGGAAACCGTCGAAAGGCTCAGTAGCGGGCGACCAGCGGGGCGCCGGCACCGAAGCGGTAGTTCAGGCCGATCTTGGCGGTGTGGATGCCGTCGACCGCGTTGTCCGCGGCGATGCCGCCCAGCGTGAGCGTCTGGGTCTCGTCGAGGCCGATATACATGTACTCGGCCTTGATGCTCCACGCCGGGGCGAGCGCCCACTCGATACCGCCGCCGACCGTCCAGGTCGCGACCGTGTCGTCGACCGAGGTCACGCCGAGCCCGGGCGCCGCGCCGGTGCTCTCGAGGTCGACGAACGCCACGCCGCCCTTCACATAGACCAGCGCGCGGTCGAACGAGTAGCCGAGACGGCCGGTGACCATGCCGTACCAGTCGCCGACCTTGGTCGAGACCGAGCCGCCGCTCGCCGGGGCGACGAGCGAGCCTTCGAGATCCATGTAGCCGACTTCGCCCTCGAGGCCGAGCACGAAGGGCGAGCCCATCGGCTGCCAGTTGCAGCCCAGCGTGCCGCCGCCGATGAAGCTCGAGTCGAGCTCGCTCGAGTAGCCGTAGCCGCGGGCCGCCGGATAGGTGGCCGGATCGTCACCGGTGAACGCGCCACCGACGAAGCCGCCGATGTAGCAGCCGGTCCACGAGAACATGGGAGCGATCACCGGCGGCGCCTTCACAGGCATACGAGCCGGCAGGTCGGCTGCGGAAGCGATGCCGGCCATGCCGAACACCGCGACGGTCGCGAGAAGAATCTTCTTCATGAGAGTAGGCCCCTCCTTCCGAGAATTACCGAAGTCCCAGGGTCGGAAGCTAGAAGGAGTCCTCTCGTTTTTGGTGACAAATTTGCCACAGCCGATCCGCGAGGAGGGGTGTTTCTGCGCCCCATTTCCGCCACGGTTGCCGCCGGTCGCGGCGGAAAGGTCGATCGGGACCCGAAAAATCGCATCCAATTCATTGAAATTCAAAGTCGAACTCGCACGGACCGGAGGTCGCCTCGCGCCGTGCGGACGAGGTGTCGCCGAGTCCGGCGACGGGGTCCGGATGGAGGCATTGAAAAGCGGACTTGCAGTCTTGCTGAACGGATGGTTACGAGATATAGAACATAGTGTGAACAAGTCGATGTGACTATCGCGTGGACAACGCGCACGGCCGCTTGTTGGCCGACCGGCAACGGTCCATGTAGACGCTCGCGGGTCGACGACCGTGCCGGCGGTACGAGGTCGTGACGCGGACGCCGCGACCAGGACGGCGCCGAGTTCCGTGGTGCCGAGTTCCGTGGTGCCGAGTTCCGTGGTGCCGAGTTCGGGAGTGCCGGCTCGGGCGGCGCCATGCGCCGGCGGCCGCCGCGCGCGGCAGCACGGAAGATGGTTTGGCGTGCCGGGACGAAGCGTGCCGGGACGAAGCGTGCCGGGCGTGAGATGCCGGGACGAGAGATGCCCGGACGACGCAGGCTCGAGTGAGACGACGCAGGCTCGAGTGAAGAGTGCCTGGACGAACAACGAGTCGGCCGCGTCGAGCAGGCGCAGGGTCGGGCGCACGAGTGGAGATACGGTGATGGCGGGTTCGGTCAACAAGGTGATTCTCATCGGCAACCTGGGAGCCGATCCGGAAATCCGACGCACCCAGGACGGCCGGCCGATCGCCAATCTGCGGGTGGCAACCTCGGAAACCTGGCGCGACAAGGCGAGCGGCGAGCGGCGCGAGCGCACCGAGTGGCACCGGGTGGTGATCTTCAACGAGGGTTTGTGCCGGGTCGCCGAGCAATATCTTCGCAAGGGCTCGAAAATCTATCTCGAAGGCGCCCTGCAGACGCGGAAGTGGCAGGACCAGTCGGGCCAGGATCGCTACTCGACCGAGGTCGTGCTCCAGGGGTTCAACTCGGTGCTGACGATGCTCGACGGCCGCCAGGGCGGCGGCGAGAGCTACGACCAGGGCGGGGGTGACGATTTCGGCTCGCCCGGCCCGACCGCCGGGGGCCGCGAGCGTCGCCCGGCCGCGGCGGCCGCGCCGGCGTCCTCGCGTCGCGACGACCTCGACGACGAGATCCCGTTCTGACGAGATCCCGTTCCGAGGTGGCCCGGGCGGCGGTTTGCTGCGATCGCTCGGGAGCTTTTTCGCTGGCAGTTTTTCGCTGGCGAGCGCCGGTCCCGGCGGGTTTGCTCGGCGGCAGGTGGCCGGTCGCCTCGACTACAGCGGCCCGTCATGGCCGCCGCGTCGTGGCGAAGACGAGTCGTCGCGAGCGACGGGCGGTGCAGCCGCCGACTTCGGCTTGTGCGAAGCCGCCAAAATCGGCTTGCGGCGGAATCAAGGGCGAACGCGCATCGCGGCGCGGCGCGTGGCCGAGACGCGGGGCGAAAAGAAGCGCGTCGCAAAGGGGCGATGCAACGCGGATGCGGCGACGCGAGCGCACGCGTGGTCGTGCATCGTTTTGCGTCGGGGCACCGGACGTGAGGCACCGGGCCTGCTTGCGCCGGGGGCACCGGACGTGCGGCACCGGGCCTGCTTGCGCCGGGGGCACCGGACGTGCGGCACCGGACGTGCGGCATTGGTCGTGCGGCGTCGGTCGTGCGGCACCCGGCGTGCGGCACCGGGCGTGCGGCGTCGAGCGTCCTGGGGCATCCGGCGCCGGACATGCGGCCTCAGGCATAGGGCCTCGGGCATAGGGCCTCGGGGGGCCTCGGGTATGTGGATCGGGCATCCGACCTTCGGCCGTGCGGCATCCGGCCGCGGCGTCGCCGCCGACCTCGCTCGGCCAGTCGTTTCGGCGATGCGTGAAAATTCAGGGTGAACGTGCCGCGTGTCGGGCGCGGAACTCTCGCCCGTGTCGGCCATTGGCCTCCGGAGCTCGCGACCACCCCTGCGGTACGACCGTCGGGAGCGGGCGAGCCGGAAAAAAGACCCACCGGAGGATCCGATGAAGCAATATTACGTTCTGGGCGGCGTGTTCGCGGCCGCCCTTCTGTTCATGTACTGGCAGAGCGCGCCCGGCACCGGCAATGCCACGGGCGAGCTCGCCTCGGTTCTCGGCACCGCCTCACAGCGCGCCGACGCCGCCGAGCGGAGCGAGACCACCGGCGCCGGCAGCAGCATGGCGCAGTCGTCCGGCCAGCAGCAGTCCGGCCAGCAGTCGGCCCAGTCCGCCAGCAAGGTCCCGGCCGACATCTCCACCGCGACCTTCGTCCAGAAGGCGGCGATCAGCGACATGTTCGAGCTCGAATCGAGCCGCGTCGCCAAGGCGAAGCAGGTCGGGCAGGACATCACCACCTTCGCCAACGAGATGATCGACGATCACTCGCGCACCTCCGACATGCTGAAGACCTTCGTCTCCACCGGCAAGGTGAAGGCCCAGATCCCGAACGCGCTCGATCAGGATCACCAGCAGAAGCTCGACAAGCTCCGTGCCCAGAACGGCCAGCAGTTCGAGCAGACCTTCAAGCAGATGCAGGTCGAGGCGCACCAGGCCGCGATCGATCTGTTCAGCACCTACGGCCAGAACGGCGACAACGCGGACCTGAAGCAGTGGGCGGCGACCACCGTGCCGACGCTGAAGCAGCACCTCGCGATGGCCCAGAAGCTCGGCGGCCAGGCGGAGACCACCTCGCAGGCTCCGACGCAGTCGCCTTCGCAGTCGCAGTCTCCGGCGCAGGCGCCGCAGCAGTGACGATTTCGTGCTGATCGCGATGTTTCGCGGGCGCCGTCGCGCAAGGCGGCGGCGTCTCGCGCTCGCGATGCGAAAAATCGGGCCGGTCCTTCGGGGCCGGCCTTTTTTGTTCGCCGTCCGGTCGGCTCTGGTCGCCGTCCGGTCGGCGGTCCCGCATCGCCGGTCTTCGGGCGCCACGGCTCGCCACTCCCGCGTCGCGCCGCGCCGGTGCACGGCCGGGCGAGCCCCGTCGCGGTCCCTCCATCGGCATCGCGATTCGGCACCGTCGGCGGACGATGCGGCTGCCGACGGCGAAGCGCTGCGCCCTCGTGTTCCCCCGATGTTTCGGGCTCGCCGGCGAAAGTCCGCGGTCGGTACGGAATCGTCCACAGCAGATCGTGCCCCGCATTTCATGCAAAGCATGTCCGCGCACATTGCAGCCTTTGCATTTCATGCATGGTGGCGCGCGGCGGCGTCCGTGGTTTCGCCGACCATGATACCGCGCGCGCGACGCCTGCTGTCCGTGCGGCAGGCGAACCATTCTGATCACGAACGAAATTCCTCAGTGATCTGCGTGACGGGCCTGCTCGGCCGGCGCGGTTCTGCGCAAAAGCACTTACGACGCCGCCGCACGACGCACTTCGTATGAAAAGCGGAACGGCCCGTCCGGGACAACCCGCCGGCACCGACGAACCTGCAATGCTGTCGGCTTGGCAGTCGTATTCCCCCGTAATAGTCTTTCTACCTAGCCGGTGCCGGGTTGATAAAAGTCAACGCTGCGCCGGGATGCCGCACGTAAGGCTTCACGGGCCTGAAACACAGATTTCATACTTTGGAACCTGTCGAATGGGCTCGTATCTCCACCGATACGACTTTCTGCTCGCAGTCAAGGCGCTGAATGACCAAGTAATCCTACCAAAGAGCGCCCGACCTCCGCAAATCCTCTGGGAGTGCTGCCCATGAGTTTCTTCATAGCGCTCGGTGCGCTCGCGTTTCTGATGTTCGTCGCGTACCGCGGATACAGTGTCATCCTGTTCGCGCCCATTGCGGCACTCGGCGCTGTCTTGCTGACCGATCCCTCCGCCGTGCCGCCCGTCTTCACCGGGCTGTTCATGGAGAAGATGGTCGGCTTCGTGAAGCTGTACTTCCCGGTCTTTCTGCTCGGCGCCGTGTTCGGCAAGGTGATCGAGCTGTCCGGCTTCTCACGATCGATCGTCTCCGCGGTGATCGGCCTGATCGGGCAGGAGCGGGCGATGGTCTCCATCGTCGCGGTGTGCTGCCTGCTCACTTACGGCGGCGTCTCGCTGTTCGTCGTGGTGTTCGCGGTCTATCCGTTCGCGGCCGAGATGTTCCGCCAGGGCGACATTCCGAAACGGCTGATCCCCGGCACCATCGCGCTCGGCGCCTTCACGGCGACCATGGACTCGTTCCCCGGCACGCCGCAGATCCAGAACATCATCCCGACCACCTTCTTCAAGACCACCACCTGGGCGGCCCCGTGGCTCGGCACGCTGGGCGGCCTGTTCATTCTCGGCGTCGGCCTTCTCTATCTCGACTGGCGTCGCCGCTCGGCCAAGCGCGCCGGTGAAGGCTACGGCACCGGCCACATCAACGAGCCCGAGCCGGTCTCCACCGACAACCTGCCGCATCCGGCGATCGCCATTCTGCCGCTCGTCCTGGTGCTGGTGCTCAACTTCGTCTTCACCCACTTGATCCCGCAGTTCTACGGGGCGACCAGCTCGGTCACGCTGGTGGAAGGCGCCAAGCCGATCGTGCAGCCGGTGTCGGGCGTGGTGGCGATCTGGGCGGTCGAGGGCGCGCTCCTGTGCGGCATCCTGGTGGTCGTCGCGTTCGGCTTCAAGCAGATCGCCGGCCGCTTCGCCGCCGGCAGCCAGGCGGCGGTCGCAGGCTCGCTGCTCGCCTCGCTCAACACCGCCTCCGAGTACGGCTTCGGTGCGGTCATCGCCGCGCTGCCGGGCTTCCTGGTGATCCGCGACGCGCTCACCTCGATCCCGAACCCGCTGGTCAACATCGCGGTGTCGGTCACGGCGCTCGCCGGCATCACCGGCTCGGCGTCGGGCGGCATGTCGATCGCGCTCGCCGCGATGTCCGATCAGTTCATCGCGATGGCGAATGCGGCGCACATCCCGCTCGAGGTCCTGCACCGGGTGGCGTCGATGGCGTCGGGCGGCATGGACACGCTGCCGCACAACGGCGCGGTGATCACGCTCCTGTCGGTCACCGGCCTCACGCATCGCCAGTCCTACAAGGACATCTTCGCCATCACCTGCATCAAGACGACCAGCGTGTTCGTCGTGATCCTGCTGTACTATCTGTTCGGCATCGTGTGAGGCGCGAACTCGCCGCGCGGCTCCGGCCGCGCGGTTGCTCATCGGGCGGTCGGCGGCGGTCACCTGTGGTGACGGCCGCCGCGCCGAGGCGGGGCCGCAGGGCGGCCGCCGCGGGCGGAACTCCGGATGCGCCGGGGCCGCCGAAGCACCAGGAGTGACGAAATGTTGAAAGGCAAAGTCGCCGTCGTGACCGGCTCGACCAGCGGGATCGGCCTCGGCATCGCCCGGGCGCTCGCCGGCCAGGGCGCCGACGTGATGCTGAACGGCTTCGGCGATGCGGCCGAGATCGAGAAGGTCCGCAGCGGCATCGCCGCCGAGTTCGGCGTGAAGGTCGGCTACAACGGCGCCGATCTCTCCAAGCCCGCCGAGACCAAGGGCCTGATCGAGGCGGCGACCTCGGAACTCGGCAAGGTCGACGTCCTGGTCAACAACGCCGGTATCCAAGTGGTGTCGCCGGTCGAAGACTTTCCGGACGACAAGTGGGAGCTCGTCATCTCCATCAACCTGTCGGCCGCCTTCTACGCGATCAAGGCGGCGGTGCCGCAGATGAAGTCGCGCAACTGGGGCCGCATCATCAACATCGCCTCCGTCCACGGCCTGGTCGCCTCCACCAACAAGGTCGCCTATGTCGCCGCCAAGCACGGCATCGTCGGCATGACCAAGGTGGTGGCGCTGGAGACCGCCGAGACCGGCGTCACCTGCAACGCGATCTGCCCCGGCTGGGTGCTCACGCCCCTGGTTCAGAAGCAGATCGACGCCTGGGCGGAGCGTGACGGCATCAGCAAGGAGGAGGCCGGCCGTGCGCTGCTCTCCGAGAAGCAGCCCTCCAAGCAGTTCGTCACGCCCGATCAGCTCGGCGCGCTCGCCGTGTTCATGTGCTCCGACGCCGCCTCGAACCTGCGCGGCGCCGCGGTCAACATGGACGGCGGCTGGTGCGCCCAGTGACGTGATTTTCTCGGAGCGCCGCCGCAGCAAATCCCGGATCGGATCGTCACATCCGCGGTGAAGTACCGATCCGGGCGCGGCCGTTCCGTGCTTTTCGACACCGGCGATGCGCCCGCGCGCGGCACGCCTCACCTCGAAGGACAGGGGTCCATGAAACCGCATCTCAAACCCGAAGACGCCGTCAATCTGATTCCCGACGGAGCCAGCCTGATGATCGGCGGCTTCATGGGCGTCGGCTCGCCGCACCGTCTGCTCGACGCGCTCGCGGCCTCCGGCAAGCGCAACTTCACCGTCATCGCCAACGACACGGCGCGCCCGGGCTACGCGATCGGCAAGCTGATCCGCGCCGGCGCGGTGTCGCGGCTGATCGCCTCGCACATCGGCCTCAATCCCGAGACGCAGAAGGGCATGATCGCCGGCGAGATCGACGTCGAGCTGGTGCCGCAGGGCACGCTGGTCGAGCGCATCCGCGCCGGCGGCTACGGCCTCGGCGGCGTGCTCACCAAGACCGGCCTCGGCACCATCGCCGCGGAAGGCCAGCGCACCATCGACATCGACGGCGAGCAGTGGGTGCTGGCGAGCCCGCTCAAGGCCGACTTCGCGCTGATCGCCGCCGATCAGGCCGATTACATCGGCAATCTGCAGTATCAGCTCACCGCGACCAACTTCAATCCGATCATGGCGATGGCCGCCGAGACGGTGATTGCGGAATCGCGCGAAATCCTTCCCGTCGGCATGATCCCCCCCGACATCGTGAAAACGCCCGGCGTGATCGTCGACTATCTCATCGAGAGGGCCGCCTGATGAAACCCGAAGAAATCATCCAGCGCCGCGTCGCCCTGGAGCTGAAGCCGAACACGCTGGTCAATCTCGGCATCGGCCTGCCGACCGGCGTCGCCCGCTACATCGATCCGGCGGCCGGCATCCTGTTCGAATCCGAGAACGGCATCGTCGGTCTCGCCGCCAAGCCGCCGGAGGGCATGGACGACCCCGAGCTGACCGACGCCGGCGGCAACACCGTCTCGGCGATCCCGGGTGCGGCGACCATCGACAGCGCGGTGTCGTTCGGCCTGATCCGCGGCGGCCACCTCGAGGCGACCGTGCTCGGCGCCCTGCAGGTCGACGAGGAGGGCATGCTCGCCAACTGGGTGGTGCCGGGCAAGATGGTGCCGGGCATGGGCGGTGCGATGGACCTCGTCACCGGCGCCCGCCGCGTGATCGTGGCGATGAACCACACCGCCAAGGGCGCGCCGAAGATCGTGCCGAAATGCACGCTGCCGCTCACCTCGATCCGCCGCGTCAGCCTGATCGTCACCGACATGGCGGTGATCGAGCCGACCGACGCGGGCCTCGTGCTGCGCGAGCGGGCGCCCGGCGTCACCCTCGAGCAGATCGTCGCCGCCACCACCGCAAAGCTGGTGGTCGAGGGCGAGGTGCCGGAGATGAAGCTCGGCGTCGGCGGCGCCTGACGGGGAGCACCACGATCAGCGACATTATTTTGCAAGAAGCCGAGCCGGCGGAATCACTCTGCCGGCTCGCTCTGCCTTTGCTTGATAGTTTACTTCATCCAATGTCCAGGGGCACAGGATGAAGTTCCGGGGAACATCAAGTCGGACGATTGTATGGCGAGCAGAGGCGTGTCGTGGCACTGAAATGATCGCGCGCTTCCCCGCCTCGGCCGTTAAGCCATCGCACGAGCGTTCGCGGGCTCAGGATTGCTTCTTCTTTCTTGTTTTCGTAATAATCCACCCGATGTAGTGCGTAACAGTGAAGTTCGCTCGCCATTGTTCGGATGCTGCTCAATCGTTCAACAACGTCGTCGTAAAGAGAATCGTTCCAGTCTCGTTTCGTTTTTGCGTTGTCGATCAATGCATTAAGACGAATGAAGCAGTAGTTTATTCCGACGAGTCGCAATTTCAGACTATTTTCATTTAGGCCTAGGCGTCTCAATTCGTCGGTCAAAGACAGTGTGCAATCGAGGCCGCCGATTGCGGTGGGACGGTTGTTCTTGTCAGTTCCGCTAATTAGGTCAAAGTAGGTAGCAAATCCCTTATGGAGCCCTTCCGGGATGCCTGTTGCGTCGGAAAATATCGGTCGATCAAGCGTATAGTCGACATCAGTCAGAAGTTGTTCAATGTTTTCGTTCCATTGTTTGAGTCGGTCGTAATACTGATCGTGCCTCGTTTTTATCAGCAGAAGTTCGAGTTCTCTCAGTTCGCCAGCGTCATCAGCGGCTTTTATGGCGGTTTTTGGAATCTGCGATTCCCACGACAGAGCCGAGGACGCGCCTGGTCGCGTTGGAGGCATGCCGTTCATGGCAGGGTGCGTAGGGGCGTCCGGAGCGATCAATTCCCGCAAGGAGGGCAGAAAGGTGAAAGTCGCATATTGGCGCTGTCCTATTGTGCTTATTACTCGTTCAGAGGTTTTCATGGCTGCCGTAGCGATGTCGGCTGCGTGCTGGACGCGGACGGAATTAATCCAACTAACTAATTGAAACGTTCCTGTTACAAAAACGGTCAA
The DNA here is from genome assembly GCF_000293785.1 of Rhodovulum sp. PH10. Lineage (GTDB taxonomy): Bacteria > Pseudomonadota > Alphaproteobacteria > Rhizobiales > Xanthobacteraceae > Rhodoplanes. The sequence continues at coordinate 8,368 of NZ_AKZI01000105.1, read as the reverse complement.
AGTTGCAACGATGATGGGAATGATCACGCTGTTGAAGACTGAGAATTGAGGTTTCCCGCGGAGTTTCGAGCCTATGACCTCGAGGTCGTCGCCCTGGATGCGGTACCGCTCACCTTCGCGCTCTATAGAAAGAAGCACCTCTGTGCAGCGACTGCGTTTTGCGACATTCGGATCGGTTTCCATGATGCCACCCCGCCACTGTGATCGAAAAGCAGCATCAACCAGGCCGAGCGGAAGGTAAAATAACAACTGCGCGATCTGCGGCGAGCTTGAATCTCTATCTATGACGTAACTAAATTATTGCGGCTGTAGGTGAAATCTCGCCCGTAGCGGGTGGGCGAGGCTGGCGTTCCCGGCGCCGATGCACTATCTAGAGCGCAACGGATTCGCCTGGATTTTTTCGGTTTGGCCGACAACGACACCCCCCCGCGGAGCGGGTCCGGGCCCGAGGGGTCCGGTCCATCCGACATTCGCCCCGTCTCGATCTCCGAGGAGATGAAGCGCGCCTATCTCGATTACGCGATGAGCGTGATCGTTTCGCGCGCGCTGCCCGATGCGCGTGACGGGCTCAAGCCCGTCCATCGCCGCATCCTCTTCTCGATGCACGAGAACGGGCACTTGCCCGACCGCAAGTACGTCAAGTCGGCGCGCGTCGTCGGCGACGTCATGGGTAAATACCACCCGCACGGCGACCAGGCGATCTACGACGCGCTGGTGCGCATGGCGCAGGACTTCTCCATGCGCCTGCCGCTGATCGACGGGCAGGGCAATTTCGGCTCGGTCGACGGCGATCCGCCGGCGGCGATGCGCTACACCGAGTGCCGGCTGGCGCGGCCGGCGATGTCGCTGCTCGACGACATCGACAAGGACACGGTCGACTTCCGCCCGAACTACGACGGCAACGAGCAGGAGCCGGAGGTTCTGCCGGCCCGCTTCCCGAACCTTCTGGTCAACGGGGCGGGCGGCATCGCGGTCGGCATGGCGACCAACATCCCGCCGCACAATCTCGGCGAGATCATCGATGCCGCGGTGGCGCTGATCGACCGGCCGGAGCTCGGCCTCGCCGAGCTTCTGGAGATCGTGCCGGGGCCCGACTTTCCCACCGGCGGTCTGATCCTCGGCCGCGCCGGCATCCGTGCGGCCTATTCGACCGGGCGCGGCTCGATCGTGATGCGCGGCAAGGCCGAGGTCGAGACCATCCGCAAGGACCGCGAGGCGATCGTCGTCACCGAGATTCCGTATCAGGTGAACAAGGCGACGCTGGTCGAGAAGATCGCCGAGCTGGTGCGCGAGAAGCGGATCGAGGGCGTCTCCGACCTGCGTGACGAGTCCGACCGCGAGGGCTATCGCGTGGTGGTCGAGCTCAAGCGCGACGCCGTGCCCGACGTGGTGCTGAACCAGCTCTATCGCTTCACGCCCCTGCAGACGACCTTCGGCGCCAACATGGTGGCGCTCGACGGCGGCCGCCCGCAGGTGATGGCGCTGAAGGACCTCCTCACCGCCTTCGTCGCCTTCCGCGAGGAGGTGGTGAAGCGGCGCACCAAGTATCTGCTCGGGAAGGCGCGCGACCGCGCCCACGTGCTGGTGGGTCTCGCCGTCGCGGTCGCCAATATCGACGAGGTGATCCGCCTGATCCGCTCCTCGCGCGACGCTGTCGAGGCGCGCGAAGCCTTGATGGCGCGCGACTGGCCGGCCGCCGACGTGCTGCCGCTGATCCTCTTGATCGACGATCCGCGCCACGCGGTCCAGGAGGACGGCACCTTCAAGCTGTCGTCCGAGCAGGCCCGCGCCATTCTCGATCTGCGCCTGCAGCGCCTCACCGCCCTCGGCCGCGACGAGATCAAGGACGAGCTGGACAAGCTCGCCGCCGAAATCACCGACTATCTCGACATCCTCCGCTCGCGCGCAAGAATCCAGAGCATCGTCAAGGCCGAGCTGACCGAGGTTCGCGAAAAATACGCGACCCCGCGGCGCACCGTCATCCTCGACCAGGACGGGGAGATGGAAGACGAGGATTTGATCCAGCGCGAGGACATGGTCGTCACCGTCTCCCACCTCGGCTACGTCAAGCGGGTGCCGCTGTCGACCTATCGGGCGCAGCGCCGCGGCGGCAAGGGTCGTTCCGGCATGCAGACGCGCGAGGAGGATTTCGTCGCGCGTTTGTTCGTCGCCTCGACCCACACGCCGGTGCTGTTCTTCTCCTCGCGCGGGCAGGTCTACAAGGAGAAGGTGTGGCGGCTGCCGCTCGCCGCGCCGAACGCCCGTGGCAAGGCGCTGATCAACCTGCTGCCGCTCGAGCAGGACGAGCGCATCAACACCATCATGCCGCTGCCCGAGGACGAGTCGACCTGGGCCGACCTCCACGTGATGTTCGCCACCACCCGCGGCACCGTCCGCCGCAACAAGCTGTCTGACTTCTCGGACGTGCGCCGCTCCGGCATCATCGCGATGAAGCTCGACGACGGCGAGGCGATCGTCGACGTGCAGATCTGCGGCGCGGACGACGACGTGCTGCTGACCACCACCAAGGGCCAGTGCATCCGCTTCCCGGTCACCGACGTGCGGGTGTTTGCCGGGCGCAGCTCGATGGGCGTGCGCGGCATCGCGCTCGACGAGGGCGACCGGGTGATCTCGCTGTCGATCCTGCGTCATGTCGAGGCGAGCGGCGAGGAGCGTGACGCCTATCTCAAGCGCGCCAATGCGGTGCGCCGCGGCGGCAACGGCGATGCCGAGGAGGGCGTCGACGCCGAGGGCGCGGTGCCCGACGCGGAGGACGGCGAGGAGCCGACCGGCGCCGACGTCGCGCTCGGCGAGGCGCGTTACGTCGAGCTGTCGGCGGCCGAGCAGTTCGTGCTCACGGTCTCCGAGCGCGGTTTTGGAAAACGTACCTCGTCCTACGAGTACCGAACCACCGGCCGCGGCGGAAAGGGCATCGTCGCGATGGACAACCGCATGCGCTCGGGGGCGATCCGGCCGCGCATCGGCTGCTTGGTGGCATCGTTCCCGGTCGAGGAGAGCGACGAGCTGATGCTGGTCACCGACGGCGGCCAGCTGATCCGCTGCCCGGTCGCCCAGATCTCGATCAAAGGCCGCAAGACCCAGGGCGTCATCGTGTTCGACACCGCCGAAGGGGAGAAGGTCGTCTCGGTCGAGCGCCTCTCCGAGCACGAGGCGGAGGGCGAAACCAGCAACGGCGACGCGACCGAGGGCGGCGACGAGACCAGCGGCGAGGGGTGATCGGGCGGTCCGGCGGAATAGCGAAGCGTGTTCCGCCGACTTCGCCGGTAGGATGCGTGCCGGTCGGGTGCGCGAAGTCGCATCGCGCCGCGCGCACCGTGTCGGCTGCCGCGAAAAAACCGGTGCGCACGCTGCGCGTCGCGCACCCTACGGCATCGGGGCGCCCTGCGTCGTCAGATCGCCCGCAGCGCTGGGCCGGGCAGCTCGTCGCGGATATGGGCGATGCGGTTCTCGGCGTCCACCTGCACCACGGTCGGGATGTGGCGCTTGGCCTCCTCGGGCGTCATGTCGCAGTAGGTGGCGAGGATGACCAGCTCGCCCGGCGCGTTCAGGTGCGCCGCCGCCCCGTTCATGCAGATCACGCCGGAGCCCCGCTCGCCCTCGATCGCATAGGTCACGAGGCGCGTGCCGCGCGTCACGTTCCAGACGTGAAGCTCCTGATTGGTCACGATTTTCGCCGCGTCCATCAGGTCGGCGTCGATGGTGCAGCTGCCCTCGTAATGGAGGTCGGCGTGCGTGATCGTCGCGCGGTGAATTTTCGACCAGAACATCCGGATGTGCATGCCGATCCTTTGGCAGATTTTCGATCCCGTGCCAACACCCGCCGCGCGTCCGCTCGCGGTGGTGGGATGATCCGCCCGTCGGGAACGCCTGGCCGTCGCCGGACGTTTTCGAGGGTGTTTCGGGGATCGGTCGCTCGCCATGCATGCCAGCCGGGTGGTGTTCAGCTTTTTCCGCTATCGCCGCAGCCACGCCTATGCCTCGTTCCTGCTGATGGGGTTTCAGCGGGCGGTCGGCGGGCGAACCGGGCCGGCCGGCCATCTGCGGCTGATGGGCTGCGGCAGCGGCAACGGCTTCTCGATCGTTCCCGACTTTTCGCGTTACTGCGTGATGAGCCTGCCGGCCGAGCCCGACGGCTTCGACGCGCTCAAGCGCACCCGGCTGTGGCGCTGGGCGGCGGGCCCGAGCATCGAGGCGGTGCACGTCGTGCTGCGCCCGGCGACCGGCCACGGCACCTGGAACGGCGATCCGATGTTCGCCTATTCCGGCCGGCGGATGGGTGACGGCCCGTTCGCCGTGCTCACCAATGCGCGGGTGGCGCCGGGTCGGGCGCGCGCCTTCTGGCGGCGGGTGCCGGAGGTCGATCGCTCGCTCGGCGAGGCCGAAGGCTGTCTCTGGCACATCGGCGTCGGCGATCACCCGTTGCTGCAGCTCGCGACCTTCAGCATTTGGGAGAATTTCGGGGCGATGCGGGCCTTCGCCTATCGCCACGGGCGCCATCCGGTGGTCGCCCGCGAATCGCAAAAGGACGCCTGGTTGCCGGAATCGATGTTCGTGCGGTTCGAGATCGAGGCGATCGAGGGTGATCTATCGAATTATCCCCGGCTCGCGCAAATCGCCGAAAATCTCGCGGCGGACAGCGCGGTCGAGCGGGTCGCGGTGTGAGCACCTCGCGCGCCGTGCGTCACTTGATCAGCCGCACCATCTCACGGAAGCGCGGGTGCTCGGCCGTTTCCAGCCACTCGAACACCACCATTTCGGTGGTGACGACGTCGGCGCCGTGCCGGGCCATGCGGGCGAGCGCCGTCTCCTTGCTCTCGGCTTTCCGCGAGCCGACCGCGTCGCGCACCACGTGGACGGTCCTCCCAGTGGCGCGCAGCGCCAGCACCGTCTGGCAGACGCAGACATGCGCCTCGCACCCCGCCACCACCAGCGCATGGTCTTCCGGGATGCCGTCGAGGAAGCCCGGCGCCCGCACCGCGTCGAAGGTCATCTTGGGAACGAGCCGCGCGCGGTCGATCGGCAGCGCCGCCACGGTCGCCCCGAGCCCCTTGGCGTTCTGCTCGGTGACCACCACCGGAATGTCCAGTGTCTCCGCCGCCGCGAGCAGCCGCCGCGCATTCTCCACCAAAACCTCGCCGGCCTCGATCGCCGGCATCAGTCTGTCCTGAAAGTCGATCACCAGCAGCGTGGTGCGGCGCGGATCGATCACCGGCATGGTGCTTCCCCAAAATGTCGGCGTCGCGGTCCGTCGCTCATTCGGCAGCGGTCGCAGGCGGCAAGGCGATCGTTTCGATCCTCGACAGGTCGAGCTTGCGCGAGGCGTGGTCGATGTCGAAGCCGACCACGTCGCCATTGGCGTCGAGGTCGACCACCAAGCCCTCGACGATCTCCCGCGTTTGCGTGCCCGGCGCGCTCTTCAGCTCGATATAGAGGCTGTCGGTCTCGGGATAGTAGTGCAGCTTCATTGGTCGTCCTCGCGGAAAGCGCGATCGAAGAAAGCATTGTGGATCGTTTCCGAGTCCTCGAGGATCACGACCCGGAGAAAGCGGGTTCGGCCGTCGTCCGCGACGATCCGGCCCCACAGCCGAATCCGCCCATCTTCTTGAACTTTACGGCGGATCGGTGAGGCGAGCACCTCGAGGCACCATTCGCGACGGAGATAGGGGCGCTTCCGGAGAACCTGCTCCTCGAAATATCGGGTCGTTTTCACGGGCCGCCTCGCCGGGCCGGATTTCGATCCTCGTCACCCCTCGGCAAAAGCCTTGGCGCGCTCCAGAAGCGCCTGGGCGCGGGCGAGGTGAGGGCGGTCGACCATCGTGCCGTCGATCGCCACCACGCCGGCGCCGGGTTCTGCGGCGAAGGCGTCGACCACCGCCTGGGCGCGGGCGATCGCCTCGGCGGTCGGGGTGAACACCGCGTTGATCACCGGCACCTGCGCCGGGTGAATCGCGAGCTTGCCGGTAAATCCGTCGCGGCGGCCGTCCTCGCATTCGCGGCGCATCGCCGCCTCGTTGCGGAAGTCGATCGTCACCGTGTCGATCGCCTGCACCTGGGCGGCCGCGGCGGCGGCGAGGCACAGCGTGCGGGCGAACCGGTAGGGGTCGAGGAAGCGCCCGTCGGCGTCGCGGTTGGCCTCGGCGCCGAGCTCGGCGGAGAGATCCTCCGGGCCCCAGGTGAGGCCGGCCAGCCTTTGGCTCGAGCCGCGATAGGTGCCGGCGACGAACAGCGACTGGGCGGTCTCGGTGGCGAGCGCCACCACCTTCACCGCGCCGTCCGGCAGCCCGCCGATCGCCTCGCGCACGGCGAGCTTCGCGTCGAGATGCATCACCGAGGGGCCGCCCTCGGCCTTCGGCAGCATCACCATGTCGGGCTTTGCGGGGATCACCGCGTCGAGGTCGGCGTCGGTCAGGCCGGTCGAAAGGCCGTTGATCCGCACGATCAGCCGTGGCCGCGCCGGCCAGGCGGCGACGGTGCCCAAGAACTCGGCGGCGGCGGCGCGGGCCTGCGCCTTGTGCTCGGCGGAGATCGAATCCTCGAGGTCGACGATCAGCGCGTCGGCGCCGGACTCCATGGCCCGGGCGAGCTTCTTCTCGGAATCGGCGGGGACGAACAGCAGCGATCGCATGGGACACCCGTTCTTCAGGCCGGACGCTTCGACATCAGGGCCTGCCGGCGACATTCGGCCACCAGCTTGTCGTCCTGATTGTAGGCGCGGTGGTGGAACTCGACGATCCCGGCGTTCGGCCGCGACTGCGATTCGCGCGCGTTGATCACCTCGGTGGTGACGCGCAGCGTGTCGCCGTCGAACACCGGGTGGGGAAACACCACGTCGGTCATGCCGAGATTGGCGATGGTGGTGCCGAGCGAGAGATCGGTCACCGCGATGCCGATCATCAGGCCGAGCGTGAACAGCGAGTTGACCAGCGGCTGGCCCCAGGGCGACTCGTGCTCGCAGAAGTGCCGGTCGATATGGAGCGGCTGGGCGTTCAGCGTCATGTTGGAAAACAGCACGTTGTCGGCCTGGGTCACCGTGCGCCGCAGCCGATGATACACCACCTCGCCGACCACGAAGTCTTCGAAATAGACGCCGCCCCGCTCGTGCCGGACCGCCTTTGCATACGACATTGCCGCAAAATCCCTTCCGGACTACCCGATGAACTCCGAGGGCTCGCCGTCCCGCCTCGGATTAATCGTTTGTTTACCATGATGACGCCATTCTTTCGAACGGTGTCACAGGCCGATCCCGGCCCCTCGCGCGGACGAATCCTTGGCCATTCCAGCCGCAGCATCATCGACCACCGGATGGGCGGTCAACGACGCGATCCGCTCCGCCTCACAGAGGACCGGAGCGAGCTTCTCCTATCTTCTCGCCACCGCAAAGGTGGAATCCGATCTCGACCCGCACGCCTCCTCGTCGAGCTCGTCCGCCGCCGGGCTGTTTCAGTTCATCGACCAGACTTGGCTCGGCATGATGAAGCAGGCGGGGCCGTCGCTCGGCTACGGCCGTTATGCCGATGCCATCACCCGCAGCCCGTCCGGCCTCTATCAGGTTGCCGACGCCGCGAGCTACCGCGCCATCATGGCGCTGCGCAGCGATCCGACCGCCAACGCCGCGATGGCCGGCGCCTTCACCCAGAACAACGCCGCGCAGCTGAAAGCCAAGCTCGGCCGCGCGCCGAGCGACGGCGAGCTCTACATCGCCCATTTCCTCGGCTCGGGCGGCGCCGCCAAGCTGATCGCGCGGGCGGGCTCGCAGCCGGACGGCATCGCCGCCGACGCCTTCCCGAACGCCGCCGCCGCCAACCAGTCGATCTTCTTCGAGCGCAGCGGACGACCCCGCAGCTTCGCCGAGGTGTACGGCGTGCTGGTCGGCCGGTTCGAGACCGCGCGGACGAGCGCGCTGCAGTCGGTCGCCGCCCTCGGCGGCTCGGTGCCGACCGGCGAGACGCCGGCCCGCGCGCCCGGCGGCCGCTTCGATTCGGCGCAGTACGCCGATGCGGCCTACCAGACCTCGACCGCCCGCAACGCCAATTCGCCGATCTTCGAGGGCCTGTTCCAGAGCGACGCGCCGCGCGCCGGCGTGTCGCGCTTCATCACCGACCTGTGGCACACGCGCCCGCACGTCGCCGCCGCCCTCAGCGGGGCGGTGGCGCAGGCTGCGCCCGGCTCGATCGCCGCCACCGACCCGACCCGCGCCGCCGAGCTTTTTACCGTCTCCGCGGTCGACGCCGCCGGGCTTTACGGGAAGAAGACCTGAGAGCCCGTTTGGAAACTCGGACGCGGGCTGCGTTGCGGCGCGAACTGCCGGAGGCCAGGAGAAAAGCGATGCCGATATCGGGGATATCGG
>NZ_AKZI01000104.1 GCF_000293785.1 Rhodovulum sp. PH10 | reverse complement strand
GCCACTGGGCCGGGTCGAAGGCCGCCGTGGCGAGCACCTCGGTCGCCTTGACGATCGATTTGCGTCCGGCCACGGCGTCCTCCCGGCATCCGTTGCGGGGCACCAGTGGCATTGGCCGCCATCTTGTTCGCGCCACACCATTATGGGTTGTGGACGTGAAAGATCAATCCGGAAAGGTGACGGGACGCGCCATCGTCGACGCCTGCCGTGGCGCCTGGAACGCTCGCTTGCCTCACGAGCCTGGGCCAGACGTCGGCCTCCGAGCCCGTTCGGATCGCCGAAGCGCCGGAAGGGTCGCCGCACTCGCCTTCGTGCCGTGGCGCCGATGGCGCGCGGCGAGGGGCCGCGCGTCACAGCATCGAGGGCAGCACGCGGTCGGGCGGGCGGTGGCCGTCCATGAAGGTCTGGATGTTGATGATCACCTTGGTGCCCATGTCGACCCGGCCTTCCAGCGTGGCCGAGCCGAGATGCGGCAGCAGCAGCACCTTGCCGGTGCGGGCGAGGCGCATCAGCTTCGGGTTCACCGCCGGCTCGTGCTCGAACACGTCGAGGCCGGCGCCTGCGATGTCGCCGGTCTCGATCAGCCGGGCGAGCGCGTTCTCGTCGATGATCTCTCCCCGCGCGGTGTTCACCAGATAGGCGCCTTCCTGCATCAGCTTGAGCCGGCGGGCCGACAGGAGGTGATAGGTCGCCGGCGTGTGCGGACAGTTGACCGAGATGATGTCCATCCGGGCGAGCATCTGGTCGAGGCTCTCCCAGTAGGTCGCCTCCAGCGCCTCCTCGATCCGGGCCGGCACCCGCTGGCGGTTGTGATAGTGGATCTGCAGGCCGAACGCCCGCGCCCGCTTCGCCACCGCCTGGCCGATCCGCCCCATGCCGATGATGCCGAGCCGCTTGCCCGAAAGGCGATGCCCGAGCATCCAGGTCGGCGTCCAGCCGGTCCACTGGTTCTCGCCGGTCATCAGATTGGCGCCCTCGGTCAGGCGGCGCGGCACCGCCAGCATCAGCGCCATCGTCATGTCGGCGGTGTCTTCGGTCAGCACGCCCGGCGTGTTGGTGACGGTGATGCCGCGGGCGAGCGCCGCGCCGACGTCGATATTGTCGACGCCGTTGCCGAAATTGGCGATCAGCTTGAGCCGCTCGCCGGCATGGCCGAGCGCGTGGGCGTCGACCCGGTCGGTGACGGTCGGCACCAGCACGTCGGCGTCGGCCATCGCCTCGGCGAGGTCGGCGGAGGTCATCGGCGTGTCGTCGATGTTGAGGCGGGTGTCGAACAGCTCGCGCATGCGCGTCTCGACGCTGTCCGGCAGCTTGCGCGTCACCACCACGACCGGCTTCTTGCGATTTCCCATCTTTCTCGCCCCACCGCTCGGCGCCCGACTGCGTCCGGGAGCCGTTTCGCTCCCGCCCTCGCCCCCGGCGCGCGATCGGCGGAGCCGACCCGGCGCGCGGAGCGGCGGTCCTCCTTCAGTCCTCGTTAACCGTCGTCGGGGACACTGGAATCCCGCGCTCGGAGACGTCTCGAGACGGACCGCGGGTTCTTGTCTACCAGATGGCCGGGATAACACAATGCGCCTGAACCGGCTGCGGACCGTACCCGCTCGGCCCCGCGTGGCTTTCGTCGATCGTGCGTCCGCCGCCCCTCGCCGCAGCGCTGCCGCGCGGCGCACGCGGCTCGCACTGGTCGCGCTGGCGGGGCTGATGCTCGCGGGCGTCGGTGCGCACGCCGAAGACGACGCCGCGCTCACCGGCACCCGGAGCGGCCTGCCGGTGCCGCGCTTCGTCAGCCTCAAGTCGGACCTGGTGAACGTCCGCGGCGGACCCACCAAGGACCACGAGGTCGGCTGGGTCTACACCCATGCCGGCCTGCCGGTGGAGGTGACCGCCGAGTACGAGAACTGGCGCCGCATCCGCGACTGGGAGGGCGCCGAGGGCTGGGTCTATCACTCGCTCCTGTCGGGCAAGCGCACCGCCTTCGTCGCCAAGGCCAAGGGCGACGGCGCGCTGGTGCCGATCCACGAGACCGCCGACCCGAAGAGCGCCGTCACCGCCAATCTCGAGCCGGGCGTGCTCGGCTCCGTCAAACGCTGCACCGGAAAATGGTGCCGGCTGATCGGCAAGGGCTTCGACGGCTGGATCCCGCAGGAGCGGCTGTGGGGCGTCTATCCGAACGAGATCTTGGACTGACCCACTCGTGGGCTGACTCTCGTGGGGCCTACTCGTGGGCGACCATCCGTGGGGGCTCGTCCCCTCGGCTCCGGCTCGTCGTACCGACGCGACAGCGCCGCCTCGAGTCGCAGCATGCATCCGGAAACGAAAACGGCGCCGGTCGCCCGACGCCCTTTCGAAAACCCGGATGGCCACGGCCTTCACTCGGCGGCATCTTCACCGGCCGGCGCATCACACCGTGCGGCCGGCGGCGAGCCGCTTCATCTGCCGCGTTTCACTCGACCACAGTCGGGCCGCCTCATACCAGCGGCGGGAAACTATGACCTCGTCCTGAGGGGCCGCGAAGCGGCCGTCTCGAAGGATGAGGCCCGCACCGTGGCCTCGCCCTTCGAGACGCGGGCGTTCCGCCCGCCCTCAGGACGAGGTCGAACTCAGTCGCCGTCGGTATCACTTGCCCCGCGGCTTGAGCCTGACCACCACGTCGACCCGCGCCACCTCGTAGCCCTCCGGCAAGTCCGGCAGCGCGCCGACCGAGGTGTCCACCGTCGGGATGTCGACCAGCGCGTTCTTGTCCTCGATGAAGAAGTGGTGGTGCTCGGAGACGTTGGTGTCGAAATAGGTCTTCGACCCGTCGACCGCGACCTGCCGCAGCAGCCCGACATCGGTGAACTGGTGCAGCGTGTTGTAGACGGTGGCGAGCGACACCGGCACCCGCGCGCGCGACGCCTCCTCGTAGAGCATCTCGGCGGTGAGGTGGCGATGGCCGCGCCCGAACAGGATCCAGCCGAGCGCCATGCGCTGCAGCGTCGGCCGCAACCCGACACCGCGCAGCATGCTCTTGACGTCGTGCCACGGACAGCCGTTCAGCTCCGGCCGGCTGGCGAAGAAGCTCGCGGTCTCCCCCGTCCGGGTCGTGGACGCGGCCTGTGTCCGAGGGAAATTTCTCTGCATGTCGAATGAACTCGCGCGCATGTCCGGCATCGAAGGAGGTGGTTCCGAGGATCATACCGGCCTCGGGCGCTTCTTGCAACTGCATCGCAATTTCCCGTCTCGTGCGGTGCCGCAAAAAATCGCAGTCGACCGGTCGTCACGGGCGGTTTGACCGCCCCGCGTCGTGTGTTAGGGAAAGACTGTCCGGCCCGACGGACAGATTGTTTCAAGGATCGCGCGGAATGCACAAACGTCGGTCGAGCTTCGAGTACGAAGACCTCCTCGCTTGCGGCCGAGGCGAGATGTTTTCCGAGGGCCCGCAGCTTCCCCTGCCGCCGATGCTGATGTTCGACCGCATCGCCGAGATCGGCGAGGAGGGCGGCGCCCACGGCAAGGGCTTGGTCCGAGCGGAGCTCGAGGTGAAGCCGGACCTCTGGTTCTTTCCCTGTCATTTCAAGGGTGACCCGGTGATGCCGGGGTGCCTCGGCCTGGATGCGCTGTGGCAGCTCGTCGGCTTCTTCCTCGGCTGGGCGGGCTCGGAGGGCAAGGGCCGCGCCCTCGGCCTCGGCGAGCTGAAATTCTCCGGCCAGGTGCTGCCGAGCGTCCGCAAGGTGGTCTACGGCATCGACATCAAGCGGGTGGTCCGCTCCAAGCTGGTGCTCGGGATCGCCGACGGCTGGCTGTCGGCCGACGGCTCCATCATTTATCGCGCATTGGATCTCAAGGTGGGTCTGTTCCGGGACCAGGCGCCGCAGCCCGGCCCGGCGTGACCGGAAGCCGCGGGCGCGACGCTCCCCGAGACGCGGATGCGCCGCCCGCCGCGAAAGCAGGAATCGACGTGATGAAACGGGTCGTCGTCACCGGGATGGGCATCGTGTCGTCCATCGGCAACAACACCCAGGAGGTTCTGGCGAGCCTGCGGGAGGCCCGGTCGGGCATCTCGCGCGCCGACAAGTACGTGGAGCTCGGCTTCCGCTGCCAGGTGCACGGCGCGCCGACGCTCGATACCGAGCAGGCGGTCGACCGCCGGGCGATGCGCTTCCTCGGCGGCGGCGCCGCCTGGAACCACGTCGCCATGGAGCAGGCGATCCGCGATGCCGGGCTCGAGAAAGGCGAGGTCTCCAACGAGCGCACCGGCATCGTCATGGGCTCGGGCGGTCCCTCCACCCGCACGGTGGTCGAGTCGGCCGACATCGCCCGCACCAAGGGGCCGAAGCGGGTCGGACCGTTCGCCGTGCCGAAGGCGATGTCCTCCACCGCCTCGGCGACGCTCGGCACCTGGTTCGAGATCAAGGGCGTCAACTACTCGATCGCCTCGGCCTGCGCGACCTCGAACCACTGCATCGGCAACGCCGCCGAGATCATCCAGCTCGGCAAGCAGGACGTGATCTTCGCCGGCGGCTGCGAGGAGCTCGACTGGACGCTGTCGGTGCTGTTCGACGCGATGGGCGCGATGTCGACCAAGTACAACGACGTGCCGACCCGCGCCTCGCGCGCCTACGACGCCGATCGCGACGGCTTCGTGATCGCCGGCGGCGCCGGCGTGCTGGTGCTCGAGGAGCTCGAGCACGCCAAGGCGCGCGGCGCCAAGATCTACGCCGAGGTCGCCGGCTACGGCGCGACCTCCGACGGCTACGACATGGTGGCGCCCTCGGGCGAAGGGGCGGTCCGCTGCATGCGGATGGCGCTCTCCACCGTCGGCCCGCCGATCGACTACGTGAACCCGCACGCCACCTCCACCGTGGTCGGCGATCTCAAGGAGATCGAGGCGCTGCGCGAGGTGTTCGGCGACAAATGCCCGCCGATCTCGGCGACCAAGTCGCTGACCGGCCACTCGCTCGGCGCCGCCGGCGTGCAGGAGGCGATCTACTCGCTCCTGATGATGAGCAACGGCTTCATCTGCGAGAGCGCCAATATCGACACGATCGACCCGGCCTTCGCCGACATGCCGATCGTCCGCGAGCGCCGCGACGGCGTGACGCTCGGCTGCGTGCTGTCGAACTCGTTCGGGTTCGGCGGCACCAATGCGTCCATCGTCCTGAAGCATCCGGACGCCTGAGGCCCCGCGCCCGGCCGCCGCTCGCGGCGGCCCGGGCCCGTCGCGCCATCGCTCGAAAGGTCACACGGTGTCGTCATCGAGTTGTTCACCGGGGCTCGGGTGCGTCCGCCCGCTGTCACGCGTCTGTTGCAGGGGCGACATAAAAGGAGCAGCGGGATACGAGGACCGGCACGCCCGGCACGCCGCCGCGATGCGTCGCCCGAGGGCCTCGTCAGGGAGATCCGTCCATGAAGACCGAGGACGACGCGGCGTCGCACGCCGTGGTTCGGTTTCCGCCGCGCAGGTCGTTCGTCATGTCGGCTGATCAAGGCGCCGCCAAGGGCGGCCTGATGCTCGGCCGGCGTGGCCTGGTGATGGGCGTCGCCAACAACCATTCGATCGCCTGGGGCATCTCGAAGGCGCTCGCCGCGCAGGGCGCGACGCTCGCTTTCACCTATCAGGGCGAGTCGCTCGGCAAGCGCGTCCGCCCGCTCGCCGAATCGCTCGGCTCCGACCTCGTGCTACCGTGCGACGTCGAGGACCTCGCCTCGGTCGACGGCGTGTTCGACAAGCTGAACGACGCCTGGGGCGGGCTCGACTTCCTGGTCCACGCGATCGCCTTCTCCGACAAGAACGAGCTGAAGGGCCACTACGCCGACACCACGCGCGAAAACTTTTCGCGGACCATGCTGATCTCGTGCTTCTCCTTCACCGAGGTGGCCAAGCGCGCCGCGGCGCTGATGACGCACGGCGGCGCGATGGTGACGCTGACCTATGGCGGCTCCACCCGGGTGATGCCGAACTACAACGTGATGGGCGTCGCCAAGGCCGCGCTCGAAGCGTCGGTGCGCTATCTCGCCGCCGATTTCGGCCCGCGCGGGGTGCGCGTCAACGCGATCTCGGCCGGCCCGGTGCGCACGCTCGCGGGCGCCGGGATCGCCGATGCGCGGTTGATGTTCAACTTCCAGCAGCGCCACGCGCCGCTGCGCCGCACGGTGTCGATCGAGGAGGTCGGCGGCGCCGCGCTCTATCTCCTCTCCGACCTGTCGAGTGGGGTGACCGGCGACATTCACTTCGTCGATTCCGGCTACAACATCATGTCGATGCCGCATCCGGCCGCGCTCAAGACGGTCGACGACGCCGAGACCGCCGCCGAGGCGCGCGCCGCCAAGGACGCCGCGCAGTAAAGCCCCGGCGCCGGCGTGCTCGCCCCCGATCCGCCGCCCGGGTCGCTGCCGCTGCCCGGGCTGGTGTGGGGCTTTCGCATCGCCCCGGACGGCCGTGCCGAGGAGATCGACGCCGAGGCGCCGGTCGACGCCGGTGGCGACGACGGTTTTCTCTGGCTGCACTTCAATCTCGCCGACACCCGCTGCAACGCCTTCCTGAAAACCCTGGCGTTTCCGCCGGAGGCGGTGGAGGCTCTGGTCGGGCCCGACACCCACCAGCAGCTCCAGGCCGAGACCGGCTGCGTCTATGGCGTGATCGCCGACCTGTCGCGCACCTTCGAGGGCGTCACCGACGACATCGCGCTCCTGCACTTCGCGATGACCGACCGCCTTTTGGTGAGCGCCCGCCGCCGCCCGCTCAATGCGGTCGACGCGGTGCGCTGGACGCTGCGGCGCGGCCAGAAGGTTTCGTCCACCGCGGCCCTGCTCGAGCTGATCGTCGACCAGGTCGCCGCGGCGATCGACCGGCTCGCCGACGACATCGCGCTGCACATGGACCGCATCGAGGAGCGCATCCTCGACGGCGGCCGCTCCGATGACCGCCAGTCGCTCGGCGTGTTTCGCCGCACGACGGTGCGGCTGCATCGCCAGCTCACCGGCCTGCGCGTGCTGTTCCACCGGCTGGAGGCGCAGGAGCCCGACGAGCTCGGTCCGGCGCTCGCGCTCGACAGCGCCCGGCTCTCGCAGCGGCTCGACGGGCTCGACCAGGAGATCGAGGCGTTGCGCGAGCGCGCCCGCATGCTGCAGGACGAGATTTCCGGCCAGGTCGCCGAGGAGACCAACCGAAACCTTCGCGTGCTGTCGATCGTCACGATCCTGTTTTTGCCGCCGACCCTGATTGCCGGCTTCTTCGGCATGAATCTTCCGGGCATGCCCTACGCGGAAAACCACGCCGGTTTCTGGGACGGGGTGGTGGTGGCGCTGCTGTCTTCGGCAGCGGTCTACGGGCTGTTGCGCTGGCTCGGGCTGACCGGCGGGCGGGGGTGATACCGGATTCGGCTGATTGATTCCCGAGGCGGGATTCCCGGCTGG
>NZ_AKZI01000103.1 GCF_000293785.1 Rhodovulum sp. PH10 | reverse complement strand
AGCCCGAAAAAGGGAATCCGACCAAGGACTCTTCTGTTAGGCAGAGACCGCTACAGCGCCGGATCCGGGCGATCCTGCGCTCCGTCGATCCGCGGGAATGCACAAATTTCTTCATTCACGCAGGCTATCGGCCTGCGCCAAAGTAAGTGGAAAACGCTCTAACGAGTACGTTCACGCAAGCGCAGTGTGCTGGGGAGAGCTGCCACCTCGAGGCGGGCCGGCCGTGAAGCACTGCTCTCCTGGCTCGACAGGAGGATCCTCCGCGGCAGCACCGGCCAAGAACCAGAGAAGCGCAGCTGTCTTGATCGTCGAAAACGACGTGCTGATCGACAAGAGCAGGATCAGGTAGAAGCAGACGAACAGCTTGAACCGCCGCGCCGCCGGGGTGGCGGCGGGGGTGCCGAACACGTAGGTGGCCCACAGGCCGGCGGCGCCGAACAGCCCGAACTGCGACAGCACGGTGGCGTAGCCGGAGTCGACGAAATTGACGTCGGTCGGCGCCAGCCCCAGCGACTGCCAGCCGTCGAGGGTCAGCAGGAGCTGGCCGGACAGCAGAAAACGGCCGGTCAGCGTGTTGTCCCAGGCCACCCCGCTGAGCGCGCTCGCATAGGCGATCAGCCCCACCACCAGCACGAACGGCACGACGAAGACGAGGCCCGGCCGCACCAGCGGGGCCACCAGATAGATCGCCGCCGCGCCGGCGCACAGATAGATGCCGAAACGCGCATCGCCGAGGATCAGGATGACCAGGACCAGCGCGCTCCAGCCGAAAAAGGCCCAGCCATAGGCGCGACACCGCAGGAGCAGCCAGGCGAACGCGATCGCCCCGAAATTGCCCAGCGAGACCGGCTCGAGAAAGACCGACGAGACCCGGTGCTCGCCGAGGAACGGCAGCAGCGTGCGCCCCTCGAACCGGATGCCGCTGGTGAACAGGCCCGGCCCGTCCCCGCCCGGCAGCACCTCGGTGCTCCCCTTGGCGAGATAGTAGCCGAGGATGTCGACCCAGCGGATGTAGGTGTCGAGGAAGGCCCACTCGATGACTGCGAAGGCGCCGACGACCGCGATCGAGAGGGCGACCAGGCGATCGCAGACCTCCGGCGTGCCGCAGCGCCGGCCGAGGAAATAGAACAGCACCGGAATGAAGGCGTCGCGCAGCACCTTGGGATCGAGCTGGAACCGCATCGTCATGGCGAACACCAGCCAGGCGGCCAGCGCGACGGAGAGCGGGTAAAGGCTCTCGCTGCGGTTCCACACCAGCGAGGCGGCGGCGGCCAGGATCAGCACCTCGGCGGCCATGACATAGAGCGGCGTGACCGGCGTGATCGACGCGTTGACGAAGGCGAGGACCTGATTGAACGTCAGCGCCGCGATCACGATGGCGATGGCGGCTGCGGACGACGTCGAGCGTCCGGATTGCGTCTCGACCGACGTCGGAACGGAGAGCGTGTCCGACGCCGTCACGACCGCGCGCCGGCGCGAAGCTGATCGCGCAGCCAGGCGAGCGCCGAGCCGAGCCCGAGCCCCAGCAGCAGGGCGGCGGCGAGCAACAGCAGCGGCGGCGGTCCGACCGGATCGAGCGGCCGCGTCGCCTTGCTGATGATCCGGGCGGGCTCCTCCTCGAGCCGCCCTTCCTCGTTCAGCTCGCGCGAGCGGGCGAGCACGGATTCGTAGATCGCCCGGTCGGCATCGACCTCGCGGGTCAGCTCGCGCAACCCGACCGCGGCGTCGTTGTACTTGGCGAGATCGCTCTCCAGCCCGGAGAGCCGCATCCGCGCGCTGGCCGCGACCGTCCGGGCCCGCTCCAGCTCGGACGTCGTCGCGGTCACGATGTTGGCGAGCTCCTGGTCGACGAGCTGCCGCGCCTCGTTCACCTCGGCGTCGACGACCCGGCGCTGCGGATGGCGCGGCCCGAGCGTCGCGTCGACATTGGCGACGTTCTGGCGGGAGAGGGCGAGGCGCGAGCGCAGGGTCTCGATCGTCCCGGTGCGCAACGCCTCGGGCAGCGCGTCGAGATCGGAGGCGCCGCTCTGCACCCGCTGGATCTGCGCGAGCGTCGATTTCAGCTGCTCCGTCTTGGCGTTCGACTCGCTCAGCTCGGTCGACAGCTGGGCGATCTGCTGCTCGAGCAGCGGCTGGCCGCCGGTGGTGACGATGCCGTGGTCCCGCCGGTAGCGCTCGACGCGCTCCTCCGCATCGCGCACACGGGCGCGCAGCTCGCCGAGCCGGCGCTCCGCCGAGGTGCCGGCGCGGCCGGCGGTGCCGGCCCGGGCCTTGGCCTCCTCGGCGATGTAGTTGGTCATGATCGCGTCGGCGAGCCGCACCGCGAGTTCGCGGTTCTCGCTGCGGACGCCGACCGTCATCACGAAGGAGTTCTGCAGGCGGCCGACCGAGATCGAGCGTTCCAGCTCGCGCAGCGCCAGCGCCTGCGGATCGTCGACGCGGCCGAAGCCGAGGATGCGGGACAGGATGCCGCGCGGCTTGGCCCCGAACAGCGGATTGGTGTCGAGGTTCTCGGCGGCGATGACGCGGTCGAGCACGGCGCGCGAGGTGAGGAGGTGCACCTGACTCTCCGCCTCCATGGCGGCGGTTTCGCGTCCGCTGCGGTTCGCCTGGGCGTTGGACGCCACCCGCGGCTCCGACGGCTGCAGCAGGATGCGCCCGGTGGCGACGAAGGTCGGCGGAACGACAACTAGGTAGAGCACCGTCAAGCCGATGCAGAGCAGCACCGTCGCGCCGACGAGCGGCAGATTGCGGCGCACGCTGACCGCCAGCCCCATCCAGACCGGTCGCAGCGGCGACGCAGCAGCCGGTCCGGCCGCCATGCCCGGCCCTGCGGGCATGGCCGGAGCAGCCGCGGCGGCAGACGCGGCCGCGGCAGCCGAGGCGGCCGCCGGGCCGGGGGCGCTCCGGCGGCCCGCGGTTGGTGTGTCGTCAGGGCGAAGAACGAACATACTGACCCTCTGGGCCGGATCGGCGAGCCGCGCGGGCGTCCCCTCCGCACCGTTGGTGCACCGGAACGGGACACCACGTCCCGCCGTGCATCCCTCTGCCTGGTATCGACTTCGCGGGAGCGTCGCCCGCGCCTGCTCGTAACTTCAATGCCACAAACGTGTTTACGGAAAGGAACCGTTTGGCGCCCGAAGGCCCAGGGCCTGCAAAAGTGATCGATCGAGACGACCGTCCGGCCGGTCGAGCCCGAACGGCCCCTCGCGCAGCACCCACAGGGTCCAGCCCCAGCCTTCCGCCGAGATCATCCCGGACACCTCCTGCAACCAACGTGCGCGGGAGGCATCTCGATCCGGTGTCCGGGTCGCGCCGAACTCGGTGACGACGATCCGGCCCGCTGCGATCTCGAGCCCGGAGGCCCGCCGCCGCAGATCCGCGAATGTTTCGCGCAAGGCCGGGCGCGGATCGGTGGTGAGGTAATGGCGCAGCGACGCCTCCGCCCGGGCCAGCCGCTCCCGCCGCACGCCCTCGGGCCAGGCGGCCCGGCCCGCCTTGTCGCGGGCGGCGGCCAGCGCCTCCGGCACCTGCTCGGCGCGCGGCGGATAGGACAGGCCGGTCACCAGCGGCATGATGTCGAGGGCCCAGTCGGTGCCCTGGTGGGTGAACAGGAACGGGTCGTAGAAGTGCACCGACAGGAAGGTCCGCGGGTCGCGCAGCAGCGCGGCGTCGACCGAATCCAGCCCCTCGACCTTCGACCAGCAGCCGCCGGTGACGCCAAGCCACAGCCGCGGCGCCGCCGCCCGCAGGCGCGCGAGCAGGATCGGCTGGTGGACGGCCCAGTCGGGACCGTCGGTGCGCCGGCAGGCGCGCTGCGGCTCGTTCATCGGCTCCAGTGCCAGCGGCGCGCCGCCGAGGTCGTCGAGCGCCGCGGCGAGCGTCTCGGCGATTGTCGCATAGCGCAGGAAGCGCGGCCCGTCCGGCCCGTCGAGCCAAGCCTCGGGAATCGCACCGCCGAGGCCCGGGGCGACCAGCGTGACGATGACGCCGAGCCCGTCGGCGTGCAGGCGGCCGATCAGCGGCCGCACGGCATCGAGAAGCGCGCGCCGCCGCCGGCCGGCGGGATCGTCGCGCAGCAGCGGGCCGATATCGACCGGCAGGCGGACATGGTCGAGACCGAGGCCGCGCAGCCCGGCGACGGCGAAGCGGACCGCCGTCGCGTCGGCGCCCGGATAGGCCTGCGCCGCGTAACCGCCGCCGACGACCGCCGGAAACGTGAACGCCTGCAGGCTGACGCCGCGGCGGAACGGCGCGTCCTCGGCCGCAGCGGCCGCCCCGAGCGCGAACACGGCGACGGCCACGGAGGCAGCGGCAGCGACGAGCCGGCGCAGGACCGTCCTCACGGCGTCGTCTCCGGCTCGATCGCCGGCACGGCAGCGAGGTCGGCCCGGCCGGTCCGCAGCAGCGCGACGTAGCGGCGGATCATGTCGGCCGGGCTGTAGCGCCGGCACAGCGCCGCCGCGAAGGCATCGCGGGCGGCGCGCGGCGGCGGCGCCGCAAGCCCGGTCCGGATCGCCGCGGTCCAGGCGGCGACGTCGAACGGCGGCAGGTGGACGACCGGCGCGGCCGGCTGGCCCAACACCTCGCGCAGCACCGGCAGGTCGGAGACCACCATGGGGCACCCGGCCATGGCGGCCTCGACGGCGGCGAGCCCGAACGTCTCCCACACCGACGGGAAGGCGAACAGGTCGCAGGCGCCGTAAAGGTCGGCGACGTCTTCCGGCGCCAGCGCCCCGAGGAAGCGGACGCGCGAGCCGACGCCGAGCGCCGCGGCGGCGCGCAGCGCGGTCTCGTCGCTGCCGGCGCCGGCGACCGCCAGCACGGCATCGCCGAGGCCGGGCAGCGCCTCGATCAGCACACCCTGGTTCTTCTGCGGCGTCGGGCGGCCGACCGTCAGCACGACGGGCGCCTCGAGCGGCAGGCCGAAGCGACGCCGCGTCGTCGCCCGGTCGCTCACCGGCCGGAGCGGCTCGACGCCGTGCTCGATGAGGATCAGCGACCGGCGGTAACGCGCCGGATAGGCACGGAACTCGTCGCGCGTGAACACCGTGTTGGCGATGTTGGCGTCGTAACGGCCGGCGGTGCCGACCAGCATGTCGGCGATCCGCAGCGGCCGCGCGGTCGCTCCCGGGATGGCGGTCTGGTGGACGATCCGCCGGCCACCGCGGCGACCGGCGAACAGGCCGACCAGGATCGACGCGGTCGCCTGATAGGCAATGACCGCGTCGTGGTCGTCGCGCCGCAGCCGGGCCGCCATGGCGGCGGCGGCGCGGGCTTTCGCCACGGCGCCGAGGCCGGGCCGGGAAAACAGGATCTCGGTGTCGACGCCGATTCCGTGAGCGGCCAGCCCGCGCTCCAGCGCGGACGCGAGCGTCAGGATGCCGCCACGCTCGTCGGTGTGGAGGATTTGCAGGACACGCAGCGGTTCTCCTTGTCGAAGCGGCATCAATCGTGATCCAATCCCGTCCCCGCGCCCGATCTCCCAGCGCGCCTAAATAGCCGCAACGGACGCGACGACGCAATCGAAGCGTCCGCGAAGGGCCCGGATCCTCCAGGCCGGATCCGCCCGACCGGATGTCCGACGATCCATGAGACCGCCCGATCTCGTCCTCTATCTCGGCTCCCGCGTGGTGTCGGCGGCCGGCAATCTCGCCTCGGTCGCGCTGTTCGCCCGTGTGCTCGGACCGGCCGAGTACGGCGTCTACATCCTGATTTTCGCCTGGGCGATCATCGCCTACGGCTTCGCCGCCCAGTGGATGAAGTTCGCCTATTTCGGCGGCTACCGGGCGGCCACGGCGCCCGGCTACATCGCCACCTATGCGCGCCTCGTGATCGCCGCCGTCGCCGCCACCACGCTGATCCTGTTCATCATCGCGCCGCTGGCCGGCTGGAGCCTCGCCTTCACGGCGGCGCTCGCCGCGCTGTTCGGCGCCATGGCGATCTACGAGGCCGCGCTCGAGGTGAGCCGCACCCGCCTGCAGTCCGGCACCGTGTCGGTCGCCATGGTCTGCCGCGCCGTCTTCGTGCTCGCCGGCGGCTGGGTCGCGCTGGCGCTGTCGCCCTCCGCCGTCACGCTCGCGCTGGCGGTGGCGGCCGGGCACATCGCCGCCGCCGTGCCGTGCCTGGTGGCGCTGCGCGACATCCGCCGGGCGCGGCCGGACCAGGAGGCGGCGCTGCAGCTGGTGCGCTACGGCTGGCCGCTGATCTTCTCGTTCGGCGTGCTGGCGCTCGGCCAGACCGCCGACCGGCTGCTGATCGCCTGGTACGCCGGCAACGCGGTTCTCGGGCCCTACGGCGTCATCGCCGATCTGATGCGGCAGAGCTTCATGGTGGTCGGCGAGGCGATCGCGCTGGCGCTGATCACGGTCGCCAAGCAGCACGCCGACGAGGGCCGGCACGACGACTCGCGGGCGATCATGCGGCAGGCCTTCACGGCCTGCGTCGCGGCGGCGACGCTCGGTGCGGCGTTCTTCGTCGTGTTCGGTCATCCGCTCGCCGAGCTGGTGCTCGGCGACGCCTTCGCCGGGCCGGCCTACGAGATCGTCACGCCGTTCGCGCTCGCCTTCGGCTTCATGATGCTGCGCAGCTTCTATTTCGGCCAGGTGATCTACTTCGCCGACGCGACCGTGCTGGACCTGATCGCCTCGGTCAACTTCGTGGTCGTCTCGGTGCTGCTCGGCGTCATGCTGGTGCCCTCGCAGGGCGCGTTCGGCGGCGCCCTGGCGCTGATGGTCGCACATGCGGCGGCCTGCGCGGTCGTGGCGGTGCGGGGCCGGAGGCTCTACCGGTTCCCGGTCGAGCCGGGACCGCTGATCGGGATGACGATCGTCGCGGCGACGTTCGTCGCCGCCAGCCGCGGTGTCGAATGGCTGCTGGGCGCGACCCGGTGGGCCCTCGCCGCGGACGCGGCCCTGTTCGCGATCGCCGGGCTCGCCGTCGCCTGGCGCTTCGGCCTGCTCGCTCTCATCAGGACGAGAAGCGGGCGCGGAACAGGCGCACAATGAAGACCATGGTGCCGACGAGATAACGCCACCACAGACGCCTGGGCTCGACGACCAGACGGAACAGCCACTCGCAGCGGATCTGCCGGACCCACTGGTAGGCGCGCGGCTTGTTCTTGGCGACGAAATCGAACAGCCCGCCGACGCAGAACACCGACGGCCCGTCCGGCGTCATCAGATGCGTGTGCGCCCAGATCTCCTGGTTCGGCGTGCCCATCCCGACCAGCACGAGGTCGGCACCGGTGGCCCGGACCGCTGCGGCGACCGCGGCCTGCTCGTCGGCGGAAAAGAAGCCGTCGCGGGCGCCGAGATAGGTGTGCCGGGGCGCCACTCGGCGCAGCGACTCGGCGGCCCGCGCCGCGACGCCGGTGCCGGCTCCGATCAGATAGATGCGGAAACGGTGGGTCGTGTGGGCGAGAAACCACGGCACGAAGTCGGTGCCGTTGAGATTTTCGGGGAAGAAACGGCCGTAGAGCAGCTTCGAGGCGAGATCGACGCCGATGCCGTCGTTTAGAACGATTCCGGCGTTCAGGGCCTCGCTCAACCCTCGGTTCTCTTCCGCCAGGTTTGAAACATTCGAGTTGAGAAACTCGACCAGCACGGGCGCGCCGCCATCGAATGCGGCATCGATCGCGCGCAAGGCGTCGGGCGCGGTCACGGACAGAACGTCCACGCCGAGAATGTTACGCGTGTCGAGGCTCATCGTTAAAAGCAGGGAAACTCGTCCATGAGAAAGAGAGCGTTGCGGGCCGGCGGACGTGCTGTATCACGGAGCGGGCGCCTTGACGACAACGCCTATTCTCCGCGTATAGAGCCGAACTGTCCAGTTTCGCCCGCCCCTCGAGCCGGTTCGCGACCGAGGCCACCGCACGAGGCAACAATGTTTCTCTCCGTCGAGCCCGACGCCGTCTACAAGAACGAATTTCGCCGCCGGAGGTTTGCTTCGTTTCTCGCGATGGCCGACGAGGTGCTGGCGGCACGCGGCTCGTGCCGCATTCTCGACGTCGGCGGGCGGCTGGAGCACTGGGCCGCGTTCGCCGATCTGTGGGCCGGGATGGCGCTGCAGATCACGCTGTCCAATCTCGAGGCGGTGCCGGTCGACGATCCGCGGTTCACCTCGGTGGCCGCCGATGCGCGCGCCCTGACGCTGTTCGCCGACGACAGCTTCGACCTCGTCTATTCGAACTCGGTCATCGAGCATGTCGGCACCTGGACGGACCAGAAGCGCATGGCGGCCGAGATCAGGCGTGTCGCACCACGCCACTTCGTCCAGACGCCGAACTACTGGTTTCCGGTCGAGCCGCATTTCCGTCTCCCGTTCATCCAGTGGCTGCCGGAGCCGTGGCGGCTGTCGATAGTCCAGCGCCGCGCCTGCGGCTTCTATCCCCGCGCCGCCGACATCGACCAGGCCTATGGCATCCTCGACGATGCACGGCTTCTCACCTTCGACGCCATGCGCAGCCTGTTTCCGGATTCCGAGATCGTGCGCGAACGAGTCGCCTTGTTCACCAAATCCCTGATCGCGGTCCGTCGCTGACGTGGTTTTCTTGGTCATACTGTTGTCCCGGCGCACATCCTCCGGTAGCAATTCGAAACCATGATCGAGCTCGGCCTCCGCGGGTGGCCTGTCGCTCCCGCCACGATCCGAACTCCGGAAGCAAATGCCGCGATGTCCGGCCTCCTCGTTTCGCCTTCGCAGACCGGACACGTCGAAACCGACGACGATGTCGTCGTCGAGGCGACACCGGAGTTCGATTTCCTTTCGGTGGAGTACCGGGCGCTGTTCGACCGGGCGGCCGCGACGGCGTTCCAGTCGCCGGTCTGGCTCGACGGCCTGTACGGGCGGCTGGTCCCGGCCGCCGCGGCGCGTCCCCTGATCGTCACGCTGCGCGAGCGACGCTCGCGCCGGCTCGTCGTCGTCCTGCCGCTCGTAGTGCGGCGCCATCTCGGTCTGCGCGTCGCCCGGTTCGCCGATCTCGGCGTCTCCGACTACTGCGCCGCGGTCGTCGATCCGGCGTTTGCGCCCTTCGTCTCAACCCGGGCCGTGACGGCGCGGGTGCGCGCCGCGCTGCACGGCGTTGATCTCGTCCTCGTCAGCAAGGTGCCCGATGCGGCGCTCGCGACGTTCGGGCTGCTCGGCGACATCCTCGCGTCGGCCATGCCGGTGCACGCTCATTTCCTCGATCCGGGCGGATCGCGCGCGGCGTGGCGCACCCGTACCCACGGGAAATGCCGCGGCAGCACCCTGGACGGCAAGCGCCGGAAGCTCGCCAGACAGGGACGGCTGGAGACGCGGATGCTGAGCGACGGCGAGCGGATCACCGCGGCGATCGAGGCCGTCGGCGCGTTCCGGCGCGAGCGCTTCCAGGCCCGCCGGATCGTCGACCTGCTCGCCCAGCCGGCTTACGCGGCGTTCTACCGGGAGATCGGCGGCAAGACACCGCCGGCGCGTGCCTACGTCATGAGTCTTGGCGACCGCACCATCGCGGCCGGCTTCGGGATCGTCGTCGGCGGCGCCTTCCACCTGCTGCTGAGCGGCTTCGACACGGGCTTCCGGAACGAGTCGGTCGGCCTTTTGCTGATCGAGGACATCGTGCTCGACTGCCTTCGCCGCGGAGAGCGGGGTATCGATTTGACGATCGGCGATCAGCCCTACAAGGCGCAATTCGGCAGCGCGGCGTCGGATTTGTGGGCAGTCTGTCTCGGGATTGGCCACATCGGACGCATCGCGGCTGCGCTCCTTGCCCGCGAGGGCTGGGCTCGCCGCACAGCTCAATTTCTTGCTCACCGCCGGCCGCTGTAGTTGTCTGTCGTCCAACACAGCCAGCGCTCTGAATGCGATCGGGATTTCCGAGGGTGACCACGTCTCTCCATGACTATGGCGCGTTGGCGCTGGCGCGCGACCCACCCCCCGGCGATGACAACACGATTTCTTGCGTCGTGGGCGAGCGTCGTCGTCAGCGTGATGACGCCGACAGCCGCATCGCTTGCGGTCCTCTGCACCACGGCGATCTCGTTCCGGCCCAGCGTCTTGCGGACAAGATCGATGCCGATGGACAGCGGGGCGTAGCGGAATTGCGCTCACCTTGCCGTCGCCGGTCACCGGGATCGAGCCGACCAGCAACTTCTCGGCCTTGGCGAGCTCGATCTGGGCCTTGGCCAGCGCCGTCGCCAGCGCGCCAACCGACTCACTGGAGAGGGGCATGGGCGCAATAGCGCCGAGGTAGTCATGACGACGTCGGCCCCGACCAGCAGGCATTTCGCCACCTCGTCTGAACGGGTGACGCCGGAACTGGCGGCGAGCGACGCCTTGGTGCGGCCGGCGAGAACGGCCAGCCAAAGCAGTGGCAGGCGCGCTTAATTCGGCTCGCTGAGGTTGAGGTCGTCGAGAACCTGGAGGCGCAAAAGATCTATATCGGGCTGGTAGAACCGATTGAAAAAGACCAGGGCATCGACGCCGGCTTCTTCCAGCTTCAGGGCCATGTTACCGATCGAACTGAGAGCCGATCCGAGAAGTTGTTGAGTCTCGGGAATCGGTTGTGAT